>JBCBWF010000457.1:0-4052 GCA_039817245.1 Pseudomonadota bacterium | reverse complement strand
CGGTCTCGCGGATCTGCTCGAGGACCTGGTCGCGATCCTTGTTGAGCTGGTACTGGCGGTGCAAGGGCGAGGTGCCGATGAAGGTGTGGATGCCCTGGCGCCCGCCGGCATCGATGACGCCGGGCCCGGAGGCGGTGCGGTGGGGCGAGAAGGCGCGCACGGCGCGGCCGTGGAGGGCAGAGGCCCAGGCGGGCTCGTCGAGATAGAGAAGCTCCGGCGGACAGGGGCGCACCGGGGTGGTGCTCGGCCCTGCGAGCTTGCCCGCCTCGATCCGCGCGCCGTGATGGTCCGCGACGGTGTCGAGCCGCGCGGCGCGGGCGGCCTCCATCTGATCGTCGAGGCTGACGGGGGCGCCGGGGAGATAGTCGAACAGGCTCTCCATCGCCTCGTGCAAGAGCGGCACCCAGTGCTCCATGCCCTGGTGCTTGCGCCCCTCGGAGACGGCGGCGTAGAGCGGGTCGTCCAGCCGCGCGGCGCCGAAGAGCTCGCGGTAGCGGATGCGGAAGCGCTGGATGGCGGGCGGATCGAGGATCACCTCGGAGGCCGGGGCGAGCTCGACGCGCTTGATCTTCTCCAGCGTGCGCTGGGTGCCGGGGTCGAAGCGGCGGGCGGATTCGAGCACATCTCCGAAGAAATCGAGGCGCACGGGCGTGGCGTGGCCCGGCGGGAAGATGTCGATGATGCCGCCGCGCACGGCATAGTCCCCGTGCTCCATCACCGTGGAGGCGCGGTTGAAGCCCATGCGCGCGAGCCAGCCGGTGAGCGCCTCCACCTCCACGCGGTGGCCGACATGGCCGACGAAGCTCGCCTCGGCGAGGATCTGGCGGGCGGGGACCTTCTGCAGGACCGCGTTCAGCGTGGTGACGAGGACCGCGGGGCTCTCGGGCGCGGCATGGGCGAGGCGCGCCAGGGTGGCCATGCGCTCGGCGACGAGCTCGGGGTTGGGCGAGACGCGGTCGTAGGGCAGGCAGTCCCAGGCGGGGAAGCCGAAGACCGGGAGCTTGGGCGCCCAGATCGCCAGCGCCTCGGTCATGGCGGCGGCGCGGGCATCGTCGCGCGCGACATGGATCACCGGCCCGCCGGCGCGTTCGGCGAGCTCGGCCACCAGCCTGGCATCATAGCCCTCGGGCGCGCCGCCAACGGCGACACGCCCCGGCTCGAGCGGTTCGAGCTTGTTCATGCGCCGGGCAGGTAGCCTGTCCCGCCCGCCCCCGCAAGGCCCGCGGGCGGGGGGCGGGCGGTTTTGCGCGAGTGTGCGGGCGGGGCTGCGAGTGGAGCGTCGTGCCCCAGCTTCGCCGCGATTGCGCGGCATGGTTGCGCCTCTCCAGCAGGGGGGGCCGGGAGGAGCGCATGCGCGAGATCGAGACCCGCGATTTTTCCATGAACGGGCAGGCACCGGAGGTGGAGCGGCGCACGCCGGCGGCGCTGTTGCAGGCCCTGCCCTATCTGCTCTGGCACAACGTGATCCCGCCGATGGCGGTGGCGAACGAGATCTTCCGCGCCGGCGAATTCGGCGCCGGGATGAGCGGGGGGGTCACCTGGGACCCGTTCGAGCTCGACGAGGCGGGCTATGCCGAGATGGCGGATGCGCTGGCCGAGGATTTCGGCGCGGATCTGGTGCGCGACCCCGATCTCGACGCCAAGCCCACCTATTCGGCCTGGATGCGCGCCGTGCTGCTCACGCGCTATCCGGACAATGCGGGGATCCGCGCGCTCGTCGACGGCACCGAGGAGTTCAAGTTCTGAGCCGCGCGGCGGGGCGCTGCTAGCGCCGGAGCCAGGCGTTGATGCTGTCTGCCATCGCCTGCTGCGGCGTGCTCGAGTGGTAGTTGCGCATGGGCAGCACCCGCTCCCCCCCGCCCTCCGCGAGGATGAGGACGACGCGGTGCGTGTCCCCGTCGCTGTCGCTGTCGGTGTCCACCTCGGCGCGGCGGACATGGCCGAGCGGGACCTGCTGCTGCTCCGGCCGGCCGAAGAGCCCGGCGACGCGCCGGTGCAGCAGCCCGGCCCCGCGGTCGAAGACATGCGTATGGGTGCGGATGATGAAGAGCGCGCCGAGGGCGATGGCGAAGGAGCCGTAGCCGAAGACATGCGCGGCGATCCTCTCCGCCGCGGTGTCCGCCACCGACATCCCGCCGAAGCCGAGCACCCCGAAGATGAGCGCAATGACCATCACCGCGAGGGCGGCCAGATGCGACCGGTCCCGCACGACGAGACGATCTGCGCTGTTCTCGACGATCTTCATGGGGCGAAGCATGGCGGAAGATCGTGGCGGCGGTGCGGCGGCGTCGCAGGACTGTTTCAAACCGGGTATAAAGCTCGCCGCGCAGAGGACGCGCGGGCAGCCCGGCTCCGCGCCCCGCACCACGCACCCGACGACCGGAGATCAGACGCGATGCACACGCATGACATGTCCCCCTGGACCCACGACCACGTGTTCGACCAGGACAAGGCGCGCCCCGGCGAGCGGCGGACGCTGATCATCGTGGTGGTGACCGCGGTCTTCATGGTCGTGGAGATCGTGGCGGGGCTCTATTACGGCTCGATGGCGCTGCTGGCGGACGGGCTGCACATGGCGAGCCATGCGGCGGCGCTGGGGATCAGCGTGGCGGCCTATGTCTATGCGCGGCGGCAGGCGGCGAACCGGCGCTTCTCCTTCGGCACGGGCAAGGTGAACAGCCTGGCGGCCTTCGCGAGCGCGATCCTGCTGGGGGGCTTCGCGGCGCTGATGGCGGTGGAGAGCGTGGAGCGGCTCTTCAACCCGGTGGCGATCAGCTTCGACCAGGCGATCCTGGTGGCGGTGCTGGGGCTCTTGGTGAACGGGGCGAGCGCGTGGCTGCTGGCCTCGACGCCGCATCACCATCATCACGGGCATGATCACGGGCACGGGCATGCCCATGGGCATGGGCATGGGCACGGGCACGGGCATGCCCATGGGCACGGGCATGGGCACGGGCATGCCCATCACGCGCATGGGCACCACCACCACCACGGCGAGGCGGCGTCGGAGCTCCATACCGATCACAACCTGCGCGCGGCCTATCTGCATGTGCTGGCCGATGCGCTGACCTCGCTCCTGGCGATCCTGGCGCTGCTGGCGGGCAAATATGCGGGCGCGGCCTGGCTCGATCCGGTGATGGGGATCGTTGGCGCGGTGCTCGTGGCGCACTGGTCCTGGGGGCTGATGCGCATGTCGGCCAAGGTGCTGCTCGACTGGCAGGCGGAAGCGCCGGTGACCGAGCGGCTGCGCGCGGCGCTGGAGGCGGACGGGGACGACAGGATCGCCGATCTCCATGTCTGGGCCATCGGCCAGGGTCAGCACGCGGCCGAGATCACCATCGTGACCCACCACCCCCGCAGCCCCGCCCACTACAAGGCCCTGATCCCCCACGACCTCGCCATCGTCCACACCACCATCGAAATCCACCACTGCCACGCCCACGAGGAAGCCGCCTGACCGACTTGGCGGCCACGACGACCCAAGTCGGGAGCCGCTTCTGACGCTTCGATCAACACCGTGCACGCGCCGACTTGGCCTTCGCTTGCTGCCGCAGGCATGGCTGGAAACGGTGTGGAAGCAGGTATCAAACGCTCCGAGCACTGGCGCCTTTCACAGGAACAAGAGATCAGAGCCGCTGGCTCGGCAACGAAGCCAGATCCGAGGAGCTTTGATTTGTCAGAGACTTATGCCTATCGGAGAGGAATGCATTTAACTCAAATTCCAATGAGGAAGACATAATCAGCTGCGCTGAATTCAACTATTCTGATCTCTGCTATCCGCAACCTAGCCTAGCGCTCTTGCATTGACGTTGTCCCTCGCTTACTCTCCCATATGTTTGACGCATGTTGTTTCAAGAGATTCGGAGTAAGCCAATGCTTGAGAGCATCTCAGATTTTGTCATCCAGAATCCGCCGTGGTACTCGCTAGGATATGTCTTTGCCTGGATGCTTGTAGTTATCATAATCTGCGGCACGATTCTTGCCAGCCGTCCAAATTGGCGCGATGAGATTAGAGCGGTGAGTATTTTTATTGCTGTTCTCTCAATTCTTTT
>JBCBWF010000481.1:0-3750 GCA_039817245.1 Pseudomonadota bacterium | reverse complement strand
GAGGATCGCGCGGCAATCGCCTCGGCGCGCTCCCAGTCTCCCGTGGCGCCGGCGTCCAATGCCTCCGCCACCAGCGCGCCGTCGCGCCGCGCCTGCTCCAGATTCAACGCATGCGCCAAACCCGGCACCGCGCCGAGCCCGACCGTAAGACACAAAACGACCACCATGGCCCGCCAATCCGGGCACCAGTGCCAATGAGTCATTCCACTCCGCCTTGCCGCTCTCCGAGCGCGCATCCACCCCTGATATATCGTGAGCCTATCACATAGCTCCGGCGGGGGCAGCGGGCAGGGTCCCGGTTTGGGGCACGCTTTCGTGCGTTGGTCGCAGGACAGCACTTGCGCGGCACCCGCAGAGCCATGTTCGGCGGCGCTTGCATGGGCTGGCCCTTCTCCCTAGCTTGCGGCGTCCTGATCACAAGCGGCGGCCAGCATGAGCACTCTCAACATTCGCGGATCGATTCCCGCCCTCGTCACCCCGTTCCGAGACGGCGCGGTGGACGAGAAAGCGCTCGGCGATCTGGTCGAGTGGCAGATCAAGGAGGGAAGCCACGGCCTCGTCCCCGTGGGCACCACGGGCGAGAGCCCGACCCTCAGCCATGACGAGCACAACCGCGTGGTCGAGATTGTGGTGAAGGCGGCGGACAAGCGCGTGCCCGTCATCGCCGGTGCCGGCTCCAACAGCACCGAGGAGGGGATCTCCCTGATCCGCCATGCCGAGGCCGCCGGCGCCGATGCCGCCCTGGTTGTGACGCCCTACTACAACAAGCCGACGCAGGACGGGCTCGTCGCGCATTACACGGCGCTGCACGATGCCTGCGAGCTGCCGATCATCATCTACAACATTCCCGGCCGCTCGGTGGTGGACATGTCGCCGGAGACCATGGGCCGCCTCGCCGGCCTGCCGCGCATCATCGGCGTGAAGGACGCCACCGGCGATGTCGCGCGCACCAGCCAGCAGCGTGCGACCTGCGGCGCCGATTTCGTGCAGCTCTCCGGCGAGGACGCCTCGGCCCTCGGCTTCAACGCCCATGGCGGGACCGGCTGCATCTCCGTCACCGCCAATGTCGCCCCCGCCCTCTGCGCGCGCTTCCAGGAGGCGACGCTCGCCGGCGACTACGCGCAGGCCCTCGCCCTGCAGGACCGGCTGATGCCGCTCCACGAGGCGATCTTCCTCGAACCCGGCCTCTGCGGCGCCAAGCACGCCCTCGCGCTGCTCGAGCGCTGCAGCAACGAAGTGCGCCTGCCGCTCGGCCCGGTCAGCACCGCCACCGGCGAGCGCATCCGGGCGGCGATGATGCATGCCGGGCTCGTGAACGCCTGAGCCGGAGGCGCTGCGGGAACCAGCATGGCGGACAAGCAGCCCAAACCGAAGATCGCGGCCGAGAACCGGCGCGCGCGGCACGACTACTTCATCGAGGACAGCCTCGAGGCCGGCATCATGCTGCAGGGCTCCGAGGTGAAGTCGCTGCGCGAGGGCCGCGGCAACATCGCCGAGAGCTATGCCAGCGTCGAGGATGGCGAGCTCTGGCTGATCAACGCCTATATCCCGCCCTTCAGCCAGTCGATGGACAAGATGTTCGCCCATGACGAGCGGCGAAAGCGCAAGCTCCTTGTCCATGCGCGCGAGCTCGCCCGGCTGGCGCAGGGTGTGGGCCGCGAGGGCATGACGCTGGTGCCGCTCAAGCTCTATTTCAACGACCGCGGCCGCGCGAAGCTGGAACTCGGCCTCGCCAAGGGCAAGAAGATGGCCGACAAGCGCGACACCGAGCGCAAGCGCGACTGGCAGCGCGAGAAGGCGCGCCTTCTGAAGCAGGGATGACCGGGCCCTCCGAGAGATCCGCGCAGTCGGGCATCGCCGCGACCCCGGCGCCTTTCGCGCCCGCGCGCTTCGCCCGCGCGAGCGACGCGACCTGGCCCGCGGCCCGGGTCGAGCGCCTGGGCGGCTGGCATCTGCGCTTCACCGAGGGGGCGGGCTCGCGCGCGGCCTCCGTCTGGGCCGAGAGCCCGGCCGACCGGCCGCTTGAGGCCGCCATCGACGCTGCGGAAGCGCGCTACATCGCCGAAGGCTTCGCGCCGCGCTTCCAGCTCTGGCCGGGCGACGAAGCGCTCGGCGCCGCCCTGGAGGCGCGCGGCTACCGGATCTACGACCGCTCGCTGCTGCTCTGGCGCGATGCGGCCGAGCCCCTGCCGGCGCCCGACCCGCGCGCCGAGGCCGCCTCCATCGCGATCGCCGTGGCGACCCCGCTCGCGATGCTCGACGAGGTCTGGACCGAAGGCGGCGTCGGCCCCGCCCGCCGCGCCATCGTCGAGCGCGCGCCCGAACCCAAGATCCGCCTGCTCGGCCGCGCCGGCATGCGCCCGGCCGGTGCGGCCGCGGCGATCCTCGACGGCGAGATCGCGGTCACCCAGGCGCTCTTCGTGCGCCCCGGCTTCCGCCGCCTCGGCGTCGCCGCCACCCTTGTCGCCGCGATCCAGCGCTACGCGGCGGGGCAGGGTGCGCGCTATCTCTGCCACTCCGTTGTCGCGGAGAATGCAGGCGCCATCGCGCTCTATGGTCGCCTCGGCTTCGCATCCTTCGGCAGCTATCGTTACGCCATTCTCGACCGGGAGAAGGACCGGGCATGACCTTTCGATCCGGGGCGGTGCGGATCCTCTGGGCCGCGCTCGCCGCCGGATGGATGGCGGCAGGGCCGGCTGCATATGCGCAGGACAACCCGCTCGACGGGCTGGAGCCGGCCCCCCCGCCGGGCGCGGAGGAGACCCATCGCGTCCGACATCCGCTCGAGCGCTACGCCCTGCCGGTGGCTCCCGTCGGCCCCGGCGAGACCGGGATGCGCGCGCTCCTCGGCGCCGTGGATCTCGCGGCCTACCGGCTGCCGGCGGAGGGCCGTTCCAGCGCCAGCGTCCTCGCGGGGTACCGCACCCGCCTCGCCGAGGCGGGCTTCGAGACCGTGCTCGATTGCGCCGGAGAGGGCTGTGGCGGCTTCGATTTCCGCTTCGCCGTGCCCCTCCTGCCCGCGCCGCAGATGCTGATGGATGTGGGCGATTTCGGCCAACTCACCATGCGCCGCCCCGCCGGCAGCGACAGCCCGCTCGCCTATGTCGGTGTGCTCGTCAGCCGGGTTCTCGCGAGCATCCACATCCAGATCGCCGCGATCCTGCCGGATCCCGGCTCCCCGGAGCCGATCGCCCCGCCGACCCTCCCGCCGGCCGAGCCATCGCCGTCGCCCGGACCGCTGCCCTCCGCCCGCTCTGCCGTACAGCCTGCCGCGCAGAGCCCCGCCGGAGCCGCAACGGCAGCCGATGCGCCGGATGCAGAGCCGGAGACCGCCGATCCGCTCCTCGCAGACCTCTTGCGCGACGGCCGCGTCCCCGTCGCCGGCCTGGCGTTCGGCAGTGGCGGCGCGGCAATCGCCCCCAGCTCCGAGGCGACGATCGCCCGCATCGCAGAGATGCTGGAAGGCCGTCCCAACATGGCGGTTGCCATCGTCGGTCATTCGGACAACAGCGGCAGCCTCGCAGCCAATATCGAGGTCTCGCGCCGCCGCGCACAGGCCGTGCTCGACGCCCTCGTCGCCCGCGGCATCCCCGCCGGGCGCCTCGAGGCGCATGGCATCGGCTGGCTCGCTCCCCTGACCGCCAACCGCACCGAAGAGGACCGCCGCCGCAACCGCCGCGTGGAACTCGTCCTGCGCTAAGCGGCCATCCGAGGCCCCCGATCCATCTCAGCGGCCGCTCCCACCCACGT
>JBCBWF010000533.1:0-2999 GCA_039817245.1 Pseudomonadota bacterium | reverse complement strand
CGGCCACGCGACCATGGATGTGTTCGACGAAGAACCCCTTCCCGCAGAGGATCCTTACTGGCTTCACCCCAAAGTCACAGTGACGCCGCATATCGCGTCTGTAACGCGAGCGGAAACGGCGTGTGACGCGTTGGTGGCACAAATCCTGCGTGGACAGAACGGGGAACCCTTCACACACGTTGTGCAGCGCGGGCTTGGCTACTAACTACAGCCGTTCGAGAGGACAAGGCAGCAGCATGGCACCAGAGAGCAGTCACGACGCTGCGCGCCGGCAGGACAGCGGGGAGCGTCGCCCGCGCCGGCGCGGTGTCACGATCTTTCAGCGGCTGCGCAACAACTTCCTCACCGGCATCGTCGTGGTCGCACCCATCGTGGTCACGGGCTGGCTCACCTGGAATTTCGTGGGCTTCGTCGATAGCCAGGTCATGCCGCTGGTGCCGGACCCCTACAATCCGAGCTCCTATTTCGGCACCCATGTGCCGGGTTACGGCGTGCTGGTCTTCATCGTCTTCACGGTGGTGGTCGGCTATTTCGCCAAGAAGGTGTTCGGCAAGCAGCTGATCCGCTTCGGCGAGAGCCTGGTGGACCGCACGCCGATCGTGCGCTCGATTTACAATGCGCTGAAGCAGCTGGTGGAAACGATCCTCAGCCAGTCGCAGACCTCGTTTCGCGAGGCCTGTCTGGTGGAGTATCCGCGCCGCGGGATCTGGGCGGTCGCCTTCATTTCCACGGACACCAAGGGCGAGATCCTGGAGGCCTCCGGCATGGACCGGATGGTCTCGGTCTTCCTGCCCACCACGCCGAACCCCACCTCGGGCTTCCTGCTCTTCGTGCCGCGCGACGACGTGATCCCGCTCGAGATGAGCATCGAGGACGCAGCGAAGCTCGTGATCTCCGCAGGCCTGGTTGTGCCGCCGACGCGCGCGGAGATCCTGGCGCGCTCCAAGGAGGTCCAGGAGCGCAAGGCCGCTTACGCCCGCGCCGTGGCGCCGCCATCCCAGGACGGCGCGGACTGAGCGCTTTTCATGCTTTCATGATACCCGCTTTCGCCACCGGCTTTGCGACCGGCTTCTCGCTGATCCTGGCAATCGGCGCGCAGAACGCCTTCGTTCTGCGCCAGGGCCTGTTGCGGGCACATGTGTTCTGGGTCTGCCTCGTCTGTGCGCTCTCCGACGCGGTGCTGATCGCTGCCGGCGTGGCCGGGATGGGGGCGGCGATCGCGGCGCTGCCGTCGCTCAATGCCGCGATGCTCTGGGCAGGCGCGCTCTTTCTCGCGCTCTATGGCGCCTTCGCGATGCGCCGCGCGTTCAATCCCGGGCGGCTCGAGGCGGCGGCGGAGGGGGCGGGGTCGCTCGGCGTCGCCCTCGCCACCTGCCTCGCCTTCACATGGGCAAACCCGCATGTCTATCTCGACACGGTGGTGCTGGTCGGTGCGATCTCGGTGCCGTGGACGGAGGCCGGGCACGGTACCGCCTTCGGCGCGGGAGCGATGCTCGCCAGCTTCGTCTTCTTCTTCTCGCTCGGTTATGGAGCGCGCCTGCTCGCACCGATCTTCGCGCGGCCCCGGGCCTGGCAGATCCTCGACATCCTGATCGCGATCATCATGTGGGCGATCGCCGCGAGCCTCGTTTCGGCTGCTCTCACGGGTTAGAGCGCGCCTCTTTCTCGTACTGACAGTTGCCGCGATCGCTCCCTCCCACGTCATTCTGTTCGGCTGTTCGTAAACGACGCGTGACGATTGCGGGCTCACCACAGCTTGGTTTCAAATACGGTTTCGTTCATTATACGTTCCCATCTCGACTCCCACAATGTCGTGGGTGGGAGCGGCCGCAACTGCGAAACGCACGCGCCGAACCGTCTGGCAACGCCGACTATGAGTGCGCCCGGATCTCTGCCAGAAAATCCGCCCCGAAACGTTCGAGCTTGGCGCGGCCCACGCCGTGCACCGCCGCCATCGCCTCCAGATCCGCAGGGCGGCGCGCGGTCATATCCACCAGCGTGCGGTCGTTGAAGACGACATAGGCCGGCACGCCCGCCTCGCGCGCGAGCCGGCCGCGGAGGCTCCGCAGAGCCTCGAAGAGCGCCTCGTCGCCGGGCGCCACGCTCTGCGCCACCTCTGCCCGCCCGCCAGCGGTGCGCGCGCGCCGGACTGCGGGCGGCGCCGCCGCACGCAAGGCGACCGGACGCTCGCCCCGCAAGACCTCCCAGCCCGCCGCCGTCACCCGCCATGCGCCATGGCGCTCCGCATCGATCTCGGCAAGGCCGAGCGCGTAGATCTGGCGCATCCAGGCCTTCCACGCCTCCGCCCCGTGCGCCGCCCCCACCCCGAAGGTCTTCAGCCGGTCGTGCCCGAAACGGCGGATCTTGTCGTCCGCCTGGCCGCGCAGGATGTTGACCACATGGCCGAGCCCGAAGCGTTCCTCCGAACGGAGCATGGCGGAGAGCGCCATCTGAGCAATCTCGGTCCCCTCGATCATCGCAGGCGGGTTGCGGCAGAGATCGCAATATCCGCAGGGCTCCGTCGTCTCGCCGAAATAGGCGAGCAGTGTCTGGCGCCGGCAATGCGGCGCCTCGGCGAGCGCCAGCAGCGCGTTCAGCCGTGCGTGATCGGCCCGGCGCCGTTCCTCCGGCGCCCCGCTCTCGTCGATCCGCATCCGCGCGAGCTTGATGTCGTCCAGCCCGTAGAGCGTGAGCGTGTCCGCGGCGAGCCCGTCACGCCCGGCGCGCCCGATCTCCTGGTAATAGGCCTCGATCGACTTCGGCAGATCGGCCTGCAGGACAAAACGGACATCGGGCTTGTCCACCCCCATGCCAAAAGCCACCGTCGCGACCATCACCATCTCGTCGGCGCGGGTGAAGCGGCGCTGTCGGGCCTCGCGGTCGACGGGCTCGAGACCGGCGTGGTAGGCCTCGGCGGGCACGCCGGCCCGCGCCAGCGCCGACGAGATGGTGATGGTCGCGACGGTGGCTTTTGGCATGGGGGTGGACAAGCCCGATGT
>JBCBWF010000362.1:0-5131 GCA_039817245.1 Pseudomonadota bacterium | reverse complement strand
GGCCGGGCGCGGGTCCCGGGCTTGACCCGGGACCTCCTTGAGCATCCCGGGCTTGACCCGGGACCTCCGTGAGCATCCCGGGCGTGACCCGGGACCTCCTTGAGCGTCCCGGGAGGCCCCGGGTCGAGCCCGGGGCACCCTCGGGCCATCGCGCACCACCCCGGCGCGGACCGCTCAGGCGGCGGTGGGTTCAGGTGAGCGGCCCTCCATGCGGCTCACCACGGCCTCGAAGGGCGCCGCACCGGTCACCGCATCGGCAAGATCCTCGCCCGAGAGGGCCCCGAACTTGAAGCCGTGGCCCGAGCAGGCGGAGGCGATCACCAGCCGGCCTTCGCGGCGCACGAAGAAACGGTGCTCCGGTGCCAGCATCCAGTAATTTGCCTGCGAGAAGCGCAGGGTGAAGTCCTCGATGCCGCGCAGGCGGCTGCGGTAATGCGCGAAGATCTGCGCCACCTCGTCGGGGGTCGGCGTACGGTCGGTATCGTCGGGATCGACCCGGCCCATGGCGCCGCAGCCGAGCTTGGCGGGCAGCCCGTCCATGGGCGGCATGCCCCAGAGATCGCCCTCGCCGCCGAGATAGCTCCAGCAGGGCGCCTGCGCCCAGGCCTCGGCGAGCGCGTCGGGCGGCTCGACATAGAGGCTGAGCGTGCGGCGGTAGCGCAGCGTCCCTTCGATCTCGGGCAGGAGGCCGGGCATGCCGGCGCCGGCAGTCGCGAGCACCGTCTCGGCGGCCAGCACCCGGCCATCCGCCAGCGTCACCGTCCCGGCCGCGCGATCGATGGCGACGGCCGGGGAGCGCTCGAGCAGCACGACGCCGTTCCGGCGCAGCCAGTCCGCCAGATCCGTGAGGATGCGGTTAGCCATGAGCGCGCCGCCCTCGCTGAGGACACCCGCCGCGACATTGCCGGTCTCGAGGAAGGGAAAGCGCTCGGCGAGGGCGGCGGCGCTGTCGAAGGGCTCGTAGGCGATGCCGAGTTCCTCGAACTGCGCCCGGGTGCGGTCGCCGTAATCACCCGCGCGCTGGCTGAGGGTGAGCATGCCGCGCGCAGCGTAGTACCGGCTCTCCGGCCCGCCGCCGCCGGCCGCGAGGTCGGCCCATTGCCGGCGCCAGGCCGCAAAGGCCTCGCCGATCCGCGCCCCGTAGCCGGGGTTGGTGGGGTAGGACGCGCGGATCAGCCGGTGGTGATCGGCGGAGGAGGCGATGGGGTTGGGCACGGTCCCGCGCTCGAGGACCGTGACCGCCCGGCCGCGCCGGCAGAGCGCCCAGGCGGTCGAGAGACCGACGATTCCGGCGCCGACGATCAGGACGCTGCCCGGCGCGGCCTCCCCGGCGGCGGCCTCGCTCATGCGAGCGAGGCGCAGAAGCGCTGGATGCGCTGGCAGGCGTCCTCCAGCACCGCATCCGACGTGGCGTAGCTCGCGCGGAAGTTCGGGCTCGTGCCGAAGGCCGCGCCGTGCACCACCGCCACGCCTTCGGTCTCGAGCAGTTCGGTCACGAAGTCCTCGTCAGTCGCGATCACCTTGCCGGCCGGGGTCTTCCGCCCGATCAACGCCTTGAGGCTCGGATAGACGTAGAACGCCCCCTCCGGCACCGGGCATTCGAGCCCCGTGGCCTGGTTCAGCATGGACACGACGAGATCGCGGCGCTTCTGGAAGGCCGCGCGGGAGCTGACGATATAGTCCTGCGGCCCGTTCAGCGCCTCCACCGCCGCCCACTGGCTGATCGAGGAGGGGTTGGAGGTGGACTGGGACTGCACCTTGCGCATCGCCGCGATGAGCTGCTCGGGCCCCGCCGCGTAGCCGATGCGCCAGCCGGTCATGGAATAGGCCTTCGAGACCCCGTTCACCGTGAGCGTGCGCGCCTTCAGCCCGGGCTCGACCTCCGCAGGGGTGCAGAAGGTGAAACCGTCATAGGCGATGTGCTCGTACATATCGTCCGTCATCACCCAGACATGCGGGTGGCGCATCAGCACATCGGTGAGCGCCTTCAGCTCCGCATGGGAGTAGCCCGCGCCGGAGGGGTTGGAGGGCGAGTTGAAGATCAGCCACTTGGTCTTCGGCGTGATCGCGGCCTCTAGGGCCGCGGGCGTCATCTTGAAGGCGGTCTCGAGGCTCGTCTCGACCACCACGGGCGTGCCGCCGCCGAGGAGCACCATGTCCGGGTAGCTCACCCAGTATGGTGCGGGGATCAGCACCTCGTCGCCCGGGTTCATGGTTGCAATCAGCGCGTTGTAGAGCACCTGCTTGCCGCCGGTGCCGACCGAGACCTCCGCGGTCGTGTAGTCGAGCCCGTTCTCGCGCTTGAACTTGGCGACGATGGCCTCCTTCAGCTCGGGGATCCCGTCGGGGGCCGTGTATTTCGTCTTGCCCGCATCGATCGCGGCCTTGGCGGCGGCCTTGATATTGTCGGGCGTGTCGAAATCGGGCTCGCCGGCGCCGAGGCTGATGATGTCGCGCCCGGCCGCCTTCAGATCGCGCGCCTTCGAGCTGACGGCGATGGTGGGCGAGGGTTTCACACGGGCGAGGCTGTCGGCGAGAAAGGCCATGGTAAGCTCCTGTCGATGGTCGCTTCGTTGCTACGCCTCGGGCCGGGCCCGGGCAAGGCAGAGACGGGATCAGAACGCACCGGTTTTGCGTTTATTCCATCGTGATCGGCCAGGCAGTGCTGCAGGCGCGCCGCTGCACTGCGGCAGAGGTCGCCCGCCGGCGGTTGAAAGTCGCCCGTGTGGAAGTCATTGTCGCGCGCGTCTGCGATGCCAGGCTCGGCTCCGGTGGGGGGTGCGGGCTGATCGGCCCGGCCCGACGCCTCTCGCGCGGGGCCGCCTGACAATCCGCGCGGCTCCCGCGCGGAGGGAGGAGACGGAAATGATGGACGATTTCACCGAGGGCGCCGCGACATTCGGCGACCGGCTCGTGGCGGCGCGCGAATCGCAGGGGCTGACCCAGTCCCAGCTCGCGCGGCGGCTGGGGCTGCGCGTCGATACGGTGCGCAACTGGGAAGCCGACCGCTCGGAGCCGCGCGCCAACCGGGTGCAGATGCTGGCCGGCTTTCTCAACGTGTCGATGGTCTGGCTGATGACCGGCGAGGGCGACGGGGCGCCGCAGTTCGACAGCGCACCGGTGCAGGAGGCCGGCGAGTTCGGCGCGGTGCTGGCGGAGCTGCGCGAGCTGCGCGTGAAGCAGGCCGCCATCGCCGACCAGATCGGCCGCCTCGAGAAGCGCCTGCGCGCGCTCGCCGCCACGGCCTGACGGCGGGCCGGACCCGCCGATGGGCGCCGCGCTCTCGATCGCCTTCCCGCCCGACGCCGAAGCACGGCAGGCGCTGGCGCGCGAGGCGTGCTTCGACACCGTCTATGTGACAGGCGAGCGCGCGATCGCGGCGCCGGAGGCGGCCCTCTTCCGGAGCTTTCCGGCGGTGCGGGAGCTGCAGATCTGGTGCGGCATCACACGCGCGGCACTCGCCCAAGCCATGCGCTGCCCGGGGCTGCGGAGCCTGGTCATCCAGGAGCTGAGGCCCGGCGGGCGGCTGGGCGATCTCGGCGACCTCGCGGATCTTGCATGCTTCGAGTGCCAGTCGGGGCTCACGGGGCACGACATCGTGGAGATTGCGACGCTGCCGGGTCTGACACGGCTGGGCGCGCAGCGCGCCGGTCTCTCGGAGGAAGCGGTCGTGGCGGTCGCCCGTGCCGGTGCGCTCCGGGAGCTCGATCTCGAAGGCTCGGATTTCGACGACAGCCACGCGCGGATCCTGGCGCGGTCAGGCACCATCGAGCGGCTGGAGATCGGCGCGACCCGGACCACGCGCGCCGGGCTGGAGCACCTCGCTTCGATGCGCCGGCTGACGGGCCTCGATCTCTGGAACACGCGGATCGTGGAGGCCGATCTCGACCGTCTCGCGCCGCTGCAAGCCCTCGAGTACTTGTCCATCGGCGGGCCGGAGGGCCAGACGGTGTTCACACCGGGCGGCAGCGTTCCGCGGCTCGCGCGGCTCGGAGCCCTCAGGCGGATCTGGCTGGACGGCGTCCGCGTCTCGCGTCGGGAGTGGGAGGATCTGGCCGCGCGCTACGACGAGGTGCGCGTGAGCGCGATCCACGACGACTGATCGGCCGGATCCCGGCGTCGGCGTTGCGCCTGCAGGGTTCGACGTGCCGGAAACGGGCGACTAAGCTCGCGATGCACCCCGATCCTCAACCCGGAGACATGGTCATGATCCGCATCGGCGTCGATCTCGGCGGAACCAAGATCGAGGCGGTCGCCCTCGGCCCCGGCGGCACGGCCGTTGCGCGCCAGCGCGTCGCGACCCCGCGCCATGACTACGACGCCATTCTCGCGGCCATCGTGAGCGTGGTGGAGCAGGTTGAGGCGGCGGCGGGTGCGCGGGCGGAAGGGATCGGGATCGGCATCCCCGGCTCCTTCTCGCCGGCCACCGGGCTCGTGCGCAACGCCAACACCACCATCCTCATCGGCAAACCGCTGGATCGCGACATGGAGGCGGCACTCGGCCGGCCCGTGCGCATCGAGAACGACGCCAACTGCTTCGCGCTCGCCGAGGCCGAGGCGGGCGCGGCCCAGGGCCATCGCTGCGTGGCGGGGCTCATCCTGGGCACGGGCTGCGGCAGCGGGATCGTGGTGGACGGCCGCGTGCTCGTCGGGCCCAACCGTATCGCCGGCGAATGGGGCCACACCCCCCTGCCCCGGCCCACCATCGAGGAGACCCCGGGGCCTCTCTGCTATTGCGGCCGGCGCGGCTGCCTCGAGCTCTGGATCTCCGGCACGGGGCTGGAGGGCGATTTCGCGCGGGCGACCGGCGAGAGCATCCGCGCCCCGGAGATCGCCGCGCGCGCGGCCGCAGGCGACGGGCCTGCAGCCGAAAGCCTCGCGCGCCATCTCGACCGGCTCGGCCGCGGGCTCTCGCTCATCGTGAACATCCTCGATCCGGACGCCATCGTGATCGGCGGCGGGCTCAGCAATCTCGACCATCTCTACCGCGACCTGCGCGAGGCCACGCGCCCGCATGTGTTCTCCGACTGCTTCGAGACGCCCATCCTGAAGAACGCCCTCGGCGACAGCGCGGGCGTGATCGGTGCCGCCTGGCTCTGGCCGGAACCGGAGACGGCCGCTACACCGGGCT
>JBCBWF010000480.1:0-3756 GCA_039817245.1 Pseudomonadota bacterium | reverse complement strand
GAGCAGTACGGCCGGCCGCAGGAGATCTACGACCGCCCCGCCTCGCTCTTCGTGGCGGATTTCATCGGCTCGCCCCCCATGAACGTGCTGCCGCTCGAGGCGAGCCTCGCCCCGGGGGCCGCCGCCGTCACCCTCGCCGGGGCCGAGATCGCCATGCCGGCGCTCCGCGAGGGCGCTGCCGGCCGGCTCACCCTCGGGGTGCGCCCCGAGCATGTCCGCCTCGCCGACGACGGCCCGCTCCGCGCCCGCGTTACCGCCACCGAGTATCTCGGCACCACCCAGATCGTCTCGCTCGAGACCGAGGCCGGCCCCCTTAAGGCCCGCCTCTCGTCGGCCACGCCCGTGGCCGCGGGCGCGCAGACCGGCCTCGCCTTCGACCCCCGCCGCCTCTCCCTCTTCGGCGTGGACGGCCGGGCGGTCCCGAGCGCCCTCCACGAGGAGGCCGCCCATGGCTGAGGTCTCCCTAACCGGCATCACCAAGCGCTTCGGCGCGGAGACCGCGGTGGCGGATCTCACCCTCACCGTCCCCGATGGCGGCTTCGTCGTGCTGCTCGGCCCCACGGGCGCGGGCAAGACCACCACGCTCCGCCTCATCGCCGGGCTCGAGCGCGCCGATGCGGGCCGCATCGAGATCGCCGGGCGCGATGTGAGCGCGGAGACGCCGGCCGAGCGCGACGTCGCCATGGTCTTCCAGCAATACTCGCTCTATCCGCAGATGAGCGTGCGCGAGAACCTCGCCTTCCCCCTCCGCTCGCCCATCCACCGCCAGCCCGAGGCGGAAATCGCGCGCAAGGTCGGCGAGGTGGCCGAGGTGCTCCGCATCTCCCACAAGCTCGACAACCGCGCCACGGCACTCTCCGGCGGCGAGATGCAGCGCGTCTCCATCGGCCGCGCCCTCGTGCGCCGCCCCGCGATCTATCTGATGGACGAGCCGCTCTCCTCGCTCGACGCCAAGCTCCGCGCCGAGCTGCGCATCGAGCTGAAGCGCATCCAGCAGGATCTCGGCGCCACGCTGCTCTATGTCACCCACGACCAGATCGAGGCGATGACCATGGCCACCGAGGTGGGCGTGCTCGACCGCGGCCGCCTCGCCCAGTACGGCACGCCGCGCATGATCTACGACGACCCGGACAGCCTCTATGTCGCCGAGCGGCTGGGCCTGCCGCGCATCAACATCGTGCGCGCGGATCTCTTCGCGGGCCACTGGCCCGCCGGCACGGCGAAGCTCGGCCTGCGCCCCGAGCACATCGCCATCGACAGCCCCGATCCCGCGGCCCTCGAAGGCACCATCGACCGCGTGGAGCATCTCGGCGACCAGACGCGCCTGCATCTGCATGCCCGCGGCGAGGCCCTCGTCACGCTGGCCGATGTCCATACCGAGCACCGCGCCGGCGAGGCCATCCGCATCGCCCCTGTCGCCCCGATGTTCTTCGACGCCGAGGGCCGGCGGATCCGCCCCGGCCCCTGATCCCGTGGTCCCTCCGGCGCCTGAGCGGCCGCCGATCCATAAGAAGGAAGACGCCCATGGCACAGTTCATCAACAGCCGCGAGACCCTCGTGACCTCGGCGCTCGACGGCACGCTCCGGCTCTCCCGCGGCGCCCTCGTCCGGCTCGACGGCTACCCGGACACCAAGGTGATCCTCCGCGCCGAGCGCGACCCCGCCAAGGTCGCCCTCGTCTCCGGCGGCGGCTCGGGCCACGAGCCGGCCCATGCGGGCTTCGTCGGGCGCGGGATGCTGACGGCGGCGGTCTGCGGCGAGGTCTTCGCCTCGCCCTCGATGGACGCGGTGCTGGCGGGCATCCTCGCGGTCACCGGCGAGGCGGGCTGCCTCCTCATCGTGAAGAACTACACCGGGGACCGGCTGAATTTCGGCCTCGCCGCGGAGCGCGCCCGCGCGCTCGGCCGCAAGGTCGAGATGGTGGTCGTGGATGACGATGTCGCCATCCCCGATATCGCCCAGGCGCGCGGCGTCGCCGGGACGCTCTTCGTGCACAAGATCGCCGGGGCGCTGGCGGACGAGGGGGCGGATCTCGCGACGGTCGCCGCGGCTGCGCGCAAGGTGGTGGGTGGCGTGGTCTCGATCGGCATGTCGCTCTCCACCTGCTGGGTGCCCGGCGCGCCGCGCCAGGACCGCATCCCAGAGGGCCGGGCCGAGCTCGGCCTCGGCATCCATGGCGAGCCGGGCGTGGAGACCGTGGCCTTCGAGAGCGCCAGGGCCGCGGTGGCCCTGATGGTCGAGCGCCTGCGCCCCCATCTTGGCACCGGCCGCCACGCGCTCCTCCTCAACAATCTCGGCGGCTGCACGCCGCTCGAGATGGGCGTGATCGCGGAGGAGATCGCGCTCGGCGACCTCGCTCCGATGGTGGGTCCGGTGATCGGGCCCGCGGCGCTGATGACCTCGCTCGATATGCGCGGCGTCTCGCTCTCGCTCCTGCCGGTGGATGCCGAGGCCGAACGCGCGCTCGCCACGCCGGTGGACTGCGCCGCCTGGCCGGGCCTCCGCAGCTTCGCCGAGCCCGTCACCGTCGCGCTGCCGGAGGGGCTGCAGCCGCGCCGAGCCGCCCCCTCCGAGGACGCCGCCATGCGCGCTCTCATCCTCGCGGCCTGCGCCGCGCTGGAAGCGGAGGAGGACGCCCTCAACGCGCTCGACGCCCGCTCCGGCGACGGCGATACGGGCTCCACGTTGGCCGGGGCGGCCCGCGGCGTTGCGAGCACCGTCGACACCCTCCCGCTCGCCGATACCGCCGGGCTGCTGCGTGGCCTCTCCATCGAGCTCGGCTCGCGCATGGGCGGCTCGAGCGGGGTCCTGCTCGCCATCCTCTTCGCCGCCGCGGCGGATGCAGCCGGGGAGGGCGCCGACTGGCCCGCGGCGCTGATGCGCGGCGCCGACCGCGTCAGCGAGGTCGGCGGTGCGAGCGAGGGCGACCGCACCATGCTCGACGCCCTGCTCCCCGCCCTCCGCGCCCTGAGCGCCGGCGAGGGCCTCGCCGCCGCCGCGACCGCCGCGCGGCAGGGCGCCGACGCCACCGCCGCCATGTCCCGCGCCCGCGCCGGTCGCTCCGCCTATGTCTCCGCCGACGCCCTAACCGGCCATGCCGACCCGGGCGCCGAAGCCGTCGCCCGCCTCATCGCCACCCTCACCCGCTAGCGCCGCCTCGCCCGCTTCAGCGCCTTGACAAACAGTGCCTTCGGCCGCTCCCTCCCACGTCATCCTTGTGGGCATTGTGTGAACATCCGATGAGCAACCCCGCGCTCAGAGCAGCTTGGATGCAAGGGTGGTTCGTTCATTAAATGTTCTACTCTTGCCGCCCATGATGTCGTGGGTGGGAGCGGCCGCAACCGCGGATCCGCAAGACCGCGCATCGCGCCTCCAGCAGCGGCGTCGCGGCGCTGCCGCGACCGGTTTCTGCGCTCTTTCCCCGCCTGCGGCCGGGAAAGAGCCGCGTCTCCCGGCCGCACCGCCGAGCCCCGTGGCCGTGGAACGAGACTGTGGCGGGCCGCCTCCGCGCCAGCACCGTCATCTTCGCGCCGCGCCGGCGAGTGCCTGAGGTCCTTGACCTCGCCCGGGCTTCGGCGTGCTGTGGCAGCCTGCGGAGAGAACCCCGGGAGCAGGCCATGACGGTGGAGCGGACACGGCATCTGAAGGCGATCGAGGCGCGCCTGCTCTGGCTCGCCTGCTGGACCATCCACAACGCCAACCATCTGCGCGAGAACGCAGACGGCATCAAGGTCGGCGGACACCAGGCCTCCTCCG
>JBCBWF010000545.1:0-2860 GCA_039817245.1 Pseudomonadota bacterium | reverse complement strand
TGCTTCAGGACGACACAAACCCCATCGTCTGGCGCGACGCCTACAAGCACGACTTCATCCATCATCTCATCTGCAGCTTCTAATTGGGGCCGCTGGATATCCTCGTGTTCGACATGCCGCCTGGCACCGGCAACGAGCTCATAACGCTCTGCGACATGCTGGAGGGCTGCAACGTCTCCGCCGTCCTGGTCACGACTCCGCAGGCCGTGGCCCAGATGGACAGCCTGAAGGCGGCGCGGTTCTGCCGCGAACGCGGCCTCCCGATCATCGGCGCCGTCGAGAACATGGCCGGCGTGGTCTGTCCCCATTGCTGCGGATCATTCCACATCTTCCCCGATGCCGGCCTGAACGACGCGCTTGCCGCGCTCGGCATCGACAAGCTTGCCTCCATCCCGCTGGCGCCGGAACTGGCGATGGGATCGGACAACGGCCTGCCCGTCGTCGCCGGTACGCCGGACGGCCCGGTCGCCCTGAGCTTCCAGCCCCTGATCGAGGCCACCGCCCGTCTCGGCCGGGCCGAGTTTGAGGCCGCGACCGCTCGCACGCTGGAGGACGTCTTCGATCAGAACCTCGAAGATCCGGGCCTCAAGGACGCGCTGGCCGCCCTGCCCGAAGATCAGCGCGCCGCGCTCGGCGATGAAATCGCTTCGCTGCTCGGCGAGGAAACCGCCCGCCTCAAGGGCGCTGCCGGGTCATCCGGCAAGCCATGACCACAGCGCCGTCGCCCAGCCGCCGGGCCTTCTTTCGCGGTGCCCTGTCCGGTCGTGCCGAAGAGCGCGGCTGGCACCATGTGGATGGCCTTGCCGCCGGTGCGGGAGACGTCTTCTGGGCTGGCTGGGCCGATGAGCAGGGCGTCTTCGTCATCGGCGACGAAGGGGCGATCTTCCACTTCGACGGCAGGGAATGGCATCGCCAGGCCGCGCCCGCTCCGGTGCCGCTGCACGCGGTCTGGGGCACCGCGCGGGATAGGCTCTGGGCCGTGGGCTGGATGGGGCTGATCCTGTCTCATGACGGCACCGACTGGCACCAGGTCCGCGGCTGCGTCGTCGGCGGGAACGGGAAGTACACCGCGGCCCCGGAGAACACGCCCCTGTTCGCCATCGACGGACTGCCGGATGGCAGGGCATGGGCGGTCGGCGACCGCGGCCTCATCCTGCACTTCGACGGCGCCGCCTGGATCGAAGAGGCCTCCGGCACGCGCGCCCATCTGCGCTGCGTGACCTGCCTTGACGACGGCCGCGTGCTGGCTGCCGGCAGCGACGGCACGGTTCTCGAGCGCGCCACCGACGGGTCCTGGGCGCGACGGGACTGTTCCGTCGCCTCCAACTTCACCGCAGTGCTGCCGCTCGGCGCCCACACCGTCCTGCTCGCCGGCGGGCGTTACTTCGTCGATGCCAACGGCTTCCGCGGCGACCTGGTGCTTTATGGTCCGGACGGCGCCCGCAGGCTGTTCGACGGCCAGGCCTTCACCCGCTTCCGTGCCCTCGCGTACCACGGCGACGCGATCATCACCGTCGGCGATGGCGGCAAGATCCACCGGATCGACGACCTGCGTCTCAGACAGGTCGCCAGCGGGACCCAACACGACCTCCTGGGCATCGTCGGGCTGCCCGGTAACGAGGCGATGATCGTCGGCGATTTCGGAACCGTCCTGGTGGGCGCCGAGGCTGCGCTCTCCACCTTCGCCCCCGCCGTCGCTACCGGCGAGGCGCCGTCGCGTTGGCAGGCGATGCCAAGCGGCACCGACCGCCAGCTCTGGGGTCTCTGGGCCGATCGCGACGGTGGATCGCTCTATGCCTGCGGCGAGGAGGGCACGGTCCTCACCCTCGACCGCGGCCGGTGGGAGGCGCTGCCGCCGCCCGGCAATCTCGGGGTCCACGCCCTTGAACGCGCCCCCGATGGCGGCCTGCTCGCCGCAGGCCAGCTCGGCGAGATCCACCATTTCGACGGCACCACCTGGCGCAAGCAGTTCGACCTGCTGATGGACATCACCCTCCTGTCGCTCTGGTCCGACGGTCAGGGTTCGCTGGTCGCCGCCGGCGATGAAGGCCTGGTCCTGTCCTGGGATGGTGCGGACTGGCACCGGATGCCCTCGGGCACGAGGAGCGCCCTGTTCGGCCTCTGGGGCCTCGATGCGGAGCACCTGCTCGCGGTCGGGGATTTCGGCCTTGTGCTGCGCTGGAACGGCAGGACATGGGACAGCTTCAACGCGGGTACGGAGCATTTCCTCTTTGATGTCTGGGGGCGCGGGCTCGACGACATCTATGTGGTCGGGCTCTCGGGTACGATCGGTCATTTCAATGGTCAGCGCTGGACCATCACGCCCGCCAGGGCGCGCAAGGACCTGCTGGCCGTCGTGGGTACCCAGGCGTCGGTCGTCACGGTCGGTGCCAACGGGATCGCGATGGTGCACGAGCAAGGCGGCTGGGCCCTGGACGAAACCGGCCATGCCGAAGGCCTACGTACGATTGCCGTTGGACAGGACGGCTGCTTCTACGCGGCCGGCGACGGCGGCCTGATCCTCCGCCGCGACCCCGTCGGCGGCGATCAATGATGCGGTGGTCTGGTGGCGATCACCGCATCCGGATATCCCTGCGAGAAAGGCGCGATACGTGCCAATCTGGCGACAGGCGAGCTGGGACGGAGCTGAATGCCGAGGCGTCTGGTTCCCGGCGGTCGCAGGGCACGCGCCTTGTCTTCACCTGTCGAGCGACATCCAGATTTGCGGGTTAAGGCGACATCCAGTTTTGCGGATGGTGTCGCGCAACGGTGGCCGGCCGGGCGCGCGGAACGCAATGGTATTCGCGCCCGGCCTGAACCGCAACGTCTGTTTCAGGCGCGTTCTTTCATTAGGATGCCC
>JBCBWF010000002.1:0-44653 GCA_039817245.1 Pseudomonadota bacterium | reverse complement strand
TCGCCCCCGGAGAGCCCGGTGCCCGCCGCGTCTCACGAAATTGTCGCCCTCATCGAAAAGCTGGCCGAGCTGCACGCGAAGGGTGTGCTGACCGATGCGGAGTTCGAGGCCAAGAAGGCCGACCTGCTGGCCCGTCTCTAGCCCAAGCCGCAGATGCGCACCGTGTCGTGCCTGCCTGTCCCCCCTCGCGGCGGTGGGCAGCCGCGACGGCCGCGCGCCGCTACAGGTAGCTCGTCCATGCCCCGCGGCTCCGGGCTTTGAGCCGCGCGAACCAGCGGGTCGGCCAGAAGAGCACGGCGAGCGCCGCGATCCAGATCGCCCAGGTCGCCCCCAGCCCCCATTCGGGCGTGGAGTGCAACGGCGGCGGGCCGAGTTGTCCCGGACCCCACACGATCGCCGCCAGCGCGAGGCCGAGCGCACGCAGCGCATAGAGGTGCAGGACGTAGAAGAAGAGCGGCGCGCGCCCCAGCGGCACCAGAACGCGCGCGATCGCGAAGGTCCGGATCCGGGCGAACGCGGCCAGGAGGAGCAGCGTCGGCCCGAGCGTCATCAACAGGTAGACCGGTGAGGGCGGATACTTCTCGGCGTTCAGAAGGGCCATCACGGTCCGGGTCGCGGTGTCCTGGGCGACCCAGGGCACCGGATCGCCGACGCCTGTGGCGCGCAGCAGCAGAAAGGCCGCGATCATGCCCAGACCCAGCCGGACCAGCAGCCGGCCGCGCGCGCCCTCGCCCCGCGTGAAGACCGGGCCCAGCAGATAGCCGAGTGCCATCACCGCTGCCCAGGGCAGCACGGCGTAGGAGACGAGAAGCGCGCTCTGATCGCCCGTCGGCACGGTCTCGCCGCCAAGGAGGAGGAAGACCGCGACCGATGGCGGAACCGCCGGGATCCCGAAGCCTTGGATGTCCGCCCAGGCGACCATCCCGAGAAGCCCGAGCGCGACCGCAGCCATGGCCGGGCGCGGCAGGTGGATCAGCCCCGCCAGCAGGATCATCGACCAGCCGATGGCCCAGATCACCTGCAGGAGGATCAGGCTGCGGCTCGGATCCGGGATCCAGGCGAAGGTGACGACGGTGACCTCGAGGACAACCAGGAATGCTCCGCGCAGGGCGAGAAAGGACGAAAGGGATGCCGCCGATCGCTTCTGGCCGAGCAGGAAGGCCGAGACGCCCGCGAGCAGGATGAAACCCGGCGCGCAGATATGCGTGACCCAGCGCGTGGCGAAGAGCGCCGGTGTCGTCGTTGCGAGATCCGTGGGGCTGGGCTCGAAGCCCATGATGAAATCGCGGGTGTGATCGAGCGCCATCAACACCATGATCAGCCCGCGAAGCGCGTCGATTTCCACGAGCCGGTGGTCGGTCGCTGCAGGTTCGGACGCCGTCGCCATGGCTTCGCTCGGACCTCGCAAATGGATCGCCCGGCGCGCCGGCCGGACATGCCAGTCCGCCAGAGGATGCCCGGGCCGGGCCGGCATCGCAAAGATCCGCAACGCGGGCCTCGGCGCGAAAGGCGCCGGCCCTCGGGGCCGACGCCTCCGGATGTCCCCGCCCGGGCGTGTCAGTCGAAGAGGAAGAGGGTCTCGCTCTCGGGCAGGGTCGTGTCGGCGAGGAAGAGTGCCGAGCCGTCGAGGACGAGGAGCACGCCGTCCTCCTCCCGCAGCACCTCGATCTCCTCGGGGCCCGCGCGCCCGCCCAGATCGACGAGATCGGTGCCCACCGCGAAGCCCTCGATCACACCGATCTGGCCCTCCTCCGGGAACTCGAACCGGTCCGCCTCCGGCGTCGCCTCGAGGAAGACGATATCCTCCTCGTCCGGCTCCTCGGCGCCGAGGCCCATCTCGGCGAGGAAGGCGTCGACCGACTCGCCATGGCGGGCCTGCGTCTCCTCAGCGCGGAGCATCGCGAGCCCGAAATCCGCGAGGTCGAAGCCGTTATCGGCCGCGAGAACCTCGCGCCAGAAGGCCAGGTCCGCTTCGTCCGGCGAACGCTGCAGCCCGTTGGCGAAGAGGGTCCGCACGATCTCGGATTGTGCCTCCTCGCTGTAGAGCGTCTCGAACTCCGTCGCGGCGGCGAAGATGGCGGCCATGTCCTCCAGGCTCGTCTCGTCGTCGTAGAGGAGCCGTTCGTGCCAATAGCCGAAGCCCTCCGCATCCGGCATGCGGCCGAAGAAGACGAGATAGAGCTTGGCGACCGCATCGCCGGCCTCCAGCGCGGCTTCGTCGTCGTTGTCGTCCCCGGGCTCCTCTTCCGGCTCGTCCTCGAGCGGATCGTCGAAGCGCCCGGCCCAGAACGGATCGGGCTCCGGCGGGAAGCTGGCGAATGGATCGAGCGCCGGCCCGATCAGTCCGCCGGCCACGAGCGGGTCCGTGGAGGCCCCTTCCGGCAGCAGAGCGTCCGAGAAGGAGATGCCGTAGAGCGCCTGCAGCTCCGCATTGGTGAGCCCGGCGATCTCGGCGGGCACATAAGCCGCGAGCTCGCCATCCTCCGGAACCGGCACGAAGTCGGGCGCCTGCTGGGCGAAGAAGAGGCCGACGCCCTCATAGCCCGGGATGTCGAGGGTGATCCGGTCCGGATGGAAGGGCGCGGGGATCCCTTCCAGCGGCTCGAAGTTCTCCGGCTCCTCCTCGGCCTCTTCGTTCTCCGTGTCGTCGCCCTCCGGATCGTCCTCCTCGAAATCCTCCTCCTCCTCCTCGGGCACGAACGGCGTGTCGGGGAGCAGCGCGTTGATCTCGGGCGCGATGAGGCGGGCAAGGCTCTCCGCCCCCGCCGCGTTCGGATGGATGAGGTCGGGATAGTTGTCCGGGTAGTCGTCCACCGCGGCGTTGATGTCCACGAAGCGCGCGCCCGTCTCCTCGGCCACACGCTTCATGGCGGGAACCCAGTCCTCTCGGAAGACCGTGTGCGCCGCTTCGTCGAACGCGAAGAAGGGCGGCTGCGCGGCGATCACCACCTCCGGCGAGGACGGCATCTCCAGCACCGCCTCGACCACAGACCCCAGGGCCTCCTTGTAATCGGCGGCATCGGCGCCCGAGTCGACGTCGTTTCCGCCGATCATGATCCAGACCAGCTCGGCATTGCTGTCGAGCAGGGCCTCGAACGCGTCCTCGTCGGGCAGGACGATCCCTGCGGCCTCGGTGATGCCGGAGCCTGCGATCGCGTAGTTCTGCGCTTCCACCGCGTCGCCGAGATCGAGATAGGTGACGAAGCTCTCAGCCTCCTCGGCATCGGTGATGCTGTCGCCCAGGAACGCAACGTTCAGGCCGTCATCGTCATCGTCATCGTCGAAATCCTCGTCCTCCTCGAACAGACCGCCGGAAAGCCCGAGATCGAACAACGGATCGAGCAGGATGTTCTGACGTTCCTCCAGGTCCCCGCCGGAGGCCGCGAAGTCGGGGTCGAGCGGTGCGAAGGTCACGTCGCTGATGGTGAGGTCGCGGGCCTGGCGATCCGGCGCGTTGATGCGGATATCGGTGAGCGCCGCGATCGTGGCGTCCTCGATCACCGCATCGCCCTGGCGCGGCGCGGCGAGACCCGTCTGGAAGCCCTCGATCTCGAGGTCGCGCAGCGTGAAGTTGTTCTCGTTCGCGAAGTGGTCGAGCTTGATCCCGATCGAGCCTTCCTCGCCGGTACCGATCAGATCGACATCCTCGAAGGTGAGGCGCGTCGAATAGGGCGCATCGATGCCCGTGAGCTGGATGTTCCAGAATTCGATATCCGAGAACACCGACTGGAGCTGGTCCTCATAGGCCTGCGGCACCGGGGTGAGCAGGCCGTCCTCCAGCAGCAACGGCTCCTCCCCCGCAGTGTCGCGGTGGTCGGTGTGCATGTAGTGGATCTGGAGCCCCTTGGTGGCGCCATAGGCGTCGTTGCCGTCGAAGCTCGGCACCGGCACGTGCTTGGTGCGGACCAGCGTGCCGTCCGGGCCGATCATGTCGCCGTTTGGGAGCTGGGCGGTATCGACGAGCTTCTCGCCGAGGCCGCGCTCGACGAGGCCGAGCATCCAGTAGATATAGGCGTGGCCCGAGGCGCCCGAGACGACATTGTCCTCGACCGTCACGCCCGCGCCGTGGAACCAGAAACCGTCGCCCTGAAACCCGTAATCCTGGGACTCGGCCCGGAAATCGGGCTCCTGGCGATCGGGGAGCTCGCCATCGCCCGGGTTCAGCCTGGTGTCGGGATTGACCGTGCGGATCGCGATGTTGCCGATGAAGGAGCCGACCTCGTCGCCCGCCTCGGTGTTGTAAGCCGCGCCCGTGACGTTGTGGCTGACATTGCCGATGAAATCGACATTGGAGGAGTGGTTCACATAGGCCCAGCCCGGATCGTCGCGCACCACGGCCCCCTCGACGCGGCCCGGCTCGCCCTCGTCGCCGCCGCGGTGGAAATGGACGGAGTAGCGCCCGCGCACATTGGTCCCGCCGAGATCTTCGACGAGGGTCTCCTCCGGACCGATGGAGCTTTCGGTCCCGCTCAGGAGCCGCCAGTCGGTGAGCTCCACCGATTTGTCGGTGCGCCCGAGGCCCTGGAACGCCACGTTCTGCACATCGACGTCGTTGGTGTGCATGAACATCACGTGGCCGCGGTTGAGCGCGCCCTCGTTCTCCGAGGTGAACTCCACGTTCCGCGTGAGGTTGGCCACGTGTACGTCGAGATCCGCGCGCGGCGCGACATGGTCGCGTTCCAGCGCCCTGTCGAGCGTGATCGTCGCGCCGTCGATGGCCGCGATCGTCACCACCTCGTCGCTCGCGGGATCGTCGGGATCGGTGCCCGCGATGCTGATCTCGTCGCCCACGCGCCAGCCGACGGGGACCTCCGAGAGCGTTATGGTCGTGCTGCCCGCGAGTGGCTGCTCGGCGAGGGTGGTGAAGGCCGTCTTGTCGGCCCCCTGGATGACGGTCTTGCCGTGCAGGAGCGCGCCGCGCGAGAGCAGCGCCGGATCCCAGTCCCGGTCGATCACGCCGTCATCGGCGAAGACGATGCGCGCGATCACGCCGTCGTCCACCGGTTGCCCGGCCGTGCCGATCTGCAGCGTGCCGGTTTCGGTGGTCACCAGCGTGTCCACCTTCAGCTCGGTGTCGCGATCCGTCGCGAAGGCGAGCGTCCCGTCTGCGCGGAGCGTCTTGATCTCGGGCGCGAGCACGGTGTCGACCGTCACGCTCACACCCTCGGGGATGAGCACCCGCGCGCCCTCTCCGGGCAGGACGCCGCCCTCCCATGTCGCCGGATCGCTCCAGTTGCCCGAGGCGACGGCGCGATGCGTGGCCTCTTCGACCGGCACGAGCGCCATCGAGGGCATCACGCCGTGGCCGGTGCTCATGGCGCTATGCGGCGCGCTATGCGGCGCGGTTCCGTCTGTCATCGTGCTGTGCATGGGTCCCCTCCTGCGGCTTGGCTGACAAGCTGGGCGCAGCGTATGCCAGCCAGCCTGTCAGCTTGCTGACCGGCGCTGTCAGCCAATTGACAGGTGCGTTCCGCTATGGCGCCCAATGGCGCATGGGGGCGCGGTTGCGGACATACGGCATGAGGTGTGACTTTCGCGGGGGCGCGTTCGGCTTCCGGCTCGGTATTGGCGTGTTGCTCGCGGGGGCGGTCGTGTTCGGCATGGCAAGTGGCCGGGCCGAGGAGGATGTCGATTGTCCGGGCGGCGACATTGCGAGCTTCGGCGAGCTCGCCGAGCGGTTGTCCGACTATGACGGCGTGACGGTGCTGAGCGTCGAGCTCCTGGTCAGCCCCACCCGCGCCTGCCGCGAGACCTGGGTGGTCGAGGTGCTGACCGAGGAGGGCGAGGTCCAGGCCCTCCTCCTCAATGCCCGCACGCTGGAGGACCGTCTCGTGGGCCGCATCGAGGAGGAGGAGCCGGACGACGAGCTCTTTCCCGCGCATACCCAACTCGTCGGCCGCCAGACCGCCGATCTCATCGAGGGGCTCTGGTCCGACGACAGCATGCGCGGCGGGCAGGGCGGAGATCTCTTCGTCGTCACGCCCGGCAGCGATGTCATCCACGACTTCGTGCAGGGCGAGGACCTGCTCGATGTGGGCGATTTCGCCCGGCGCGAGGACGGGTTCGGGGTGCTCCGCTCGATGGACGATATCCGCCGCCTCTCGGAGAGCGTGGTGATCGATGGCCGGCCGGGCACGATGATCGATATCGACGGGCCGGCGGGCGACTGGTCCGTCACCCTGCTCGGCATCCGCGCCCGGCAGCTCCGCGAGGAGAGCATCTTCTTCGGTATCGAGGGCGATGCCGCGCCGGACTTCCCGGTGACGCATTGGCCGGATCGCAAGGTTGAGATGTCAGACGGAAGCGTCGTCTTCTTCCCCGCCTACCGGATCGACGAGAAGCCGCCGGAGGGCCGTGTGCTGGAGGGTGACGAGGCGGTTTTGCCCTTCGTGCGGGACCACCTGCTCGACATCTACCGCGCCTTCGGGGGGGAGGACTGATGCGGCTCCTGCTGATCGAGGACGACGACGACCTGCGCGCGGCCCTCACGCGCAGCCTGATCGCGGCGCAGTATGTCGTCGACGAGGCGGCGGAGGGCGAGACCGGCCTGCATCTCGCCGAGACGGGGGACTACGCCAGCATAATCCTCGATCTCGGCCTGCCGGTGATGGACGGGCTCCAGCTCCTGGAAGCGCTGCGCGCCTCCGGCAGCACCACGCCGGTGCTGATCCTGACGGCGCGGGACCGCTGGAAGGACCGGGTGATCGGGCTCCGTGCGGGGGCGGACGACTATCTCGGCAAACCTTTCGAGCCGGAGGAGCTCCATGCGCGCATCGAGGCCCTGATCCGCCGCGCCGGACGGCAGGCGGATCCGCGGCTCGCGCTCGGCGCGCTCGAGATCGATCTCTCGGCCCGGACCGTTCTGCGCGACAGCGCGCCTGTGGCGCTCAGCCCCTCCGAGTACCGCGCCCTCGCCTATCTCGCCGTCAACCGCGGCCGCGTGGTCTCGAAGACCGAACTCGGGGAGCACATCTACGGCGAGGATGCCGATCGCGATCCGAACGTGATCGAGGTGATGATCGGGCGCCTGCGCAAGAAGATCGGTCCAGGCACGATCGGGACGCATCGGGGCCATGGCTACATCATCCTCTGATCCATCCGGCCCGGCCCGGCGGCCGGCCTCGCTCTTTGTCCGGCTGCTGGTCGTCTCCAGCCTGTGGTGCCTCCTGGCGCTCTCGGTCACGGCCATCGTGCTGGTCGGGCTGTTCCGCGACCATCTCGGCCGGGAGGCCGATATGGAGCTGCGCGACGATCTGGTGGAGCTGGTCGCGCGCACCCGGCTCGACCGCGAGGGGCGGGTCCAGCTCGGCGGCGGGCTCTCGGGCGCGCGTTTCGAGCGGCCCTTCTCCGGCTGGGCCTGGCAGGTTCGCCGGCAGGACACCGTGCTCGCCCAGTCCGCCTCGCTCGGGCCCCTGCAGCCGGGGGCGGAGGCTGCGCTCGCCGCGCCGGCAGGTGAGGTGGGGCTTTTCGAGGACGCACTCGGCCAGCGCCTTCGGGGGCTTTCGCGCGCGGTGGCGCCGCGCTTTCAGTCCGAGCGGCTCGTCTTCGCCGTCGCCCGGCCGCAGGACGAGATCGACCGCGCCGTGAGCCAGTTCACCTGGAACGTGGTGATCGCGCTCGGCGTCCTCGGCATCGGCCTTGTCGCTACCGCCGTGGCCGCGCTCTGGATCGGGCTGCGGCCCCTGCGCCTCCTGCGCATCCAGATCGCACGGATGCGCGAGGGCGAGACACCGCCCGCCATCGCCTGGCCGCGCGAGATCGCCCCCATCGCCCGGGAACTCGATGCGCTGCGGGTACATACGGAGCGGCTGGTCGAACGCGCGCGCGGCCTGGCCGCCGATCTCGCCCATGCGATCAAGACCCCGCTCTCGGTGATCCGCCAGCAGGCCGACGGGCTCGCGCCGGAGGACAGCGCGACGCTCCGCCGCCAGGCCGACCGGATCGGCCTCTCGCTCGAGCGCTATCTCGGCACGAGCGGTGCCGGCCGGACGCGCTACGGCTGGGTCGATATCGCCACCTGCGTCGCCGACCTCACTTTCGCGCTCGCGAAGACGCGGGCGGAAGGCGCGCTGCGGATCGACCAGCGCATCCCCCCTGGCGCGCGCTTCCGCGGCGACGAGGCGGATCTCTACGAGATGCTCGGCAACCCGCTCGACAATGCCGGGAAATGGGCGCGGAGCGCGGTCTGCGTGCGCGTCGAGGCTGCGGGCGAGGATCTCCGGATCATCGTGGAGGACGACGGGCCCGGCATACCTGCGGCGGATCGCGAGGCTATCCTGCAGCGCGGGCGACGGCTCGATCGGGCGATGCCCGGCCATGGCCTCGGCCTCGCCATCCTGCGCGATCTCGTGGCGCTCTACGGCGGGATCGTGCGGCTGGAGGACAGCGCGCTGGGCGGGCTCGCGGTGGTGATCGTCCTGCCGAACGCCTGAGCCGCCCGCGCTCACTCGTCGAAGATCGACGGCGCCTCCGGCCCCTCCAGGCATTCGAGCTGGGCCCAGCGATAATAGGCCTCCGCGGTATCCGGGCCGTGATCGCTGTCGGTGAAGATGGCGACAACCTCGATCGCGTTCTCCGGTGCCTCGCCGAAGGCCCGCGCATAGTCCTCGATCAGGTTGCGCCGCTCGGTCACCCAGCCGCCGAGCGCCTCGCGCCCGCTGCGCACCACCACTGTGCGAAGGATGCCCGGGAAGTAGGGGCTGTCGATCACCTCGTCGACCGGGTTCTCCTCCGTCGCCCAGGCGTAGCGCAGGGTCGGCACCGGCGCGGGGTTCAGCAGCGGACCGGGATCGCCGAAGGCGAAGAAGACCGAGGCGGCCACATCCTCGCTCTTGCGGCTCGTGAGGTCCGCCGTCTGCGGCATCTGGTCGACGCGCCAGGACCACTCCACGATCGGGCAATCCTGCGGATCGATCTCCATGCGCCGGACGAGTGCCGCCGAGGACTCCTCCGTGCGGGCCCGGATCGCGATCTCGTTCTCCAGGGCCACGAGGTCGAAGCTCGCCTCGCCCCAGACCTTGACCTTGCGCCAGTCGCGCTCAACCGCATCCCCGGCCGAGAAGACCGAGAGGATGATCGGGTCCGCTGCCGCCTCAGGCGCGATCGGCGTGGGCGGTGCCGCCTCCGTCGCCGCGCAGCCCGCAAGCAGCGCAGCGATGGCGGCAAGACGAAGAGCAGACGGTATCCGGCTCAGACGGCGCAGCGGCGCCTCCCACGGCTTGGATCGGTGAGCGCCTGTGCGCGCCCTCCTCGGAGACTACGCAGATGGCCGGCCTTCGGTCGATCTACAAGCCGCGGCCGCGGCGTTAGCCGAAGGTTTTCCCAGATAGACCGCAGAGAGGAGCAACCCGAAACCGATCGCGAGGGCGCGCTCATCGACACTCTTCGCAAGACGCGCGCCGACCGAGGCGCTGTCCGCCGCGATCCGGGGTGCGCGGTCCTCAGTCTCCGGCTGAGCCAGCGGGTTGCGCGGACCCGGCCTGCACTCTGCGCAACAGGCGCCAGCTCGGGTTTTCCAGCGTCGGCGCGTAGTGCGCCGAGAGATGCTCCGCATAGGCACGCTCCAGCATCAGCGCATTGAACTCGCGGTTCGCGATCATGACGATGTCGACGCCCTCGAACAGCGTCTCGGCCGGAATGTGCAGGCTGGAGGAGAAGGAGCGGGCATAGTCGAACCATGTCGGCGCGCGCTCCGGCGACGCCATGCCGAGGAGCGCCGGGAAGGGGTTCGAGAAGTAGAGGGTGAGCACCGTCGCCGGCGTCTCGCCGCTCACGCCCGCCTCCCGCAGCAGAGCGAGGCCCGCGGCGAGCCGGATGTAATGCTCACAGCTCAGCGTCTCGCATGCCGCCACCTGGCTCTCGCGATAGGACGGGTCGACCACCAGCGCGCTCAGGGCAGTATCGGCGAGCGCCGGGTCTGTGCCCTCATCGGCCAGTTGCAGGTGCTGCGCGGCCAGCGTTCCCGTATCGACAAGAGCGGTCCGCAGCACGACGAACGCGACCGCTGCCACGAGAAGCATGCCCACGGGACCATGCCGCCAGGCCGGCATTTCGCGCGCTGCCGAGGAGAGGCGGAGAAGACCGGTCCATTCGGCCGCGATCAGGGGCAGGACGGCGTAGACGGCGGCCTCGGTCGAGTAGTGGTTCTGCATCAGGATCACGGCGCCTGCACCGCCGACAGCGAGCATCAGCAGGATCGGCCGGGCCCGGTCGGGCGGCGCCTCTTCCTCCTGCGCGGAGAGAGCGTCCACCAGCATCAGCAGGAAGAGGCTGACGAGCATCATGACCGTGAACTCGCCGAGCAGCCGCGTGAACTTCTTGTAGCGCAGCCCGACCGTCTCCATGCCGGCGACGAAGGCGAGGTCGTGATAGTGCGGGAGGACCTGGCCCGTCGCCAGCTCCGCGATGCCGATGCAGAGGACAACGGCGATCGCGGCCAGCGCGATGTCGCGCAGCGGCTCGGTCCGCAGCACGGCGGCGACCGCCAGCAGGCCCAGGGCGGCCGCGCCATAGGTCACCTTCAGCAGGATGAGCGCGGCGATGGCGATGCCGGTGGCGACCGCGCCCAGGGCATCGGGCCCGCGCGAGGGGGTGGCGAGCCTGAGCGCAACGGGGATCAGCAGCGCCCAGGCCCAGCGGTTATACGGGGCGAGATAGTTCTGCTGCAGATCCGTGAAGAGCGTGTCCAGCTCCCGCGGGCTTGCGGCCGTGGCGACCAGCACGAAGGCCGTGAGACAGAGGCCGAGGAGCGAGATCCGCCGCGCCAGCATCGCCACGGCGAGGGCGATGCCGAGGATCGCCGCCAGCGTGCTCGCCAGCGGCAGCGTGGCCGCCGAGGCTGGGCCGAGGGCGATCGCGGCGCCGTAGATCCAGTCCTGCACCGGCCCGATCGGGCTGAAATAGTCGGCGCTCGAGCGGAGCCCCGATGCGGCCTTGTTGATCGCCTCGTAGACGGTCCAGACATCGTGAAAGTAGTCGTCGCTCGCGAAGAAGACGCCTGGGGCGAAGAGCGAGAGCAGCAACACCGCGGCGGTGCCGAGGGCCGCGGCCAGCGCCAGCACGATCCGGCTGCGGTCCGGGCCGAACATTGCGGCGATGCGCGCCGCCAGAAGGAACGCGGCAAAGCTGCAATAGACCGCAACATAGAGCGTGTGCTGCATCGCCCCGCGCTGTCCCGTCAGCAGGTGTAGTTCATGCCGATGCGGCCGCCATCGACATAGATTGTCTCGCCGGTGATGTAGCTCGCCTTCGACGAGGCCAGGAACGCCACGACATCCCCGATTTCGCGCGGGGAGGCGACGCGCTTCAGCGGCGTGCGCGACATCACCATCTTCATCGCTTCGGGATTGGCGTTCACGCCGGCCATCATCGCCGTGTCCACCGAGCCCGGGCCGACCGCGTTCACCCGGATGTTGTGCGGCGCGAGGGCGAGGGCTGCGGCCTTTGTGAGCTGCATGAGCCCGCCCTTGGAGGCGCAATAGGCCGGGATCGACGGGATCGCCACCTGCGCGTTCACCGAGGACATGTTGACGATGGCGCCCTCGATCTGGTGCGCGACCATCGATTTCGCGGCCCGTTGCATCGCCAGGAACGCGCCCGTGAGGTTCACGTCGATGACCGTCCGGAACGCCTCGAGGGTGTAGTCGAGGAAGTCGCCAGGCATCGCGATGCCCGCATTGTTCACAAGGACCGAGACGGGGCCGAGCTCGCGCTCCGCGCGATCGAAGAGGGCCGCGATCTGCTCGGGCACGCTCATGTCGCAGGGCACCGCGATGGCGCCGTTTCCGAGCCGGGCCGCGGCATCGGCGAGCGCCTCGGCGTTGATATCCGCCAGGACCAGCCGAGCGCCATCCTCCGCGAGCGCCTCGGCCGAGGCGTAGCCGATGCCCTGGGCCGCGCCGGTGACAAGGGCGATGGGGTGCTCAGACATGGTCTCTCCGTGATTCATTGGGGCCGGAGGGCCCGCCGCTCCCGCCGGCTTACACGCAATCGGGCCGCAGGGTCACGGCGGAGGCGCGAATGGCGGGGGCTCGAAGGCCTCAACCGGGGGCAGTGTGCCTTCGAAGCGCACGATCTCGACGAAGGCGGACTGGGCCGCGGGTCCCTGGGCGAGCGGCGAAGTGCGCAGGTCATGCGTCAGCACGTTCGGGTTGCCATGGCGGTCGAGCGCTCCTGGCGCATCGAGATCGGGATCGTACCAGGCGCCTGTCCAAAGGAAGAGGGTGCCCGGCCGGATTGCGCCGGTCACGACCGCGCCGGCGAGGCAGCGGCCGCGATCGTTGGAGAGCATGACCACATCGCCGTCCTCGATGCCCCTCGCCGACGCGTCCGACGGATTGATCAGCACAGGCTCGCGGCCCAGGATCTTCCGGCTGCGGCTGAAGGCACCGTTGTCGTGCTGGCTGTGCAGCCGCGTCTCGGGCTGGCCGGAAAGGAGATGCAGCGGGTAGTCCCGCCTCGCCTCCGCCCAGGCGCGCGGTGGCAGCCAGACCGGATGGCCGGGACAGTCCGCGTAGCCGAAGCCGGCGATGACCTCCGAGGCCAGCTCGATCCGCCCGCTCGGCGTGGGCAGCGGATGCGCGTCGGGGTCGCGGCGAAAATCGGCAAGGAACACGGCCTCCGGCTCCGGGTCGTCGAACTCGATCATGTCCCCGGCGAGGAAGCGCTCCCAGTCCGGCAGCGTCACGCCCCCGGCGCGGGCGGTGGCCTGCATCTCGCCCCACATCTCCGCCTGCCAGGTCTCCGCGGTCATGCCGCGGCTGAAGGCGGTGCCGAGGCCGAGGCGGGCCTCGAGATCGGTGTAGATGTCGAATTCCGGGCGTGCCGCGCCCGGCGGCTCGGCGGCGCGCGGCATCGGCACCAGTGCATTGTCCTGCGACCCGGCGCCGAAATCCGTGCGCTCGGGCGCGGCGGCCACCGGCAGCACGATATCGGCATGCCGGGCCGTGGCGGTCCAGTTGATCTCGTTGACGATGATCGTCTCGGGCCGCTGGAAGGCCTGGCGCAGCCGGTTCAGGTCCTGATGGTGGTGGAACGGGTTGCCGCCCGCCCACCAGACGAGGCGGATATCCGGAAACACCTGGCGGCGGCCGTTGTAGTCGTAGGGCGCGCCCGGCCGGAGCAGCATGTCCGCCACCATCGCCACCGGGATGAAGGTCTCGACCGGGTTCCGCCCTTGCGCGAAGGCGGGCCAGCGGAGCGGGCGGTCCATGGTGCCGATGCTGGAATCCGCGCCGTAGCCGATGCCGTAGCCGCCACCCGGAAGGCCGATCTGCCCCAGCATCGCCGCGAGCGCCACGGTCATCCAGAGCGGTTGCTCCCCGAAATCGGCGCGCTGCAGGCCGACGGCCATCGTGATGAGCGTGCGCTCCGCGACCATTTCGCGCGCGAGCCGGCGGATCCGCTCCGCCGGCAGGCCGGAGAGCGCGGCGGCCCATTCGGCGGATTTCGCGATCCCATCGGTCTCGCCGGCGAGATATGCCTCCAGCCGCTCGAAGCCGACCGTGCAGCGTGCGAGGAAGTCGCGGTCGTGCAGATCCTCGGCGAGGAGGGTGTGCGCGAGGCCCATCATCACCGCGACATCCGTGCCCGGCTGCGGCGCGAGCCATTCTGCGCAGAGCGCGGCCGCTGCATCCGTGCGCAGCGGGCTGATATTGACGAAGCGCACGCCCGCCTCGGCGCAGGCGGCGAGCTGGTCGGGCATCCGATGCCGGCCAAGGCCGCCGCCCGAGACCTGGGTGTTGCGCGCGGGGATCCCGCCGAACATCACCACCAGCCGGCCCTCGCGCGCCACGGTGCTCCAGCGCGTCGCCTGGCGCACATGGTCGCGGAAATTGCCGACGATATGTGGCATCAGCACGAGGGCTGCGTTGTAGCTGTAGTTGCCCTCCGAGCGCACGAAGCCGCCGCATGCGTTCAGGAACCGCTTCAACTGGCTCTGGGCGTGATGGAACCGCCCCGCGCTGGCCCAGCCATAGGAGCCGGCGAAGATCGCCTCGTTGCCATGCGCGCGGCGGACCCTGTGCAGCTCGGCGGCGACGAGGTCGAGCGCGGTGTCCCAATCCACCTCCACGAACGGATCGCGCCCGCGCTCGCCTGCCCGCGCTTGCGGCCCCTCCGCCAGGTAGCGCGCCCGCACGGCCGGGCGGCGCACCCGCGCGCGCCCGTTCAGGCTCTCGGCGATGTTGTCGTTGATCGGCGAGGGCGCGGGGTCGGCCGGATGCGGGTCGACGGCGACGATCCGCCCGCCCTCGGTGCGCACAACGCCCATGCCCCAGTGATTGGCCGTGAGACCGCGATGCAAGGCTTTGATCCCGGTTGCTGTTCCGCCAGCGACCAGACCACACAAACCGCACGGCGTTAAGCCGAGCGCCGCGCAAAAAAGATTACAGGCTCACGAAGAACTGGATGATGAACGCATTGGCGAGATCGACGAAGAAGGCCGAGACCAGCGGCAGGATGATGAAGGCCAGCGGCGCCGGGCCGTAGCGCTTCGTCACCGCGGTCATGTTGGCGATCGCGGTCGGCGTCGCCCCGAGCGCGAAGCCGCCGAACCCCGCGCCGAGGACCGCGGCGCGATACGTGCCCCCCATCGCCGGGAAGAGCACGAAGACCGAGAACGCGACCGTCAGCACCACCTGCAGCCCGAGCACCGCGAAGAGGGGCCCCGCGAGATCCACCAGCGTCCAGAGCTGCATGCTCATGAGCGACATGGAGAGAAAGACGCTGAGCGAGAATTCCGAGATGAGCGCCAGCACCGGTGTGCCCGTCACGATCGGGGCGCGGGGAAAGAGGACCGGCTGCAGATTGGCGATGAGGATGCCCACGATGAGGCACGGCACGAAGAGCGGCAGCTTCAGGCCGAGCTCCCCGATGGTCTCGTTGGCGGCGTAGCCGAGGATGATCGCGATATGGATCGTCACGAGGGCCCGCATGAACCCGATATAGTCGAGGCCCGCGAGCGCATCCGAGCCATGCTGCACACCGACGACCGGTGCGGCCTCCTCGTCGCGCGGCTCGAGCTTGTGGCGGGAGACGAGAAAGCGCGCGATGGGCCCGCCGACAAGGGCCGCGAGCACGAGCCCGACGGTCGCCGCCGCGATGCCCATCTCCACCGCCCCCTCCACGCCGAACTGTGCCGCGATCTCCGGGCCCCAGGCGATCGCGGTGCCATGCCCGCCGATGAGCGCGGCCGAGCCCACCAGCACCGAGCTGGCCGCCGGCAGGCCGAACGCGGTGACACCGGCCAGCGCCACGACATTCTGCAGCACCATGAAGCCGACGGTCAGCCCGAGCAGGATCGCGAGCGGCCGGCCCCCGCGCAGCAGTTCCGCAAAACGCGCATTGAGCCCGATGGTGGTGAAGAACATCACCAGCAGCACATCCCGCGTCTCGAGCTCGAACGCGATCTCGCGGCCGAGGACGGCATAGATCGCCCAGACCAGCAGCGCGGCGGCCAGCCCGCCGGAGACGGGCTCGGGGATGTTGAAATCGCGCAGCAACGCGTAGCGGCGGGTGAAATGGGCGCCGACGAAGTAGACCACCATGCCAAACGTGAAGGCGATGAAGTCCGGCACCAGGATGGGATCTGTCGGCACGCGCTGCGCTCCCGCTTGTCCGTGGACATTCCGCGAGACCTACCCCATTTGGCGGCGCGGCGGCAGCCGTGACGTCCCGTCCGCCGGCGCTATTGCATCCGCGTGGTGAGGAGTTTCAGCCCGGCGAGCGCGAAGAAGGTGCCGAGCACGCCCTGGATCAGCCGCCGCGCGCGGGCATAGAGCCGGATCATCGGCGTGCTGGAGAAGGCGAGCGCGTAGGTGGCATGGATCGCGATCGAGAGCAGCGTCGTGCCGATCACGATCACCGCGGCAACCCAGAACGGTGCATCGGGCTGCAGGCCGAGCGAGATGATCGCGATCCAGGTGAGCGCGGCCTTGGGGTTCGTCATCTGCACCGTCAGTCCGCGCTGGAAGAAACCGAAGAGGTCCGGCGGGGCGTCGGAGAGCCTGGAGGCCGCGATATCCTGCGCCGACGCGGCGGCACGGAACGCCTTGTAGGCGAGCCAAAGCAGGTAGAGCCCGCCAAGGATCTTGATGGCCGTGAGCGCGATGGCGAAGCTGGCGAGGAGCGCGGAGAGGCCCGCGGCGGTGAGCACTGCCCAGCAGAAGGAGCCCGCCGCCACGCCGAGGCCCAAGGCCAATCCCTGCCGGCGACCGCTGCCCATCGATGTGCCCATGATCGCGAGCACATTCGGCCCCGGGCTCATGATCGAGAGCAGGAAGGCGGAATAGGCGAGGCCGATCCCCGGCAGAAAGGGTGAGATCTGGTCCATGCGAGCGCTCCTCTGTGCGTGACGCGCCCGAGGATAGCGCGTTGACCCCCAGAAACGGTTCGATCAGGATCGAACTGTGAAAGATGGCCCCGACATATCCAAGGTCGCCGCCGCGATGGGCGATCCGGCCCGCGCCAACATGCTGATGGCGCTGATGTCCGGCATGGCGCTGACCGCGAAGGAGCTGGCGCGGGAGGCGGGGATCTCGCCCTCCACCGCCAGCACGCATCTCGCGCAGCTCGAGGCCTGCGGGCTGGTCTATGGCCGCAAGCAGGGGCGCTACCGGTTCTTCGCCATCGCCGATGCGGATGTGGCCCATGCGCTGGAGGCGCTTGTCACCGTCGCCGCGCGGGCCGGGCATCTGCGCACCCGCCCCGGGCCGCGGGACGACGGGATGCGCGAGGCGCGCAGCTGCTACGACCATCTTGCCGGGCGCCATGCCGTCGCGCTCTTCGAGCAATGGATCGGCGCCGGCGTGCTCGAATGGCGGGGCGAGGCCGTGCATCTCAGCGATGCGGGGCGCGGTTTCCTCTCGGCGCGCGGGCTCGACATCGCGGCGCTCGAGGGGCGGCGGCGCCCGCTCTGCCGAAGCTGCATCGACTGGAGCGAGCGCCGCAACCATCTGGGCGGCGGCCTCGGTGCGGCCGTCTTCGCGCACATGCTGGAGCGGGGCTGGGCGCGGCGGGAAGAGGCGGGCCGCACGGTCCTCATCGATCCCGCGCAAGAGCGCGCCTTCGTGGACTGGTACGGCGGCCGCGTCGCGGCCTGACGGCTCAGCAGACCTGCCCGGCGGCCCAGCCCGAGGACCAGGCCCACTGGAAGTTGTAGCCGCCGAGCCAGCCGGTCACATCGACCACTTCGCCGATGAAGTAGAGCCCGGGCATGGTGCGCGCCGCCATGCTCCGCGCATCGAGGCCGCGCGTATCGACCCCGCCGAGGGTCACCTCCGCCGTGCGGTACCCCTCCGAACCCGCCGGGGTGACGCGCCAGCGATGCACTTCGCCGGCGAGCGCCTCCAGCGCCGTGTCCGGCTGGTCGGCGAGGTTGCCGCGGGCCTTTGCGCGCTCGGTGACCTGGCGCGCGAGCTTCTCCGGCAGGACCTGCGCGAGCGCGTTCTTCACCGAGACGCGGCCCGCGCTGGCGCGGCGCTCGCGCAGCGCCGCCATCACATCGCGGCCGAGCGCGAGATCGACTTCCACCGCGTCTCCCTCCCGCCAGTAGGACGAGATCTGCAGGATCGAGGGGCCGGAGAGCCCGCGATGCGTGAAGAGCAGCCCCTCATCGAAGGAGGCGCGATTGCAGCCCACCCGTGCGGTGACCGACACGCCGGCGAGCTCCGCCATCCGCGCCTTCTCCGCCGCCGTGAAGGTGAGGGGCACGAGCCCCGGCCGCGTCTCTACCAGCGCGAGCCCGAACTGCTCCGCGATCCGGTAGCCGAGCGCCGTGGCCCCGATCTTCGGCACGGACTTGCCGCCCGTCGCCACCACCAGCGCCTCGGCGACGAGCGTGCCCGCCGCGGTCTCCACCCGGAAGGCACCGTCATGCGCCACAGCCTGCACCTGCGCGCCGAGGCGGAGATCGACGCCCGCCTCCGCCATCTCCGCGCGGAGCATCGCGATGATCTCCTTGGCCGACCCGTCGCAGAAGAGCTGGCCGAGCGTCTTCTCGTGCCACGCGATCCCGGCTGCATCGACACGGGCGATGAAGTCGTGCTGGGTGTAGCGGTTGAGGGCGGAGAGGGCGAAACGCGGGTTCTGCGAGAGATACCGCTCCGGCGCGATGTGCAGGTTGGTGAAGTTGCAGCGCCCGCCGCCGGAGATGCGGATCTTCTCGCCCGGCGCGCGGGCATGGTCGAGCAGCACCACGCGCCGGCCACGCCGCCCGGCCTCGATGGCGCAGAACATGCCCGCGGCCCCGGCGCCGAGGATCACGACATCCGCGCGCTCCACCGCTGGCCGCATGCGCTGCGTTCAGCTCTCGCGCACGGCTGCGGTCACGATGATCTCGACGCGCAGCGCCTCGCGCGCGAGCTTGGCCTCGCCGCAGGCGCGCGCCGGGGCATGGCCTTCGGGCACCCAGGCGTCCCAGACGGCGTTCATCTCCGCGAAGTCGGCCATGTCCGCGAGCCAGATGATGGCCTGCAGGATGTGCTTGCGGTCCGAGCCCGCCTCCGTCAGCAGGGAATCGACCCGGGCCAGGCAGTCCGCCGTCTGCTCCGCGACCGTCTCGCCGGCGCCGACCTGGCCGCAGAGATAGGCCACGCCGTTGTGCTTCACGATCTTGCTCATCCGGGTGCCGACCTGCAGTCGCTCGATCATGCCGGGGTCCTCCTCTGAAGGCGCGCGGGCGCTTTCGGCGCCGGGCGGGCCGCCGCGGTCGGTCGCTGTCCATCTCGGTATCGCATCCGGGGCTAGCACCCGTCCTCTCGGCACGTCAATCTGCGCGGGCCACGGGACCAGCATCAGCACAGCGAGGACACGATGCGCGAACTGAAGACATCCGTTGCCGACATGGTCGCGGCCGCCCGCGCGCGGATCGAGGAGGTCGAGACCGCCGATGCCATCGCCATGGTCGACGACCCCAACGTGGTCATCGTGGATCTGCGCGATGTGCGCGAGCGCCAGAAGCTCGGCTTCATCCCCGGCAGCTTCCACTGCCCGCGCGGCATGGCGGAGTTCTGGGTCGACCCCAAGAGCCCCTACTACAAGGAGATCTTCGGCGAGGAGAAGAAGTTCGTCTTCCACTGCGCCTCCGGCTGGCGCTCGGCGCTGACGGTGGCGACGCTGCAGGATATGGGCTTCGAGGCTGCCCATCTGAAGGAAGGGTTCTCGACCTGGGAGAAGCAGGGCGGCCCGGTCGCCTTCCCGGAGCCGAAGGAGAAGCCGTAGCGCGGGGGGCGGGCATGACCGCGCCTGACGAGCCGATCCGCTACATCGACCGTACGCGGGCCTACTATCAGGCGCTCGGTTACGGGGCGCCCTATGAGTGGGCGCGTTTCGACGACGTGCCCTTCCAGCCGCTCGGCAAGCCGTTGGCAGAGGCAAGGGTCGCGATCCTGACGACGGCCGCCCCGTTCCGGCCGGAGGCGGGCGATCAGGGCCCGGGCGCGCCCTACAACGCGGCGGCCAAGTTCTACGCCGTCTACTCCGCGCCGACCGCCGCGATGCCGGATCTGCGGATCGCGCATGTGGCGATCGACCGCGAGCACACGACGGCGGAGGATATCGGCAGCTATTTCCCGCTCGCGGCGTTGCAGGCGGCCGCTGCGGCGGGTCGTATCGGCTCGGTGGCTGGGCGCTTCCACGGCGTGCCGACCAACCGCTCCCAGCGAACCACGATCGAGACGGACTGCCCGGAACTGCTCCGGCGCTGCCGTGAGGACGGCGTGGACGCCGCCCTTCTCCTCGCGAACTGCCCTGTCTGCCACCAATCCGTCGCCCTGGCCGCGCGCGCTCTGGAGGCGGCGGGGATCGCCACGGTGGTGATGGGTTGTGCCAGGGACATCGTGGAGCGTGCCGGCGTGGCGCGCTTTCTCTTCAGCGACTTCCCGCTCGGCAATGCGGCGGGGCGGCCCGGCGATCCGGCCTCGCAGGCCGAGACGCTGCGCCTGGCACTCGACCTGCTGGAACAGGCGCCGGGGCCGCGCACGACCCGACGCTCGCCGCTGCGCTGGCCCGGCCCGGCAGGCTGGAAGGCCAGCTACTGCAATATCGACCGCCTGACGCCCGAGGAGATCGCCCGGCGCCGGGCCGCCTTCGACCGCGGCAAGGCCACCGCCAAGGCGCTGCGCGAGACAACCGGTGGCGGCGCTGCGCGCTAGCGCGCGCCGGAGCGGCAGATGCGTTGACGCCGCCGTTGCGCAGCGGCGATCATCGGGCCGAGAGCTGCGGCGTCCTGCCATCGCGAGACCCATCCAATGCATGTGCAGGCCCCCAGCGCGGACATGGCGAAGAACGTCGCGCTCTATCCATGGTTCAAGGCCGCTCAGAACCTGATCTTCTGGCAGGCGGTCTGGTTCCTCTACTTCCAGAACGAACTTTCCGCGGGCGAAGCGATCCTGCTCTACGCGATCTACGATGTGGGCACGACGGCGCTGGAGGTGCCCTCGGGCTACATGTCCGACCGGCTGGGGCGGCGGTTCACGCTGATCGCAGCGTCGGTGGCCTCGCTCGGCGGTGCGGCGCTGCTCGCGGTGGGAGACAGTTTCGCGGTCTTCGCGCTGGCGCAAGTGCTGCTGGGCGCGGGGGCGGCCTTCGCCTCGGGCACGGACAGCGCGCTGCTCTACGAGTCGCTCGCGGTCGACGGGCGCAAGGGCGAGATCGAGCGCGAGGAGTTGCGCGCCTGGCGGTTCACCTTCGTCGCCCTCGCCATATCGGCGGTGCTCGGGGGCGCGATGGCGCTCTGGGCCGCCGCGCTGCCCTTCGCTGCCGCGGCGGTGGTGATGGCGGTCATGACATTCCTCGCCTTTCGCTTCCGCGAGCCGCCGCGCGCGCCCGGGGCCGCTGGCGGAGGGCAGGCACGGATTCAACTCGCCGCGCTCGGCCAGGCGTTTCGCGAGCCTGTGCTGCTCTGGCTCTTCTGGCTGAGCGTCCTGATGTACACCTTCAGCCACATCCCGTTCGTCTTCGGCCAACCCTTCATCCTCGAGGCGTTGCGCGGTACCGGGCTCGAGGCCGAGGCGCCGCTGGTCAGCGGCTCGGTTTCCTCGACGATGATGGTGCTCTCGGTCGGCGCCTCGCTGCTGGCGCTCGGGCTGCGCCGTCGGCTGGGGTTGAGCCGCCTGTTGCTCCTGGCCTTCGCCATGCAGATCGGGCTCATCGGCGCGCTCGCGCTCAGCAACGACGCGATCGCCATCGCGCTCCTCTTCCTGCGCATGGTGCCGGACGCGCTCTCGCGTCCCTTCATCCTCGCCCGCATCCAGCCGCTCCTGAGCGACGACAGCCGGGCGACCTATATGTCCCTGCAGAGCTTCGCCGGCCGGCTGCTCTTTGCCGCCACGCTGGTCCTGGCCTCTGGCACAACCTCCGACGACGCCCCGATGCCCTATGACGAGATCCAGGGGATCCTCGTCGGATACGTCCTTGTGGGTCTCCTCTGTCTCGGCGCGCTCGCATTGATGGCAAGACGGCACGAGATCGATGCGTAGGCGAAGGGTTGAGCGCGGCTGCTCGGATGTCCAGTTAACGGCTGTGCGAGGGGGAGCTTCCCCGGTCGCCGCCGAGGGCGTAATGCCTGCTTCCAACGACCACCCATCCAATCATCGCCGAGGTCCACCATGAACGACAGCGCCGAGTACCAGCCCCCGAAGGTCTGGACCTGGGAAAAGGAGAGCGGCGGCACCTTCGCCAGCATCAACCGCCCCATCGCGGGCGCGACCCATGAGAAGGAGCTGCCGGTCGGCAAGCATCCGCTGCAGCTCTATTCGATGGGCACGCCCAACGGCGTGAAGGTCACCGTGATGCTCGAGGAGCTGCTCGCCCTCGGCCATGCGGGTGCCGAGTACGACGCCTGGCTGATCCGCATCGGCGATGGCGACCAGTTCGGCAGCGGTTTCGTGGAGGCCAATCCGAACTCCAAGATCCCGGCGCTGATGGATCGGAGCGGCGCCGAGCCGGTGCGGGTCTTCGAGTCCGGCGCGATCCTGCTTTATCTCGCCGAGAAGTTCGGTGCGTTCCTGCCGACCGAGGGGGCTGCGCGCGCCGAGTGTCTCTCCTGGCTCTTCTGGCAGATGGGCAGCGCGCCCTATCTCGGCGGCGGTTTCGGCCATTTCTACGCCTATGCGCCGTCGAAGATGGAGTATCCGATCAACCGTTTCTCCATGGAGACGAAGCGCCAGCTCGATGTGCTCGACCGCCGGCTGGCCGGGAGCGAGCATGTGGCGGGTCCCGACTATACCATCGCGGATATGGCGATCTGGCCCTGGTATGGCGGCCTCGCGCTCGGCCGGCTCTACAATGCGGGCGAGTTCCTCGATGTCGGCAGCTACGCCAATGTGCTGCGCTGGGCGCAGGCGCTGGATGCGCGCGTGCCGGTTCAGCGCGGGCGGATGGTGAACCGCACTTCGGGTGAGCCGTCCTCTCAGCTTCTCGAGCGCCACGATGCCGGCGACTTCGAGACGCGCACGCAAGACAAGCTGGCGCCGGAGGGCTGAGGGCAGCGCATGACGCCCGTGCCCGAGCCCGCGCCCGTGCCCGCGCCGAAGCGTGTCTTCGTGCTGGGCGCGACCGGCACGATCGGCCGCGCGGCCGTGGCCGCGCTCGTGGCGCGCGGTCACGATGTGGTGTGCTTCCTGCGGCCCCGCGCGGGCGTGGGCGGCGCGCTCACGCCCGACAAGAGCGCGGCCCTTCTGCCGGGCGCCACGCTCCGCTTCGGCGACGTCACAGACCCGGCCTCGCTCGCGGCGGACGGGGTCTGTGGCGAGCGGTTCGATGCGCTCCTCTCCTGCCTCGCCTCGCGCACCGGCGCGCCGAAGGATGCCTGGGCCATCGACTGCCAGGCCCATCTCGACGCGCTAACGGCCGCGCGCGGGGCGGGGGTGACGCAGATGGTGCTCCTCTCCGCCATCTGCGTGCAGAAGCCGCTCCTCGCCTTCCAGCACGCCAAGCTCGCCTTCGAGGAGGCGCTGATCGGCTCGGGCCTCACCTACTCGATCGTGCGGCCAACGGCGTTCTTCAAATCGCTGTCCGGGCAGGTCGAGCGGGTCCGGCAGGGCAAGCCCTTTCTCGTCTTCGGCGATGGTCGGTCGACCGCCTGCAAGCCGATCTCGGCCGGAGATCTCGGTCGGTATCTTGCCGAATGCCTGGACGATGCGAGCCTGCAGAACCGCATCCTGCCGATCGGGGGGCCCGGCAAGGCGGTGACGCCGCTGGAGCAGGGCGCGCATCTCTTCGCCCTCCTTGGCCGGGAGCCGCGCTACCGGCATGTGCCCGTGGCGCTGCTCGACGCCATCGTCGGCACGCTCTCGCTCCTCGGCCGGCTCTCGCCGGCGCTGGCGGAGAAGGCCGAGCTCGCCCGCATCGCGCGCTACTACGCGACCGAGTCGATGCTGGTGCTCGACCCCGAGACCGGCCGCTACGACGCCGACGCCACGCCCTCGGCGGGCACCGAGACGCTGTTCGACTTCTACGCAAGGCTGGTGCGCGGCGAGGCGGTGGTGGAGCGGGGCGATCACGCCGTCTTCTGACGCGCCGCCCCGCGGCCCTCAGCGCACGATCACCGCAGAATGCGCCCCCCGGGTCACCGGCACGCTGTGCTCGGTGCGGACAAGCCGGACATTCCCCGGCTCCAGCGGATCCGCGTCGATCCGCCAGAAGTCGATCGAGCCGCCGGCTCGGCGGTCGTCGAAATGGTCGTAGTTCACCACCGCGAGATACCGTCCCGAATTGTCGAACACGGCCGCCTCCGGCAGGATCCCGTCATAGCTGAACTCGCCCACATGGCTGAGAACACCGGTCTCCTGTTCGAGCCGCGCCAGCGTGATCGAGCTGAACCAGGTGATGCGCGGGTCGTCATAGGGCAGGTAGCTGCGCTCGAGGTTCATGGTCGCCACCCAGCGCCCGTCCGGGCTCACCGCCAGGCCCTCCGGCGACACCCCGGTGGTGATGCGGCTGACAAGGGCGTGGCGCGGGCGCTCGCCGGTCTCGGCATTCATCCGTACGGTCAGCACCGAGCCCCGCGGCGCCTCGATCCAGCGCCCCGCGATGTCCGCGCCCCAGTAGAGGCCGTTGACCACGACATGCTGCCCGTCCGGCGTGAACTCCACGCGGAAGGGCGCGCGTTCCACCGCCACGACATTGCCGATGACCTCGAGCGAGAGCTCCTCACCGACCCGCGCGAAGCGCAGGGTCGCGCCGGCCTCGTCGAGCAGCGCGAGCACCGGCTCGGTGGGGTGCCAGTCGAGATCGATGAGCCTGCCCGCGCCGAGATCCCAGCCTGCGATTTCCGGCGTGACGGGCGCACCGAGTGCACCGTCGCTGAACGGGTAGAGCGCGATGGGCGTCGTCTCCCCGGCGCCGCGCGGATGGAAGCTCACCGCGACGAGATCGCCGGCGGGGGAGATGCGGATCGCATCCGGCCGCTCCAGCGTCCCCACCACCTGGCTGACCTCCGGCGCGGCGGGATCGGCGAGATCGACGACCGTGATCCGGTTGCCGTGGCGCAGATCGGAGAACCGGTGCGGGCCCTCGCCCTCCGGCCGCGGCGTCCAGGTCTCGATCACCAGGGCCCAGCGTCCATCGGGTGTCACATCCACCGCCGCGGGCGGGCCGGCGACCGAGTTCGACGCCTCGATCTCCACCGCGCGCCACTCCCGCGGATCGCCGCCGAGGCGGAGGACGGAGAGCGCATCGCGCCCCTCGCGCGGCCCGAGATCGCCGTCCACATAGGCCGAGGCTACCATGTCCGCATCGGACACGGAGACGATGTAGCGGCCCTCGAACGCCATGCGCCCGTGCCGGTCCCAGTCCTCCGCTGCCGCGCCCGTGGCCCATGCCGCCAGCGCGAGCATCATCGCTCTCGTTCTCATCACATCTCTCCCTGCAGGCCGACCGATGATCCGGTCGGCTGGAAGATGGCAGCCGGGTTCGATAGCTTGGAGGCAGGTGGCCGATAAGTTTGATAAGCAACGGTGATCGAATGTCGCTCGCCCTCGCCGATTACCGCGCGATCCTGGCGCTCAGCGAGGAGCGCCATTTCGGCCGGGCCGCGCGCCGGCTGGGTGTGACGCAACCGGCACTGACCGCGCGGCTCCGGCGGGTGGAGACCGCCCTCGGCGCGCGGCTCTTCGATCGCGGCCGCAGCGGCGTGGCGATCACGGCGGCCGGGTTGGCCTTCGTGGAGGGCGCGCGCCGGGTGCTCGATGCGGCCGCCGAGACCGCCGATGCGGTGCAGGGCGCCGCTGCGGGGCTCGGGCAGACCTTGCGCATCGGCATGACGCAGATCGCGGCCTATCAGGTGGTCGTCCCGGTGCTCGCGCGCCTGCGCGCGGCCCAGCCGCTCGTACGCATCCGGCTGAGCGAAGGCGTGACGGCCGGGCTCGAAGGGGCGCTCGAGCGGCGCGAGCTGGACGCGGCCTTCCTTCACCCACCGCTCCATGCCGCGGGGCTGGTGGAGCACCGCCTCGCCGCCGTGCCCTTCCGGCGCTACCAGCGGGCGCCCGGGGAGCCGCTGATCGGCTATCCCCGGCACGAGGCGCCGGTGCTGATGGGCGCACTCGCCCGCAACGCCGGCGAGGCCCGCCTCGCACCCGCCGAGGCGGACACGATCCTCGGCGCGATCACGCTGGCCGAGGCCGGCTACGGCGCCTTCGCGGCCCCTGAGAGCTTCCCGCACGCCGCGCTCAGCCGGTTCGAGGGCGACCCCGGCGCAGGCGAAGTGCTGGAGACGAGCCTCGCCTGGCGCAGCCTCGACCGCCGACCCCAGACCGCCGCGCTCGTCGCCGCCGCCCGGGCCTAGTCCGGGCGTCCTAGGACCAGTGCGGCCCGCTGTCCTGCCAGCGCTCGCGCAGCCGGTCGCCGAAATTGCGCTCCCAGATCGGGTTGATCAGGGCATGGGTCGCGACGCGTTCCGTCACCCGCGCGCAGTTCGGCAGTTCGGGCTGGCGCCGGTGCCAGGCATGCAGCATCGCGAGGAAGATGTCGCAGGCGGAAAGCCGGTCGCCGAGCAGGAAGGGCTGCGTCTCAAGCAGCCGCTCCAGCACCCCGAAGGCCTGTTGATTGCGCGCGCGCGCCGCGGAGACGACGCGGGCCCGCAAGGCCGCGTTCATCGCCTCCGCATCCGGCTCGTCCGCCGCATAGGGCTCCGCGAACCGCGCCGGATAGCACCATCGCAGCGTGCCTTCGTAGATGTTCGCGCCCATGAAGACGCTCCAGCGCAGGAACGTGGGCGGGTTGGGGTTCCAGAGATGCGGGCCCGCGCGGCAGGCCTCCTCCGTGCTGACGAGATGGATGAGGATCGCGGCCGTCTCGGTTACCGTCTCCCCCTCGGGCGTGACGAGCACGGGCACCTGGTCCCACGGGTTGAGATGCGCCGCGGCCCCGTCGAGCGAGGTCGAGGGTTTCGACGCGATGGGATCATAGGCGAAGTCGATATCCGCGAGCGCGAGCGTCGCCTCGACCGCGAAGCCGCCCGAGCCGAGCCGGTTATGGAGGGTATAGGTCATCGGTCCCGAACCGTTGCGGAGCGCGCCCCGCTCCAGTTCGCGCCATCATCCCCGACGCGTCCGCGATGGCAACTGTCGCGTCGCCGGGCCATCGAAAGGGGCTGACTGAAGGGAAGGGACCCATAAGATCGCGACGACGTTGGGAATCATGAGATGCGCCGCGGGGAGAGGCCCGCCGCAGCCCGAGGGACCGGATCATGGCAACATTCACAGTCACGAACACCAACGACGATGGCGACGGCTCGCTCCGCCAGGCCGTGCTCGATGCAAACGCCGCCGGCGGAGCGGACCGCATCGAGTTCGCCCTCGATCCGGGCTCGGTGATCCGCCTCGTGCAGGGCGAGATCGCCATCACCGACACGCTCGTCATCGACGGCGATCTGGACGACAACGGCACGCCCGACATCCTGATCACCGGCGATGCGAACGGCGATGACGTGGTCGACGGCGCCGGCATCACCGATGTGGCGGCCAGCCTCGATGACGGCCGTCTGGACGACAATGTGCGCATCTTCTCGACGACGGCCGAGACCAGCTTCACCGGGCTCACCCTGACCGGCGGCCGCGGCACCGGCAGCGGGCTGGCCGCAAGCGGCGGCGCGATCTCCGGCGGCAACGGATCCTACTCGGACCAGACGCCCGTGACCGTGACCGACAGCGTGGTGAGCGGCAACTCGACGGCCAGTTTCAACGCCGATGGCGGCGGCATCTTCGTGCTGATCGACGAGCTGCGGGTCGTGAACAGCACCGTCAGCGGGAATGTCGCCCTCGGCGAAGGCGGCGGCATCTCCGGCAGCACGGTCACGCTGATCGGCTCGACGGTGAGCGACAACGTTTCCTCGGCGCAAGGGCTCGAGGGCGGCGGCGGCGTGCGCGCCAGCAGCATCGACCTCATCGACTCGACCGTGAGCGGCAACGTCTCCAACGGACGCGGCGGCGGGCTCAACGGCGGCTATGTGACGGCGACGAACACCACGATCGCCGGCAACAGCGCCGGCAACAACGGCGGCGGCATCTTCACCGGCGGCGCGATCGAGCTCACCAACAGCACCGTCACCGGCAATGCGAGCCTCGCGAGCCGGGGCGGGGGCGGGGGCACCTACAGCGCCTACACCACGACGATCCGGAACTCGATCGTGCTCGGCAACACCACGGTCGACACCTTCGTGGGTGGCGAGGAAGCGGCGACGGACGGCAGCGCCCTGACCATCACCAACAGCATCGTGGGCGCGGATGCGGAGGCCTTCGACACGAGCGCCTTTCCGGGCGTGCGCAATGCCGCGCCCAGCAGCGTCTTCGCCGAGACGGTGGAAACCCGGGCGGACGAGGATCGCGACGGCGTCGCGGAGCTGGCGACCGGTGTCTTCGGCGGCCGGCTCGGCGACAATGGCGGCCGGGTCGAGACCGTGGCGCTCCTCGGCAGCGGCCAGAACCCCGCGATCGACAGCGGCGACGACGCAGCCTTCGACCTGCCCGTGCCGACGGATGCGCGCGGCCAGCCGCGCTTCGTCGACCAGCCCGGCATCGGGGCGGAAGGCGGCGCCGGCGCCGGCATCATCGATCTCGGCGCGCTGGAGTTCGACGGCGAGCCCGGCTCGCGCCCCGTGATCGTGCCCATCAGCGAGGAGGGGGCCCGAACGGTCGCCTATATCTACGAGACGCTCCTCAACCGCGACGGCGAGATCGATCTCGAGGGGCTGAATTTCTGGATCGACGCGCTGGAAGGGGGGCTCGACGGGCAGGAGGAGCCGCTGACCGAGATCGAGATGGTCGAGTTCTTCATCGGTTCGGACGAGTTCATGGCGAGTTTCGGTGACCTCGACACGCTGACCAACCGCGAGATCGTGGAGCAGCTCTACGAGAACGTGCTCGACCGCGCGGGCGACGCGGCGGGGATCGACTTCTGGACAGGCGTTCTGGACGACTCGGGTCTGGCGGCCGCCGAGGTGCTGATCCTCTTCGCCACGGCCGACGAGAACATCGCAGGCCTCACCTTCGTGGAGACTTTGACGGAGGTGTCCGACGGGTTCTGGGACTTCGCAGCCTAGCCCCGTCGATCCGCACCAGGGGCCTCCAGCACCGGAATCGCGGCTCCGCCGCGATGCTTTCCGCGCTTCTTCCCTGCCTCCGGCCGGGAAGCAGCCGAGTCTCCCGGCTGCAGCGTGGAGCCTGTGGCCGTGGAAAGAGCCTGTGGCCAGCGATAGGGCGCCTTTGCGCAGAACGCCTCAGCAGCGCGGCGGCCACGCGCAGTGCGGCTTGCCGGGCGCCGCGGGCGAGAGGCGACCCAAGCCGCGGGGCGGCAGACGCGGCGCTCTGGAGGCGCTAGAGGCGCGCCTCGATGAGGTAGGGGCCGGGGCGCGCCGTCGCAGCCGCCAGCTCCTCGGCGAGCAGGGCAGGGCAGTCGACCCGAACCGCCTCCACGCCCATCCCCCGCGCCATGGAGGCAAAATCGAGCTCCGGGCGGTCGAGATCCACGAGGCTGAGCGCCGAGGGTCCGGGATTGGCGCCCGTCCGCGCCAGTTCGTGCTTCAGGATCTCGTAGCTGCGATTGGCGAAGACGACCGTGGTGACGTTCAGGTTCTCGCGGGCCTGCGTCCAGAGCGCCTGGATCGTGTACATCGCCGATCCGTCCGCCTGGAGCGCGATCACCGGGCGGTCCGGGCAGGCGATGGCGGCGCCGGCTGCGAGAGGCGGGCCGATGCCGATGGCCCCGCCGGTGATCGGGATCCAGCTATGCGCCGGCGCGCCGGCCAGCGCGGGATAGATCGCGCGGCCCGCGGTGATCCCCTCGTCCACATAGATCGCTCCCTCGACGGAGACGCTCGCGATCGCCGCGGCCAGCGTCTCCGGCGTGAGCATGCCGGGCTGCGGGCGGACGGGGAGCGGGGGCGCCGCGAAGCTGGCAGGCGGGCGGGCGCCGAGGCGGTCGGCCAGCGCCGCGATCGCCGCGGGGCCGTCTTGCCCGAAATCGGCCAGCGTCAGCGTCTTGCAGCCCTCGGGCAGCAGGAGGCTCGGCTTGCCAGGATAGCCGAAGAAGGCCACGGGCGCCTTCGCTTCCACGAAGACGGCGCGGCGGATATGGGCGAGCCGGTCGAGGGCCAGGTCGACGGTGTAGATCAGCCGGTCGATGCCCGGCCCCCCGCCGCCGCGGTCGATCCGCCGGAAGGAAGTGGGGCAGAGCAGCTCCGCGCCCGTCTTCGCGGCGATGCCATGGGCGAGGGCGAGGGTCTGCGGGTCGCCGAGCGCGTGGCCGCCGACGAAGAGGAGGGTGGGCTCGGCGCCGTCGAGAAGCTGCACGGCCTCGGAAAGAGCGTCCTCCGAGATCGGCGTCGGCCCATCCGGAACGACGGGGTCTGCCACCACGCCGCCCTCGTCCCAGCCATGGTCGCCGGGCGCGATCAGGGTGGCGATCTTGCCCGGCCAGCTTTGGGCGGCGGCCAAGGCTGCGGCGCCGTCGGCGGCGATCGCGGATACGGAGCGGGAGGTGCCGACCCAGTCCGAGACCGGCGCGGCGAGGCCCGCGATGTCGGAGGCCAGCGGCGGGTCGTAGTCGAGGTGCCAGCTCGCATGCTCGCCCACGAGGTTCACCATCGGCGTGCGCGCGCGCTTGGCGTTGTGCAGGTTGGCCGAGGCGTTGGAGAGGCCCGCGCCGAGATGCAGCAGCGTCACCGCCGGCTTGCCCGCCATGCGCGCATACCCGTCCGCCGCACCGGTCGCGACGCCCTCGAAAAGCCCGAGCACACAACGGATCAGCCGGGTGCGGTCGAGGGCGTCGACGAACTGCATCTCCGAGGTGCCGGGATTGGCGAAGCAGACCTCGACGCCCCCGGCATGGAGCGTGCGCACAAGGCTTTCGGCACCGTTCATGAAAGTCTCCTCGGGAGGGAAAAGCGCTGGAGCGGCCGGATGAAAGGCCCGTGCAGGGAGGCCCGGGCACGGGCAGTATGGCGGGCTGTCTCCGCCGATGCCAGCCCGCCTGGCAGGGCGTCGGGCCACCCTCGGACGGTCCCGGAGCGGCCGCTGCAGCTGCCTTCCCGGCGATGCACCGGGCATGCAGCAACCCTGCACGAACCATGCGTACACGCGGCAGGCGAGAGGGCGCCCTGCGAATCACGAGTGCCGGGCGGTATGTGACAAAAGTTACAGAATAGTTTCGGGCTTTGTTCTAATCCGGAAACACCGACGGCGAGCACATTGCCTTGCAAATCAGGACGGCCGGACCTGGAGCGGGCTGGAGCTGTGAGCGCCGAAGGAAGCGTAGCGTGTCGAGTTGCGTGCTCAGTAGCGTCGGATATCGCGTTTCGATTTGCGAAGGACAGCCCGGTCGCCGCCCCCGGCGGTCGGGCGCCCTGACTCTGCCCGCATGATCTGGCCGCACGATCTGCCCGCGCATGATCAGCGTCCCGGACGACATCCCGCCCTTCCGGATCCCAGCACTCTGCAGATCGCGTCGGTCCTCGTCGCGATCCGAAACCGATTCGCGCGCTCTCACCGCGGTCGCCGAGCTTGGGCGGGCGCGTCGATTGTCATCGGGGCGCGGGGCGACTAGCGTTGCGGAAAAGAACAAATCTGGGGGGATCCATGCGTTTCCTGACAATCGTCCTGGCCGCTTTCGCGCTGGTCGAGGCATCCTATGCCGACGAGAACATCGCCGATCAGTATCCGGGATCGGCGCTCTACAGTAAGCCGGTCGAGTTCATTCCGAATGTATGGTCCGCGATCGGGGCCACCGCGCCGCCGACCTATGAGAACACCGGGCACAACAACAATCTGAGCTTCATCGTCACCGACGAAGGCGTGGTGGTGATCAATGCCGGTGCCGCCGCGGTTCTGGCCGAGGCGCTGCATGCGGAGATCAAGCGGATCACCGACCAGCCCGTGGTGCTCGTGATCAACGAGAACGGCCAGGGGCATGCGATGCTCGGCAACAGCTACTGGGCCGCGCAGGGGGTGCCGATCCTCGCGCATGCGGACGCGGCGGCCGAGTTCGAGGAGCGCGGCTACGACATCCTGGCACGCATGGAGACCTATAACCGCGACAAGGCGGAAGGCACCGAGGTGGCCTTGCCCACCGAGACCTTCGAGGACCGCCGCGAGATCGTGCTCGGCGATGTGCGCATCGAGGTGCTCCATCTCGGCCCGGCGCATTCGCCGGGGGATATCTCGGTCTGGCTGCCGGACGAGAAGCTGGTGATCGCCGGCGACATGGCCTTTCACGAGCGTCTGCTGCCGATCTTCGAGGACACCGACACTGCTGGCTGGCTGGAGACCTGGGAGATCGCCTTCGAGCCGCTCGGCGCGGTCTATGTGATCCCCGGCCACGGCCATCCGACGAACATGGCCCAGGTGCGCCGCTACACGCGGGACTATCTCGTGCATCTGCGGGCCGAGATCCGGGCGCATCTGGATGCGGGCGGCGAGCTGGCCGATGCCTATTACGTCGACCAGTCGGCCTACGCCCATCTGCACACCTTCGAGGAGCTGGCGACGCGCAATGCCGGGCGCGTCTTCCAGCAGATGGAATGGGAGTAGAGGAGGACGCGCGCACGGGCGGGAGCGGCGCGGCAGGCAAGGCGCGCGCGCGGGCCGGCGGGATCGGGGTGCTCTGGCCGGCGGTGACGATCACCACCGTGTCCGCGGCGTCGATGGCGCTGGAGATCGTGGCCGGGCGCGCGCTTGCCCCTTATGTGGGCATGTCTCTCTACACCTGGACGATCATCATCGCGGTGGTGCTGGCGGGGCTGTCGCTCGGGCACTGGATCGGCGGGCGGATCGCGGACCGGACGGCGCATCTGGCGCGCGCCGTGGCCTGGTCGCTGAGCGGCGCTGCGCTGACGAGCCTGGTCTCGCTGGGGGCGCTGCGGCTGACGGCGCCCGCGCTGGCGGGGGCGGATCTGGTGCCCCATATCACAGCGCTCTCCATGGCCGCCTTCTTCGTGCCGAGCGCCTTCGCGGGGGTTCTGGCGCCGCTTCTGACCGTTATGGCGCTGAGGGCTGCCGCCGAGGAGCGGCAGGGGGCGGTGCTGGGGCTGATGTTCGCGCTGGGCGCGCTGGGTGCTATCCTGGGCACGCTCGTCTCGGGGCTGCTGATGATCTCCTGGCTCGGCTCGGCGGGGTCGGTCGGTGTGATCGGGGCCGTCTATGCGCTTCTCTCGCTGCGGTTCTGGGGGGCGCGGGCGCCACAGGCCGCAGGGCTTGCCGCAGGGGTCTTGGCGGTTTCGGCGGTCTGGCCCGGCGCCTTCGGTCTGCGCACGGCCTGTTTGGTGGAGAGCCCCTATTTCTGCATCCGCGTCGACGATGCGCCCGGTTTCGGCCGTCCCGCACGGGTGATGGCGCTGGACCATCTGGTGCATGGCGTGAACGACCGCGCCGATCCGCGGCTGCTGCTGAGCCCCTATGTGCAGGGGGTGGACGAGCTCGTGGCGCTCAGGTTCCGCGAGCCGGCGCTCTCGGCCTTCTTCGTGGGCGGGGGGGCCTACACGCTGCCGCGTGCCTGGCAGGCGCGGTATCCGGAGGGGCGCTTCGTGGTGGCGGAGCTCGATCCCGCGGTGACGGCGGTGGCGCGCGAGGCGCTCTGGTTCGAGCCGGAGCCGCGGACGGAGATCCTGCATGGCGATGCGCGACGCCTCTTGCAGGGCCTGCCGGAGGAGGCGCGGTTCGACGTGGTCTTCGGCGATGCGTTTCACGACATCTCCATCCCGCCGCATCTCGTGACGGCAGAGTTTGCCGAGATCGTCGCGGCGCGGCTCACCCCGGGCGGGCTCTATGTGCTGAACGTGGTCGATGCGCTGCGGTCGCCGCGCTTCACGGTCTCGCTGGCGAGCACCCTGGCGCTGAGCTTCGCGCATGTGGAGCTGTGGCTGGATGTGGAAGCGCTGGGCCCCGGGCAGAGCCGCACGACATGGATCGTCCTCGCCTCCGACCGGCCGACGGGCGCGCGCTATCTCGCCGCGGCCTCCGGGTTCGGGCGCGAATGGTTGCGGGTTCCCCTGGAGGAGGTGCGCGCGGCGGTCGGCGAGGACGCGCCGACGATCCTGACCGACGACTACGCGCCGGTGGACCGCCTCCTCGCCCCGGTTCTCCTCAGCGCGGAAATGGGCGGTTGAGGCGGCGGTCTGCAGGCCCGGGCGACCGCGGCCGCGTGGCGTGTGGACCGCGTCGGACGCCCGGCGCGGAGGCGCGGCAGGCGGGTCGCGTCAGGCCTCGCTGAAGAGGCGACCGGTGGCGCGTTCGTAGACGTCGAGGGTGGCGCGCTTCATGGCGTTGATCGTGTAGCGCGCATGCACGCGCGCGCGGGCTGCCATGCGCATATGGGCCTTGGCGGAGGGGTCGAGGGAGAGGGCGGCCTCGATCGCATCGGCCAGTGCTTCCGCGTCGCCCGGGGGGTAGAGCCAGCCGGTCTCGCCATGCGCAACGGTTTCGCGCGCGCCGCCATGATCCGTGGCGATCACCGGGCGGCCCATGGCCTGGGCCTCCACGGCGACGCGGCCAAACGCCTCCGGCTCTGTGGAGGCGGAGACCACGACGGAGGCGAGCTTGTAGGCGGCCGCCATGTCGCTGCAGGGCCCGGCGAGGAACACGCTGTCCACCAGCCCCGCAGTGGCGATGCGCCGGCGGAGCACGCTCTCGAAGCCCGAACCGCCATCGTCGCCGACGATGAGGCCGATGACGTCGCCCCGGCGGCCATGGGCGGGCTGGTCCACGAGGCCGCGGCGGCGCGCCAGGATCGCGAAGGCGTCGATCAGGTTCTCGGCCCCCTTCCAGCGGGTGAGCCGGCCGGGGAGCATCACGACGGGGCGCGGATCGTCGAGCAGCCCCCACTGGTCGGCGAGCTTGGCGGTGCGCTCGCCGCCAACGGTGTCCTCGGAGAAGGTCGTGGTGTCCGCCCCGCGGGGGATGACGACGATGTGCTCGGGAGGCACCCGGTGGCGCGCGATCAGGAGGGCCCGGATATGCTCGGAGACCGCGATTACCGGGCGGCCCGCCGCCATCACGGCATTGTAGCGGCGCTTCAGCGGCCAGTCCTCGCGGTAGCTGCCGTGATAGGTGGTCACGAACGGCACCTGCGCGCGCCGCGCCGCCCATTTCGCGGACCAGGCGGGGGCGCGCGAGCGGGCATGGACGAGATCGACACCCTCGCCGCGGATCAGCCGCTCGAGCACGCCGGCATTCTGCCAGATATTGAAGGGGTTCTTGGTAGCGGCGTTCATCTCGATCAGCTCGCCGCCGAGGCGCTCGAGGCGCGCTGCGAGCTGGCCGCCCTCGCTGGCCACGAGGGCGCGGCCGCCGGCCTGGACCACCGCCTCCGCGATCTCCAGCGCGCCGCGCTCCACCCCGCCCATGTCGAGGCGCGGGACGACCTGCAGGATCGTCAGCGGCCTGAGAGGGTTGAGCCGCACCGGATCGCCCTTAGTCTGCTCGTCCACCTGGCCCCCGAAGAAGGACGACGCCGACATGCCCGCCCCGAACTCTGCCCCGCACTCTGCCCCGCATACTGGCGCAAATCCCGGCGCGCGCACCGATCCGGACGCTGTGCCGAGCCCTGCGCCGGATACGCTCGATCTCGCGCCAGACATAGCGCTCGCTTATCACAGGACGATTGCTGAGGGCGACGGAAAAGCCCTGCCGGGTGTTCTGTTCCTCGGCGGCTTCCGATCGGACATGACGGGCACGAAGGCGCAGCATCTGGAGGGCTGGGCGAAGGCGGCGGGGCGCGGCTTCCTGCGGTTCGACTACCGGGGGCATGGCGCAAGCTCCGGGCGCTTCGAGGCGCATTGCGTCGGGGACTGGGCGGCTGATGCGGCCGCGGTACTGGAGCGGCTGACGGAGGGGCCGCAGATCCTCGTGGGCTCGTCCATGGGCGGGTGGATCGCGCTCCTTCTCGCGCGGCGGTTTCCAGAGCGGATCGCGGGGCTGGTGGGGATCGCGGCGGCGCCGGACTTCACGGAGGATTCGATGTGGGCGGGCTTCGATGCGGTGCAGCGCGCGGCGCTGGAGGCGGAGGGGCAGGTGGCGCTGCCTTCGAACTATTCGGAGGAGCCTTACGTGATCACGCGGCGGCTGATCGAGGACGGGCGCGAGAACCTCGTGCTGCGCGCGCCGTTGCCGCTACCCTTTCCCGTGCGGCTGTTGCACGGGACGGCGGATGCGGATGTCCCGGTCGATCGGGGGCTGGCGCTGCTTGCGCATATGGATGCGGCGGATGCGCGGCTGACGCTTGCGAAGGATGTCGATCACCGCTTCTCCGGTGCGGCGGAGCTGGCGCTGATTGCGGCGACCGTGGAGGAGGTGACGGCGTTGGCCGGGAGGCCCCGGTAGCGCGTCCGGCCGGATCGCGCGGGGCCGAGGGCGCCGGGCGCTTATGCTGGCTGAGCCTCGCTCCCTCCCACGTCATTTTGCGCAACGGCTCGTGAATCTCCGGTAAGCATGTTCATTTTGCCACCGGTCGATCCGACGTCGGTGATGTTCACGCTCTGTTTGGAAACGCAAGATAACGATGTCGTGGGTGGGAGCGATCGCGACGGTGGGCCCTGCTGTGTGGGTGGCGCGCTAAAAGGCGACCGCCTCGCCGCGATAGTCCTCGAAGACGCCGGTGTTTTCGGGGCCGAGTGCGTCGAAGCGCGCAAGAAGGCCCGTGGCGGAGGTCGCGACATCGATATCTGCCTGGCTGCCGCCCATATCCGTGCGCACCCAGCCCGGGTGGTAGGCGCCGACGGCGATGCCCTCTCCCGCGAGATCTGCCGCGAGGTTGCGCGCGAGGTTCGTCGCCCCCGCCTTGGAGGCGCGGTAGATGAACGAGCCGCCCGGCGCGCGGGCCGATGAGGCCATGGCCGAAGAGACAACGGCAATGCGCGCTCCGTCGGCCCGGCGCAGATGCATCAGGAACGCGTCCACGGTAAAGAACACGCCGGCGATGTTGGTCATGAGCACGGCCTCCCAGGCATCGCGTCCGAAATCGCCGGCGCCGAGGCTGCCCCGGCCGCGATACTGCCCGGCATTGCAGATCAGGATATCGACGGGGCCGGGGATCCGGGCTGCGGCGCGCTCGAGCGAGGCAGGTTCGGTGACATCGGCACCGGCGATCTCGATGCGGCCCTTGGGACCGTCCGCCCGACCCTCGGCAGCATCCGCGGCCACGGCGGAGAGGTCGCGCGCCGCGGCCGGGTCGCGGACCAGCGCACTCACCCGGTCTCCGCGCTCGGCGGCCTGACGTGCAAGCTCGAGCCCGATGCCGCGATTGGCACCGGTGATGACGATGTGACGGGACATGGGCGCTCGGCTCCTGCTTGGCCTCGGACGGATCGCGAGCCTAAGGTGCTGTGCGCCGGGCCGCCAGCCAGGACGGCGCGCGTCCTTTCCCCGATCCGGAGCCCGGAGCCATGACACCACGCTATCGACACGCCCTGATCATCGGAGCCGGGGCAGGGTTATCCGCCTCGCTCGCGCGATTGTTCACGGCCAAGGGGCTGTCCGTGAGCCTCGCGGCGCGCCGGCCCGAGAGCCTGGAGGTGCTGGCCGAGGAGACGGGGGCTGTAGTGCATTGCTGCGATGCGGGCGATGCGGCGGCTGTGACCGGGCTCTTCGCGGCCTGCGACGCGGGCGCATTCGGAGCGCCGGATGTGGTGGTCTACAACCCGTCGGCGCGGGTGCGCGGGCCGGTGGCGACGCTCGACCCCGCGGCCGTGACGGCGGCGGTGCAGATCACGGCGCTGGGGGCTTTCTATGCCGCGCGCGAGGCCGCGATCCGGATGCAGCCGGCAGGCCATGGTGCGATCCTCTTCACCGGCGCCTCGGCGGGGGTGAAAGGGTATCCCGGCTCCGCCCCGTTCGCGATGGGCAAGTTCGCGCTCCGAGGGCTCGCGCAGTCGCTGGCGCGCGAGTTGCACCCGGAAGGCGTGCATGTGGGGCACTTTGTGATCGACGGCGGGATCCGGAATCCGGCAAGGCCGGGGCGGATGGACCCGGCGGACCGGCCCGACTCGATGCTGGACCCGGATGCGATCGCGCAGAGCTACTGGCATTTCCTGGCGCAGGACCGCTCGGCCTGGGCCTGGGAGATCGAGCTCCGGCCCTGGGTCGAGCGTTTCTGACGGCGCTGCGGCCCAAGCGGTGTCGCGGCGCGGCCGCGACGCTTTTGAGCGGGCTCAGTGGCTGCTGGCCGGATAAATGGCCGTGGGTCTTGCAAATGGATGGGCCATGGGCATCGCAGAGGGATCCAGTCGAAGCGAGAAGACGGGACCCTGCGGCCGCCCGCGGCGCGTCGTTTTCGAAGGCCTCAGTGAACGTGGGAGGGTCTGCATCCCGGTTCAGAAAATGCCCCATATGGGCGTTTGTTCATTTTTTGTTCTTGTTTCCGGGGCCAAAATGACGTGGGTGGGAGCAGCCGCAAGCAGGATCGGAAGCGTCCGGGCTGCGCTTCACGCGGCCTCCTCGGGCAAGACCGTGTCGCCGAGGGCAAGGGGGCCGGGGTCGAGCACTTCGGCGGTGATCCCGCCATGGCCGCGCACGGCCGCGTAGCCGCCATGGCCGAGCGCCTCCTCCATCCGCGAACAGGGGGCGCAGAGGCCGCTGCCGGACAGCACGGCGCCGCCGATGCGGAAGCGACGGTTGCGCAAGCCGAGGAGGTTGAGGCCACTCACCACGATGTTTCGGCGCAGGAGCGCGGGCGTCAGATCCTCCACCGCGGCGAGGGCGGCGATGACCGGCAGATGCTCCGCCTGGATCAACGTGACGGCGCGTTTGCCGGGACGGGTGCGGTGATCGCCATCGAGACCCTCAGCGCGGATCTCGGCGGTCTCGACCGCGATGAGCGGGGCGCGGCGGGCCGGACGCAGCCCGATCCACTCGACCCGGCCGGGGTGGGCATGGCGCGCGATGAGGGTGGCGACGACCGGTGCAGGGTCGGCCGCTTTGCGGGGCGGGCGCGCCATCTCAGAGCAGGCTGCCGACGATCATGATCGCGAGGCCGAAACCGCCGAGGCCGAGCGCGACGGAGTTGAGGAGCATGAGGCGGCGGAAGGCGGCGGCATCCGCGCCGGTCTCGGCGGCGTCGTTCGCGCTGCCCCGTCGGATGCGCCGCGCCTGCAGGATACAGCCGATCAGGAGCCCGATCGCGCCGAGTGCCGCGAGCAGGCCGATTGTCGTGATGGCGTAGCCGAGCATGACGGAGTTCCTCCGGGACCGCGGGAGCCCTCCGGATAGCGCCCCCGGCGCGCGCCGGCCAGCCCCGGGATGCCGGTTCAGGCCCCGGCTGCGGCCGAAGCGATTCGCAGGTGGCAGCTCGGGCAAGATGGCTCGAAGTTGCGGAAGCCCGTTCCACAGGACGGCAACATCTGTGGGTAAGCCACCGCAACCCGCGATCTTCCGCCGCTCTGCCGGCTTCGATCGGTCCGGGGCCTTGTTCTCGCCGGAAATGCATCCCATCCTATCTAACAACGAAGCGGTGACGGGCCGCTTACAGGAGAGTTTCGATGATCATTGCCTTCGCCGTTGCCATTGTCTTGCTGACCGGCCTGCTGCTTCTCGCCCAGCGCGATGCGCCGGCCGAGCGCCGCGTGGTCGTCCGCGTACGGGACGATGAGCGCCGGCGTCCGGTGCGCCGCCCCGACGACCGCACGCTCTGAGCGACGCGACTGCGTTACGGCCCGGCGAAACCGGTGCCGTGCAGAGGGCACGACCGAGAGACCTGATGCTGCGCGACGCGCGGCCTTCCGATCTGAACGAGATCGGTGCCATCCTGAACAGAGAAATCGAGTCGGGCACGGCCTCGTGGCGCCATGTGCCACTCGACAATGAGGCGCTGGCTGCATGGTTCGCTGCGCGGCAGTCAGCCGGTCTACCGATCATCGCGGCCGGCGAACCGTTGGTCGGATATGGCAGCTTCGGGCCGTTCCGCGCGGGCGAAGGCTATCGGGGCATCGCGGAGCACTCGGTCTATGTTTCTGCCGAAGCGCGCGGTGCGGGGATCGGGCGGGCATTGCTGGAGGCGCTTATGGCACGCGCCCGGGCCGCGGGGCTCAGCCACCTCGTCGGCGGGGTGAGCGGCGACCAGCCGGCGAGCCTGGCGCTCCACCGCAGCGCAGGCTTCGCAGAGGCGGGGCGGCTGCCGGGCATCGGGCAGAAAGCGGGCCGGCGGCTCGACCTCGTGCTCATGCTGCGTGCGCTCTGAGCGCGGGACTGGTAAGCGGCAAGGGGCGGCCGGATCGGACCGGGCGCCGGCGTCGGATCGGGCAGGGTCATGTCGATCTGGGAGAGACTGAAGAAGAGCCTGGCGGCCATCGCGCGCGGTGAGCCGCTTGCGCGTGTGTTCGAGCGGCTGGAACGCGCACCGGAGCACTCGGTTGCCTTCACCATCGCGATGATCGGGCTCGGCGCCAAGATGGCGAAGGCGGATGGGCGGGTGACGCATGACGAGATCACCGCCTTCCGCGAGATCTTCCACATCCCCGCGGGCGCGGAGCGGCAGGCCGCCCGCGTCTACAACCTGGCGCGGACGGATGTGGCGGGCTTCGAGAGCTACGCCCACCAGATCGCGCGCATGTTCGCCGAGCGCCCGGCAATGCGGGCGGACCTGCTGGAAGGCCTCGTCTACATCGCCGCGGCGGACGGGGAGTATCACCCGGGCGAGGCGGTGTTCCTCGAGCGGGTGGCGGAGATCTTCGGGGTCGACGAGACCGCCTTCCGTGCCATGCGCGCGCGCCACCTGCCCGGCGAGCGCGATCCATGGCAGATCCTTGGCGTGGAGCCGGGGGCGGATCCGGATACGCTGCGCACGCGCTACCGGGCGCTTGTTCGCGAGCTTCACCCCGACCAGATGGTAGCACGCGGTGTGCCGGTGGAGGCGCGCCGCCTCGCCGAGCGCCGCCTCGCCGCGGTCACGGCCGCCTATGCGGAGCTGCGCGGGGCGGCGACGGCGGAGACCGGCTGAGAAGCGCGCTGCGCGCCGAGGTTGCCCCGGGCTTGACCCGGGGCCTCCCCGAGCGCTCAAGGAGGTCCCGGGTCAAGCCCGGGACACCCGGCGCGCGCACCGCCCTCGTCCGAGGCGGGCGGGGTCAGCCGAGGGTCGCGAAACTGCCCGAGTGGTAGACCAGGGCGGGACCCTCGTGGCGGCTGAAGCCGAGCACGCGGCCGAGCAGGATATCGTGGTCGCCGGCGGTGACGCGTTCGTGCATCGCGCAGTCGAAGCGGGCGAGCGACCCGTCGATGAGGGGCGCGCCCCGCAGGCCCGGGGTCCAGGCCACCTCGGCGAACTTGTCCGCCCCTCGGGTGGCGAAGATCTTGGCGATGGTCTGCTGCTCGGCCGCCAGCACGTTCACCGCGAAGCTCTCCGACGCGCAGAAGCACGCATAGCTCGCTGCGGTATGGGCGAGGCAGACCAAAAGGATCGGCGGGCTGAGCGAGACCGAGGTGAAGGAGTTCGCCGTGAAGCCCACGGGCCGCCCGCTCGTCGGGCTCGTTGCCGTGACGATGGTAACGCCGGTAGCGAAGGCGCCGAGCGCCCGGCGGAGCGCCGCGGTGTCGGAGGGCTCTTGCATCATGGGCTGCGGGTCCGTTGTGGTGCCTGGCCGGAAGGTAGGCCGGCGGCGGCCGGATGACAGTGGGCGCGGGAGAATTGGCAGGCGGGCGTGACGCGGTCGCTCAGAACCCCTCGAGCCCGCCCTCGACCCATTCGAGCAGGATCGAGCGGGCGATGGCGTCGCGCCGCGGGGCCGCGAGCACCGGGTGGCGGCCGGCCAGCGCCTCGATCGCCTCGCCGCGGGGCAGCCAGAGCGCGCTCTCGAGCTCCGTCGGGTCGATCGTGATCTCCTCGCTGAGCGCCTCGGCGATGCAGCCGATCATCAGCGTCGACGGGAAGGGCCAGGGCTGAGTGGCGAGGTAGCGCACGCGGCCGACGCGAATGGCGGCCTCCTCCATCACTTCGCGGCGGACGGCGTCCTCGGGCGTCTCGCCCGGCTCGACGAAGCCGGCAAGGAGCGAGTGCATGCCCGCGGGCCAGTTGGACTGGCGGCCGAGCAGCACCCGGTCGCCATGGAGGACGAGCATGATGACCACCGGGTCGACGCGCGGGAAATGCATGGCGCCGCAGGCCGCGCAGCGCCGGCGCCAGCCGCCGTCCTCCACCAGCGTAGGACCGGCGCCGCAGCGCGCGCAGAAGCGGTGGGTGCTGTGCCAGCCGAGCACGGCCTTGGCGGTGGCGGCGATGCCGGCCTCAAGCGCGGAGAGTTCCGGCGAGATCGAGCGCAGATCGATGAATTTGCCGCCCTCGGGCAGGAGCTCGGCGGTGTCGGCCTCCTCGAGCGGCCCGTAATCGGCGGCAAAGCAGGGGGTCTCGCCGATCATGCCGAGGAAGATCCGCGGCGAGCCGGGCGCGCGGGCGGGCACCGGGCGCCAGGCCAGGGTTTTCGCGGGGCCGGCGAGGTCGACGGCGATGCGCCCGTCGGAGAGCGCGACGAGCCGGGCATCTGGTCGGGCGGCGAGGGCCTCGGCCTCGGCCCGACGGTGGCCCGCGCGGTCGAACGCCGCGCCGGCGCTCGCGAAGACAATGCTGTCGAGATGCCCGGTCATCGCCCCGCCCCCTTTGCCCGGCGCGCGATGGCCGGCCCCCTGTTCGCGGCTTGATGCCAGAGCGCCCGCGCGATGCCAACCGCCCCGCCGCCGCAGCGCGGCAAGGCGGGGCCGGTGCGCCGGCGGGCTATTCGGTGCGCCCCGTCAGCCCCTCGAGGAGCGGCTCGGGCAGGGAGAAGTGGTTGTTCGCCTCGCGGAGCACGGCGGCGTCGAGCTGCGGCGGCGCGAGGCTCACCCCGCGGGCGAGCCGGCTGGTGATCTCCTTCAGCGCCGCGATCCGCGCGAATTTCTTGTCGTTGGCCGGGATCGCGCACCAGGGCGCATGGGCGGTGGAAGTCTTCGCGAACATCTCGTCGATGGCCTCGGCATAATCCGGCCAGCGCTTGCGGTTGCGGAAATCCTCGTAGCTCAGCTTCCAGCGCTTCATGGGATCGGTGAGCCGGGCCTCGAAGCGGCGCAGCTGCTCCTCCGGCGTGATGTGCAGGAAGAGTTTCACGATGCGCGTGCCGTCCTCGAACAGCATCTTCTCGAAGGTGTTGATCTCGTCATAGGCCGCGCGCCAGCGGCGCTTCGGCGTGAGTTTCTCGATGCGCTCCACAAGAACGCGGCCGTACCAGGAGCGGTCGAACACGGTCAGCGTGCCGTTCGGGGGCAGTCGCTCGAAGAAACGGGTCAAGTAATGGCGGTCGGTATAGTAGGCGCGGGGCGCGCCGATCGGCCAGACCTTGAAGCCGCGCGGATCGAGCACCGAGGACATGCGCCGGATGGTGCCGCCCTTGCCGGCCGCGTCCCAGCCCTCGAAGACGATGACCGCGGAGCGGCTGGAGAAGAGATAGGCCTGCTGGATCTGCACGAGCTTGTGCTGGAGCTTCGCGAGCTTCTTCTCATAGGCGCGCTCGCCGAGCCTGGCCTCCATGTCGAGCGCGTCGAGCCGCGGGACGGAGCCGGGGTTCTTTGCGGTTTGGCCCATCGGCGGATCCCCTCTCGATTGCGTTGGATATGTCACCATTCCGTCACAAAGGGTGTTTGGCAAGCGGGCCGGCTTAAAGGGGCAGAGGGTTGTGCGGCGCGCGCAGCTTCGCTATTTCAGATGGTGAGAGGTTGGCGCGGGCAGGCACCTCGCCAACCCGGTCAGGTCCGGAAGGAAGCAGCCGTAACGAGCCACGCTTGGGTCGTTGTCCAGCCTCTCACCCCTCCCCTCATTGCTGACGTTGCGGAAATGGAGTGCCAATCGCCGGCATGCGCGGCATACTCCTGTGCAATTCGCATCGATCACATTTGCGGGAGCCCGCATGGTGGACCCCTTCGCGCCGTTCTCGCAGGACGGGTTTCGCTTTGGCGAGGCCCCGCCCCCGCCGCCCGGTGCGCCGGAGAGCGCGAACTGGACGGCGCTGCGCCGCATGACCCGCGGGGGGCAGGGCGAGGTCTGGCAGGTGCGCCACGTGCTGACCGGGCGCTATGGCACGCTGAAGCTCGCCCCCACCGATCGTGAGGAGCGGCTGCGCCGCGAATCCCAGGCGCTGGAGAGCGTGAACCACCCCAATGTGGCGCGGTTTCTCGAGGTCGGGATGACGCGGGACCACCGGCGCTACCTCGTCTACGAGTTCGTGGAGGGGCCCGACCTCTCGGAGGCGCTGAGGCGGGACGGCCCCTTCGCGCCGGAGGCGGTGCGCGCATCGCTCTGCGCGGTGCTCGACGGGCTCTCGGCGCTGCATGCCAAGGGGCTGATCCATCGCGACGTGAAACCGGCGAACATCGTGATGTCGCCGATGCGCGGGCCGGTGCTGGTGGATTTCGGCGCGATCGGGCGGCTCAACGATTATGGGCTCGCGGGCTACGAGGACGGGCGGACCACGAAGCGCATGGCGACGACGCAGATCGGCCAGATCGCGGGCTCGCCGCGCTACATGTCGCCCGAGCAGGCAACCGGCGCGCCGCAGACGCCGATGACGGATATCTGGGGCGTTGGCCTCGTGGCCGGCGAGATGCTGACGGGCCGGCCGATGGTGCGCGGGCACGCGCTGAACGATGCGCTGATACAGGTGATGCGCGCGGAGTTTGACTTCGGCGACATTCACAGCGCGTTCCGGCCGTTTCTGGAGGCGTGCCTCCAGATCGAGGCGCCGGATCGGCCGCAGACAGCCTATGACGCGATCGCGCTGCTGCCGAAGGGGCCGGTGCCCGGGGCGGCGGCGCCGCGGCCTATCGAGCCCGATCCCGCGCGCGCGCCCGCGCCGATCCCGCAGGACTGGGGGCTCGACGATCTCCTCAGCGCCGATTTCAAGGTACGGGAGCCCGAGCGCGGGGATCCGTTCGCGGATGTGCCCGACAGAGCGCCGCCGACGCAGCCCCTGCCGCCGCGCAGGCCGCCCGAAGCGAAGCCGATCGACAGGGCGGAGAGCCCCAAGCCCGCCGAGAGCCCTGCGAGGGGGCCTGCCTCGCGGCCTCCGCCGGCGGCGATACCCGACACCTGGCCGGACCCTGCGCCGGAGACGGTGATCCGGCCGCTGCCGAGGAACGCGCCATCGCTCTCGGCGCCTGCGGAGCGTCGGGCCCGCGTCTCCTCCATGCCCGTACTGCTCCTCGTGGTGCTGCTCGCC
>JBCBWF010000655.1:0-1796 GCA_039817245.1 Pseudomonadota bacterium | reverse complement strand
GTGATGCTCTTCGCGATTTTCTTCCATGCCAGCACGGACCGGTTCTGGGAGTTGCTGGGCCAGATGCTGACCACCGAGCACGGCATCGGCTTCCTGATCGTGGGCCATGCCTTCGGCGCGTTCTTCGCGGGGGTCGCCTTCTGCCTTTCGGTGCTCGCCTTCCCGTTCCTGCTCGACCGCGACAGCGACTTCATCACGGCGATGGTGCTGAGCTTCAAGGCCGTGCTGGCGAGCCCGGTCGTGATGTTCGCCTGGGGGGGCTTCATCGGCGTCGTGCTGGCGGTGGCGTCCCTGCCGGCCTTCCTCGGCCTCCTGCTCGCCTTGCCGCTGCTCGGCCACGCCTCCTGGCACCTCTATCGCCGCCTGGTGCCAGCCTGAGCGCCCTCTGATCCGCTGTGCCGCAGCTTTCGCGGCACAGCGCGCCCGATTGCCAAGTCTCGTGCGCATTTCGCAGTAACTGGCTCAAATCGCGACAGGATTTGGGATCGGCCAGCAAGATCGCGTCGATTTATTACCAATTTTTAATGGTTACTCCTACGCAGCCAATCGGGGGATCGGCTGAGTGAGTAGAGGGAACCACTGATGATGCGTCACGTCCGCGTCGCAGCGATCGCCGCTGCCGTCACCTTTTCTGCCGGCGCCGCGCAGGCCGTCACCATTACGAACGGAAGCTTCGAAGCGGCCTTTGCGGGCTGGAGCCTGATCGGCGTGACCTCGATCGAGACGGCAGCCTTCGGCACCGGGCCCACGGCCGGCACCAATCAGGCATTGCTGGACACGACCTCCTTAGGAGCGGGCGCGTCGGACGCGGCGATCGAGGGTTTCCTCGGCGCTGCGCTCGGCTCGCTGGACGCGGCGAGCGCGACGACCGCCAACGGCGGCGACGCCACGATCGGATCCGCGATCCTCCAGTCGGTCACCACGGTGGTGGGCGAGGAGATCTCGTTCGATTTCAACTTCGCCACGAACGAAGCCACGCCCACGGTCTTCAACGACGCCGCGTTCTTCTACGCCGATGGGGCGTTCACGCTCCTGAGCGACACGAACGATCCCGGTTTCAGCACGTCGTCGACCGCGTTCAACGAGGAAACCGGGTTTTCCACGTTCAACTATGTCTTCACGACGAGTGGCGTGCAAAACATTGGCTTCGTCGTGCTGAACGAAGAGGACGGCCTCGTGAATTCGGGCCTCCTGGTCGACAACATCGTTGGCAACACCTCGGCCGTGCCGCTGCCGGGCACGCTCGCGCTGATGCTGGCTGCGCTGGGCGGGTTCGTGCTGATCGGCCGGCGTCGCCGCATGGTCTGAGCGCGGCGAACCCAGCGATCCGCCGAAACGAAAAAGGGTGAGCCCTGGGCCCACCCTTTCGCGTTTGCGACCGCGATACGCGCCTCGGTCAGTTCTTGGCCTTGTCGACCAGCGCGCCGGCCTTGATCCAGGGCATCATGCCGCGCAGCTTCTCGCCGACCTGTTCGATCTCGTGCGCGTCGTTGATGCGCCGCGTGGCCTTGAAGCTCGGCTGACCCGCCTTGCACTCGGCCATCCAGTCGCGCACGAAGCGGCCGTGCTGGATGTCGGCAAGCACCGCCTTCATCCGCGCCTTGGTCTCGTCGTAGGGCAGGATGCGCGGGCCCGAGACATACTCGCCGAACTCCGCGGTATTGGAGATCGAGTAGTTCATGTTCGCGATGCCGCCCTCGTAGATGAGGTCGACGATCAGCTTCACTTCGTGCAGGCATTCGAAATAGGCCATCTCGGGGGCGTAGCCGGCCTCGACCAGCGTCTCGAAGCCCATG
>JBCBWF010000110.1:0-13074 GCA_039817245.1 Pseudomonadota bacterium | reverse complement strand
TGCCGTCGCCCGAGGCGTTGCCGCGGTTCCTCGGCAGGTGCACCGGGATCGCGGTCATCGTCATGCCGAGCGCTCGGCATGACGATGACCGCGATCCCGGTGCACCTGCCGAGGAACCGCGGCAACGCCTCGGGCGACGGCAGCTCGGCGAAGAACTACCGTGCGGATGCAAGCAACTGGAGGACCGACGGCAAGAAGAACTCGCCGATGCTCTTCGACACCAACAACCCGACGGGCGGTGACGTCGATCTGCGCTCCACGGGCCGCGGCAACATCGTGATCATTTCGACGAACGGTAGGGACCACGACCCGAACGACGAGGCGAATGGCGGCACGATCATCTTCACCTTCGAGAACCCGGTGGACATCGAATCGGTCCTCGTGTTCGACACGGAGGAAGGCGGCACGCTGCGCACCTTCGACCAGCCGCTCACCCATGAGGAGCTGGTGAGCCTGAACCTCAACGGGACGCTCTACAACGACGCCAACGACGACACGGGTCTGGATCTCGCCGAGTTCCACGCTTCGGACTGGCTGCGTCACCACAACCTGCACAATGACAACGACTACGAGGCCAACGCGGATCTCGACGAGAACGAGGTGGTCTACCGCTTCGACGGCAACGTTGTCGGCGACGAGGACAAGCTCGCCGGTCCGGCCAACAACTGGGCCAAGGGCGTGCCGCATCTCGGCGACAACCAGCATGTCCGCGTGGATGTCGGCCAGTCGGGCGTCTACGTGCTGACCTACACCATGTGGGACTCGGGCGGCATCGACGACATCCGCTTCAAGCGGACCGACGCCGGCGATGAGGGTGTTCCGCCGCCGAGCAACGACCAGCTCTTCACCGAGTTCGTCGGCACGCTCGATGGTGGCGGCAACCAGATCATCTACCCGCGCCTGACCAACTGATCCGCAGCCCCAAAGGCTGATCGAGACGCGAGCCCGCCCGGGTCCCCCCGGGCGGGCTTATCCTTTGCCGCGCGCTCACTCCATCAGCCGCTGGCGGTTGGCCCAGACCAGCAGCATGCCGAAGGCCGCGATTGCGAGGCTGAAGCCCACGAGATAGGGGACGTCCAGCACCGGGCTCGGATAGTCCGCCCCGTAGAAGCCCCGGCGCATCAGCTCCACCGCATGCAGCACCGGGTTCCAGGACAGCCAGTCCCGGAGCGTCGGCACCAGATAGCCCGGCATGTAGAAGACCCCCGAGACGAAGAGCAGCATCCGCGTGACGATGTTGATCACCCGCGTGACCGCCGGGGCGAAGCGCGCGCAATGGCCCCGGATGAGCCCGAGCCCGAAGCCCATGAGCCCTGCGAGCCCCATGGCGGCCAGCACCAGCCCCGGTGCCTCCGGCATGATATCTACCCGCTGCCAGAGCGCGATCCCGATGGCGAGCGCGGCGCTGTAGAGCAGCGCCGTGAAGAGCTTGAAGCCGAGCGTCGCGACGGGGTCGAGGAAGACGCCGATCGCCGCCAGCCGGGTCGGCGCGCGCAGCGCCTGCACCGCGCTCGAGACAAGCGCCATCCCGCGCGTCACGATCGTGAGCACCACCACGCCGGTGAGCAGAAACAGCGCGAAGCTCCGCCCGTATCCGCCGGCGCGGCCGATAAAGCTGAAGATTGCCAGCATCACCGCGATTTGGCCGGCGGGCTCCACCAGCACCCAGATCAGCTTCAGCGTCTCCTGCCGATTGCGGGGCACGAATTTGTGCCAGAACAGGGTCCAGATCAGATCGAGTTGGATGCTCGCCAACATTTTCGGCACAGTTCCCGCGCAAATCCGAACATTCCGCGCGGGTGTGTGCACAATTCGTGTGGACCCGGCAGACCGGGCTTTGTTAGTTTGACATGGTTACCGAACGGCAAAAGCGTTACTCCAGTTTCCAGCCGCTTCGGCCGGCGTACCCACCCTCCAGCGGGGCTCTCCGCATGATCACGCTGCATGGCCGCGCGAACTCCTCCAACGTTCAAAAAGTACGTTGGGCGCTCGACGAGCTTGAACTCGCCTACGATCTCGTGGAGCGCGGGGGCGAGGCGGGCGGCCTCGACGACCCCGAGTTCCAGGCGCTGACCCCCTTCGGCAAGGTGCCGGTCATGGTGGAGAACGGCGCGAGCTACTTCGAGAGCAACTCCATCCTGCGCCATCTGGGCCGCAGCGAGGCGGGCGCGCCCTTCTGGCCGCGCGACCCCGTGCCCCTCGGCCGCGCGGAGGCGATGATGGACTGGGCGCTCTCGGCCTTCTGGCCGGTGGTGCGCCCGCCCTTCATCGCCGTGGCGCGCGAGGGCCAGCTTCGCTCCAGCGACGAGGTGGGGGCGCAGGTGGCGGCCTGCGCGGGCCCGCTGATGACGCTGGAGGCGATCCTCTCCGAGCGCCCCTGGCTCGGCGGCACCGAGTTCACCTTCGCCGACATCCCGGCCGCGGTCGCGCTCACCCGCCTTGTCTGGCTGGTCGGCCGCCAGGCCCTGCCGCCCCAGACCGGCGACTGGCTCGATGCCTGCGCCGAGCGGCCGGGCTACGGGGGCAATGTCTACGTGGAAGAGTAGGCCGGCCCGGCGCGCGCGCCGCCCGCATCGCCGGCCGCCACGACCCGCTCCGCCGGCGCCTCAGGGAAACTGAGGCCGACCACATAGCGCTCGCCCTCGACGCTGACGGTGAAGGCGCCGCGGAGCTGGCGCGCAAACCCCTTCAGCAGCCGCGTGCCGAGCCCGCCGCCGCGCCCCGCCGCCACCGGCGCCGCGTCCGCCCGGCGGTCCATGGTGTTGGTGATGCACATGCGGATCTCGCCCGCCTCGCGCCGGAGCGAGAGGCTGAGCCGGCCATGCGCATCCGGCGCGAAGCCGTGCTTGAAGGCGTTCACCAGGGCCTCCGAGGCGAAGAGTGAGACCGGCACCGCCCGGTCCGGCTCCAGCGTCACCGGCTGGGTGTCGCTCGAGATATCGACCCGCCCGCGCTCGTCGGTCTGCACGTTGCGGATCTCGCGCATCAGCTCCTCGAGCAGCAGGTCCATGCGCACCGCCGTCAGGCTCTGCGCCTCGTAGAGCCGCTGATGCACCAATGCCAGGCCCTGCACCCGCGTCTGCAGCCGCCGCAGCGCCTCGCGCTCATCGGCCGTGCTCGCCTCGCGCGTCTGCAGGTTGGTCATGCTGACGATGAGCTGCAGGTTGTTCTTCACCCGGTGGTAGACTTCCTTGAGGAGCGCGTTCTTCTCCTCGATGACCTCGCCCATGGCGCGCTCGTCGGCCTCCAGCCGGTCCGCCAGCCGGTTGAAGCCCTCGCCGAGCACGATCACCTCGCGCGGCGCCCCCTCCGCGGGGGTCATCCGCACGCTGCGCCGGCCGCGGGAGAAGGCGGTCATCACCCGCTCCAGCCGCAGCACGTTGCGCAACAGAAGCGAGTTCATCGCGAAGAAGGCGATGCCGACGCAGACGATCCACATCCCGAACGGGAAGAGCACCGCGAGCGCCAGCCGCATCTCCGAGGCGCGCTCCGCCTCCGCCACCGGCCAGCTCGCCAGCGCGAAGAGCTCCTGCGCCACCACGGGCACGGTCACGAAGATCCGGGTCACGCCGTCGGCGGGCGTGTGGCGCTGCGCCGCTTCCGGCGTCTCCAGCGCCCAGGTCACGAGCTGCGTGCTGTCCGGCAGCCAGGCCGGGTCGCCCTCCTCGCCGTCCGAGCGGGCGAAGACGCGGCCGGCGCGGTCGAAGAGCGCCTCGTGCCGTTCCTCCTCCACGCCCGCCTCGCGCGACAGAAGCTCGAGCAGCGCGCGCGGCATGGCGAGCGTCAGGAACCCTGCAAGCTCCCCCTCCCGCCGCACCGGGTAGGACATGGTCAGCATCGAGGTCTCGAAGGCGCGTCCCTTGGGCACGCTATGCGCCACCGGCCCCTGCTTGGCGATCATCTCCTCGAGAAGCGCCCGGCCTCCCATCTCCGCCAGCCCGATCCCGGGGGCGGAGGCGCAGATCATGTCCCCGTCGCGCCCGATGGCGCTGGCGAACACGTAGCGCGGCTGCTCGTCGACGATGCGGGCGAGAAAGTCGTTGCAGGCTGCGAGGCCCGATTCGAGCGGCAACAGATCCGCCACGGTGCGGAGCACGCCGAAGGCCTGCGCGATGGCGCGGGTCTCGTTCACGGCGGCCTTCGCGGTGGCGTTCACCAGCACGGCGTTGCGCAGCGCATCGTTCTCGCGCTGGGCGATCACGGTCTGCACGATACCCACGGCGCCCACCGGCGCGATGGCCACCGCCAGGAGCAGCGCGATATAGCCCCGTAGCCCCGGCGGCCGCCGACCGGGCCGCGGCCGGGCTCGGGCGCGTTCGGCCCGCGCCGGCCCGTCGCTCGCCGCCAGCGCCGCCGCCTCGCCCGCCGGTTGACCCGTGTCCTTGCCTGCGATCAGGCCGGACGGCGGGGCCAGCGCGTCGCTCACCGGTGCCCGGCCGCGACCTGCGCCACCGCGGCTTCCTGCAGGTGGTCGGTCTCGAAGGCCGCCTCGTTGTGCTGCAGAAGCGTGGCCAGCCGCTTCCGAGCCCGGTTCACACGGCTTTTCACCGTGCCCACGGCGCAGCCGCAGATCTCCGCGGCCTCCTCATAGGACGAGCCGATCGCGCCCACCAGCACCAGCGCCTCGCGCTGATCCACCGGCAGCTCGGCGAAGGCGCGCTGAAAGTCGCGCAGGTCCATCTGTCCCATCTGGGCCGGCGCTTGGGCGAGCGAGGCGGTCAGCGCCCCGTCCACATCCTCCACCTCCCGGCGGCGCTTGCGCATCTCCGAGTAATGGGTGTTGCGCAGAATGGTGAAGAGCCAGGCGCGCAGATTGGTGCCCGGCGCAAACTTGTCCCGGTTCGACCAGGCCTTCAGCACGGTTTCCTGGACCAGATCGTCCGCCTGCGCCGTCCCTGTCGTCAGACTGCGGGCAAAGGCGCGAAGGCTCGGCAGATGCTCGGTCAGCCCGTCCGCAAAGATGTCGCCGCTCATTGCGTGTCCCCACGCTTCAGCTGCTCCAGCAGCGACAACAGCCGCTCGGGCACGGGTTCTGCCAGAATGTCCTCGTAGGCGCGCTTCAGGCCGCTGTCGATCAGCTCGGAATCGACGGCCTCGTCCTCCGCCCCGCCAACGGTCTCTCCGGGAGCCTCCCCGTTCGCAGCGGGGTCGGATGCGGCCGGCGTCGGCGGGTCCTTCCGGGCTTTCTTAATTTCGTCCATCATGCCTTCCGCGAAAGATCGGGGGCTCGACGCGTCCTGGATGTCTCTTGGTTCCATGGGAACGCAATGAAGCGCAGGACGTTCGAGTTCCAAGCAGAGCAGAAAAGAAGCACAGGAAGGGGAGTTTGTCATGGCCCTCACAGCCCTATCGGAGATGATTGCCCGTGAGCTGCCCTATCTTCGTCGCTTCGCCCGCGCAATGGCGGGATCGCAGGCCCAGGGCGACGCCTATGTGGCGGCGGCCCTCGAGGCGCTGATCGCGGATTCGACCGGGTTCCGGGCGGCGGTGGAGGCGGGCCAACGGCCGCGGGTGGCCCTCTTCGCGCTCTTCGACCGAATCTGGGCGAGCAGCGGCGGGTCGATCACGGCGGACCGGCTGATCTCCGACGAAGCCCTGGCGGCAGCCTCGCTGCGCCAGCTCGCCCCGCTCACCCCCCGCTCGCGCCAGGCCATGCTGCTCTCCGCGCTCGAGAGCTTCGCACAAGAGGAGATCGCATTGGCGATGAACGCAACGCCGGAAGAGGCGCTTATCCTGCTGGCCGACGGGCGCGCGCAGCTTGCCGCGCAGAGCCGCGGGCGCGTGCTGATCATCGAGGACGAGCCGATCATCGCGATGGATATCGAGAGCATCGTGGAAGGGCTCGGCCACACGGTGGTCGGCACCGCCGATACCCGCAGCCGCGCGGTGGCCGCGGCCATGGAGACACGGCCCGACCTCGTGCTCGCCGATATCCAGCTCGCCGATGGCAGCTCCGGCATCGATGCGGTGAAGGACATCCTGTCGGCCTTCACCGTGCCGGTGATCTTCATCACCGCCTATCCTGAGCGGCTGCTGACCGGGGAGCGGCCGGAGCCCACCTATCTGATCGCCAAGCCCTTCAAGGACGAGCAGCTTGCCGCTGCGGTCGGCCAGGCGCTGTTCCTGCGCAACGCCACCGAGCCGGCGCCGGCTGCCGGTTGAGGGCCGTAAAACCGTTGCAAAACGGGGATTGCGGTCATGGAGGTGCCGCGCTCGTGCCTATTTTCGACCGTGTTTCGCCGTTAACTTTTTGTTAGTAAGTTATTGGTGACGCGTCGGGCTGGCGGGCCGGGGTTCCGGGGGCGGCAGCCGGGGACTGGAGTGGAGTAAGCGATGATGTACCGCAGCGAGTTGACTGCGATGTCCTGTTCCGGCCCGGGTGGGGGCCTCGCTCCCGCGGTGGACCGGGAGCAGATGACGCGGCTGAAGGCGGGCTGGACCCGCATCGCCCCTCTCGGAAGCATGGCCGAAGCGCTCTTCTGCGGGCGGCTCCTCGCGGTTACCGCCTCCTTCAGAGGGCTCCTCGACGAGGACGACGATGCGCCGCTGAGCAGCAATGTCCCCACGATCGGCATCATCATCACGTTTTGCGAAGCGCCGGAGGCGATGGCGGATCGCATGCGGGTCATCGCGCTCGGCCATCTCTACACCGGCGTCCGCGCCGAGGATTATGCGGAGATCGGCGAGGCGCTTGTCTGGACCTTCCGCCAGCTCCTCGGCGATGCCTTCAGCAACGAGGACGAGGCGGCCTGGCGCATGGCCGGCATGCAGTTCGGCTCGGCGCTGATCTATGCGAGCTACGGCACTTTCTGCCAGGACGCGATGGACTGTGCGCGCCGGCGCCGGTCGGGCGATTGCCCCGCGCGCATCTCCGTCCACCGCGCCCAGCCCGTCGAGGCGGAGCGCGTCGCCATCTGAGCCAACCGCCGGATCGCCACCGCCGTCCGCGCCCCGAGAGAAGCGGGCCCCGAGAGAAGCGGGGCCCGCGACGGGCCAGCATGCCGTGCGCGGGCGCTGCAAGCGAGGCGCTCCGCTCGGCGAGATCGGTTGAGGGGCGCCAGGTCGCGCGGCTCAGGCCGTGGCGGCCAGTTCGTCGATCCAGACGCGGAAGCCGGTGAGGGTGTTCGGCCCGAAGGTGTGGGTCAGCGGCACATCCGCGGCGTCGCGGCCATGCGCGATCAGCACCCGCCCGATCCGGGTGTCGTTGTTGCGCGGATCGAAGGTCCACCAGCGCCCGCCGAGATAGACCTCCATCCAGGCGGCGAAATCCATCGGCGCATAGGGCGGCGGCTGGCCGATATCGCTCACATAGCCCGTGCAGTAGCGCGCCGGGATGTTGAGACAGCGGCAGAAGGTGACGGCCAGATGCGTGTAGTCGCGGCAGACGCCCACGCGCTCGGCATAGGCCTCATGGGCGGTGCGGGTGGCGCGCGAATGGGCGTAGCCGAAGGTGATGTGCTCGTGGACGAAGTCGCAGATCGCCTGTACCCGCGCCCAGCCCGGCGGGGTTTGGCCGAAGAGCTGCCAGGCCTCCTGCATCAGCCGGTCGGTCTCGCAGTAGCGCGAGCCGAGGAGGTAGAGAAGCGCATCGGGCGGCAGGATCTCGACCGGGTGCTGCTCGGCGTCGTGCCCCACCGGGTCGGGCAGACCGTCATCCACGATCACCCCGTCCGTGCCGAGGGTGAATTGACCGGCGGGGGCGACGAGGCGGTTGCACCAGTTGCCGAAGCTGTCGCGATAGCTCTCGATCGGCACGGCCGGGCTGGTGACGAGCCGGTCCGGCTGCTCGAAGAAGCCGACGCGCGAATAGTGGACGTTCAGCATCACGATCATCGGCGTGGCGTTCGGCAGGGCGTAGGTCAGCTCGCAGCCCAGCTTGATCCGCATGGGTCCCCTCCTCGGGTCCGATTCTGGCGAAGCCCGGGGCCTAGACCCGCAGGCGGGCGCTGGCAACCGGCATTCCGGGGCAGGGCGCAGGAAACGGGGCCTCCTGAGCGGAACCACGGCTCCGCCGCGGTGCGTTCTGCGCTTTTTCCCTGCCTGCGGCCGGGAAAAAGCCGAGTCGACCGGCCGCTGCCGTGGAGCCTGTGGCCGTGGAACGAGCCTGTGCGGAGGGTCGGGCGGGGCCGGCGGCCGGCACGTGCCCCGCTTTGCGCTCAGCGGCCGGCCGCGGCGGCGCGCTGGCGGCGCGCGGCGATGCGGGCCTTGAGGGCGGGCACGAAGCGCAGCGCGCTCTCGTCGCGCTCGGTCGCCACCGCGTATTGCTGGGCGCGCCGGTCATAGGTTGTGTCGCTCCGCGCCCCGTTGAGCGAGACGCGGCCCTTGGCGAGCTTGGCGGCGAGTTCCGCTTCGGAGCGCGTGTAGTAGTGGTTGAGCCGCAGCTTCTCCGCGCGGCTGAAGCCTGGTTTGCGCGCCTCCCAGGGGCGCACCGTCTCGCCGGCCTCGTTGAACATCAGATGCCCGTGCTCGCGGAAGCCCACGCTGTGGCAGCCCACGATGTCGACGGCCAGCGGGTCGAGGATGGATTTGTGGCGCAGAAGCGAGAACTGGCGCGGATCGGGCGGGAAGGCGGCGCGCTCTGTATAGTTCTCGATCACCAACCCCTCCGGCCGGCTCCGGTGCCCGTTGGTGCCGAAGGAGAGCCAGGGCAGGCTCAGCCCCGGCAGATGGGCGAACTGCTCCATCGTGTCCGGCAGGCTCTCGCCGTCCGCGGGGAGGATGAACTCGTCCACATCCGTCAGCGCGAACCAGCGGTAGTCGGCGCCGTAATTGGCGAGCGCATGGGCGAAGGCGAGGAGCTGGGTGGAGCGGATGCCGTCGAAGCTGATCCAGTCGAGGCATTTGACCTCGGCGCTCCAGCCGCCCTCGGCGAGCAGCGCGGGGCCGCCATCGGTGGAGCCGTTGTCGTAGATGTAGAAGGCGCGCACGCCGAGCATGGCGTGGAACTCGATCCATTCCTCGAGATAGGGCGCCTCGTCCTTGATCACCGTGGCGATGGCCATGCCTGCGCGCGCGCCTTCGCGTCGCGCGCTGGCGGGCAGGCGGAAGGGGTTGGAGCGGCGGTCCCAGCGCGGATAGAAGCCGAGCCGCGCCAGGAGGCCGTTGCGGAGCATCAGAAAGTCCTGTGCGTTCATCGGGGCGGCTCCTGCGATGCGGTGGGGGGCGCCCGGCCTGCGGCGTGTCCGGCCGGATCGCGCATGGCGGCACGCATAGCGGCCCGGCGCGGCGGCGTCGAGACGGGGATGTCGAGACGGGGGGAGGAGTGAGGGCCCCGAGGCGCCCGCCGCCTCAGGCGTCGGCGACGCGGGCGGGGGGGCGGATGCTGGCAAGCCCGTCATCGGGCCCGGCGCTGACGCAGAGGCTGGAGAGCGTGCGCTCCTCCTGCAGCGGCCAGGGGCGGCCGCGATGGAGCGTGGCGCGTTCATCGAACACCATGACGTCGCCCGGGCGCCAGCGATGGGTGTAGACATAGGCGGGAGCGGTGGCGAAGGCGATGAGATCGCCGATCAGCGTCGCGGCCTCCGCATCGCTGAGCCCCTCCACGCGGAAGGCATGGCTGGCGATGTAGAGCGCCTCCTCGCCCGTCACCGGGTTGGTCCAGACCGCGCGCCAGGGCCGGTCCGCCCAGCGCGAGAACATCGGCAGGCGCGCGAGCTCCGGCGAGATCTGTGCGCGCGAATGGGCGTAGCGGTGCCAGAACACGGTGTCGCGCAGTTCGGTCTTCAGATCCTCCGGCATCGCGGCCCAGGCGGCACGTGTGGAGGCGAGCTCGGTCTCTCCCCCCTCGCTCGGCACCGTGCGCGCGATGAGGATATTGGCGAGCGCCGGGGTCGGCAGGAAGGTGCTGTCCGTGTGCCAGAGCTGGTTGGCCTGGAGGTTGAGGCTGTGCAGCGCATCGGGCGCCACCACCCCGCCTTCGGCACGGCGATTGGAGACCTGCGGGATCGCGAAAGCCTCGCCCTTCGCGCGCGTGTCGGCCTCGCGGTCCTCGATCGGGCCCCAGAGCCGGGCAAAGGCGAGGTGTTCCTCGGGGGTGAGCGTCTGGTCGGGCAGGAGCAGCACGGAATGGCGCTCGAACGCGTCGCGCAGGCGGGCGAAGGTTGCGGCGCCCGCCTCCCTATCGGCCAGCATGGCCGAGAGATCGACATTCGCGATCGTCACCCCGAAAGCCGGGTGAAGGGGCTCGGTCTCGAGCCGGTCAGGTGTCGCCGTCATCTTGCGCATCCGCTGGTCGGTCGGCGCCGATGCGGGCACCCCCGGCGCCATGGTGACCGGAAAGATGCGGTGCAGGCAATGCTTTCCGCGCGTGCCGGCGGGCCGGATCGGCGCTGCGGCGAAGGCTGCGGCGGCGCGGCCGGGCGGGTCAGGTCATGAGCATCATGACCTCGGTATCGGAGAGCTCCGTCTGCCAGGCACGCCCGCGCGGGGCGCCCGGGACGGGCTCGGCCGCGCTCTGCTCGGCGCCGGCCTCCGAAAGCAGCACCGGGCGCTCGCTCTGCGCACGGGCGGGGCGGGCGGCAGTGCCGGTCTGATGGGCCATTCTCTTCACTCCTCGAACCCGGCCCTCCTGTAGGGCCTTCGTAACGGGCAATGCATCTTCGTGACGCGTTTTTGTGCATCGGCCTGTGACAGTCTTCACGTTCTCGCGCCAAGTTCCGGCGCATACCGGGTGAGGTCATCACGGATACAACTGAAACACGGAAGGCGTTGGGCTGAAATCCGTCTGAAAAGGGGACAGAGCATGTTGGTCTCGTCCCGGGGCAAGAAGGCCACGGGGCGGCCCCGACGCCCTGTAATTGGGTGGCGTCTCTTGCGGGAACGCAGGGTGTCGGGGCGCCTTCCGGGCAGGATCGCACGCAAGGCTTTGATGAGTGTATCGGACCCGGAAGGACGGGTTCGCGTTTGAACGAGGAGTTCGAGTTATGACCGATATGACGAGCGGATACCGCAGCAATGACGGCGTTATGGGCCTTGCGCGGCGCGCGGTTCAGGAGGTGGCGGCGACGCTGGCGGCAGTCTTCGAGGGCCGTGAGGCACGGGCGACGGAGCGCCGCGCGACAGGCGGGCTGGGCTACGACGAGTTGCGCCGGCTCGACGACCGGATCCTGAAGGATCTCGGCCTCTACCGCGACCAGATCGGCCGCTGAGGCCGCGGCCTCTCCCACGGATCCAGAAGCCTCCCAAACGGAATCGCAGCGCTGCGCGCTGCGATGCTCTCCTGCGCTCTCCTCATGCCTGCGGCATTCGTCGAGCGGATGGCCCCAGCTTCGCCGGCGCGCCCGGCCCTCGGCCGGCAGGGCAAATTGCGCGCTTTGAGCGTCAGCGTTCCCCGAAGATGTAGCCCACGCCGCGCACCGTGCGGATCACCTCGGGTTTCGCGGCGTTGGGCTCGATCTTGCGGCGCAGGCGGGAGATCCGGATGTCGATCGAGCGGTCGAACGGGTCCCAGCTCCGGTCATGCGCCTGTTCGAGCAGCTGATCGCGGTTGAGCACCCGGCCGCGGTTCTCGGCGAAGACGCGGAGCAGGCTGAATTCCATCGCGGTGATGGCGATCTCGCCGCCCTCGGCATCGAAGAGGAGGGCGGCGTCGAGATCGAGCGTGCAGGGCCCGAAGGGCACACGCCCGCGCCGGCCGTCCTCGCCGCAGTGCGGCGCCTCGCCCGCGGGCCCCTCGGCGCTGCGCACCGAGCGGCGCAGGACGCTCTTCAGCCGCGCCTCGAGCTCGCGCAGATCGACCGGTTTGGCGAGGTAATCATCGGCGCCCATCTCGAGGCCGAGGATCCGGTCCACCACCTCCGCTGTCGCCGTCAGCATGATCACGGGGATATCGCTGGTGGCGCGCAGGCCGCGCAGCGCGCTCAGCCCGTCCTCCCCCGGCATCTTGATGTCGAGCAGCACCGCATCCGCCGCGCCTTCGGCCAGGCGCGCGCGCATCGCCGCGGCGGTGCCGGCGGTGCTGATCCGGAAGCCGCGGCGTTCGAGATACTCGCTCAGCATCTCGCGCACATCCTGCTCGTCGTCGCAGACGATCACATGCGGCTGATCGGTGGGGTCGGGCGCGGTCATCCGGTCGCACTCCTGCGCGCGTTCTGGCTGGTGAGCTCGGCGGCGGCGAGGCGGATGATGAAGCGCGCCCCGCCCCCCGGCGTTTCGGCGACAGCGATCCGCCCGCCATGGCTGCCGATCACCCGGTGGCAGAAGGCGAGGCCGATGCCGGTGCCGTCGCCCACATCCTTGGTGGTGAAGAAGGGCTCGAAGATCCGCCCGCGGATCGAGGCGGGGATGCCGGGGCCGTTGTCGCTGAGGCTCACCTCCACATCGCCGTCGCTGAGCCGCGTGGCGATGGAGAGCCGGCCCGCCTCCCCGCGCCCGGCGAGCGCGTGCTCGGCATTGACGAGGAGGTTCGCGAAGACCTGCACAAGCTGGTCCGGATCGGCCATCACGGGCGGCAGGTCCGGCGCGAAGTCGAGCTCGATGGTTGTGCCCGTCGTGCGCAGCCCGTAGCCCGCGATGTCGAGCGCGGTCTCCACGAGCTCGTCGAGCGCGACCGTCTCGAGCCTTGCCGGGCGCTGGCGGGCCATGGCGAGGAAGGTGCGCACGATCCGTCCGCAGCGCTCGGCGGCGGTGTGAATCTTGGCGATGCGCGCCGCGAGGCGGGGCTCGGCCGCCTCCTCGAAAAGCATCAGCGAATGGCCGACCACGATGGAAAGGGGGTTGTTCAGCTCATGCGCCACGCCCGCCAGCAACTCGCCGAGCGCGGAGAGCTTCTCGCTCTGGTGCAGAAGCTCGCGCTGGCGCACGAGCTCGGCCTCTGCGCGCTTGGCATCGGTGATGTCGAGCCGGGTGACCACGAAGCCGCGATCGGGCGTGGGGTGGCGCGAGACCGAATACCACCGCCCGTCCGTGTGCTCGAACTCGAAGCGATGGGGCTCCGCCTCGCCGCAGCGCCGCCGCCCGGTGGCGCGTACGCGCTCGGAGATCTCGGGCTCGAGCACACGGACGGGCGGTGGTATTCGGTCTCGCGCCACCCCACGCCCGATCGCGGCTTCGTGGTCACCCGGCTCGACATCACCG
>JBCBWF010000665.1:0-1712 GCA_039817245.1 Pseudomonadota bacterium | reverse complement strand
GCATTGACGGAGGCGCTGCGGGCATTTGGCCGGCGGACCGATCTCAATCTCGGCGCTACGCCACGCGCCACGTCCTGACCGCCAAGCCATCTCCCCTAGGCATAAGGCGACCACCTCTATACGGTAGCCGTAGCTGATATCACGTCCGCACCATCAGTGCACGAACAGCCTTACATCAAGCGCAATTCAAGATATTGTAAGATCTGGCTGCGCAAACGGCGGCTCGTCATCGCCAGCGTCTCCAATTCCGTCTCGGTGCCGGCTAGAGCATTTTCCCACCGGTTTGAATCGTAGTGGGATTCCCACGTCTGGCGGATTGTGATTCACGCTTGGTGCTGGATGGAGGCCAGCACCAATGGCGAAGGCTCTGTCGGTTGATCTGAGATCACGCGTGGTGTCGTCGGTGACGGAGGATGGGCTGTCCTGTCATCGAGCGGCGGCCCGGTTCGGGGTGTCTGTCTCGAGCGCGATCCGCTGGGTTCAGGTGTTCCGCGACCGGGGCGACGTTGCGCCCAAGCCGCAAGGCGGCGACCAGCGTTCGGGGCGGATCGAGGCGCTGGCGGATGAGATCCTCGCGCATCTCGAAGCGCACAAGGACATGACGCTTGAGGATATGGTGGCCTGGATCGAGGCCGAGCACGGCGAACGCTTCGCGGTCTCGACCATCCATCGCTTTTTCCGGCGGCATGGGATCAGCTTCAAAAAAAACGGCGCACGCCGCCGAACAGGACCGTCCGGACGTCAGGAAGCGACGGCAGGCATGGTTCGACGCGCAGACTGACCTCGACCCGGAGCGTCTCGTCTTCATCGATGAAACCGGCGCGTCCACGAAGATGGCGCGCCTTTATGGCCGCGCCCCTCGCGGCGAGCGCTGTCGCAGTCCCGTTCCGCACGGGCACTGGAAAACGACGACCTTCACAGGCGCATTGCGACTGTCCGGGGGGGCGCCCATGGTTCTCGACGGGCCAATGCACGGCGCGGCTTTCCTCGCCTACGTCGAGCAGGTCCTGGCGCCGACGCTTCAGCCCGGCGACATCGTCATCATGGACAATCTACCGGCGCACAAACCAGCCGCGGTCCGGCAAGCCATCGAGGCCGAAGGCGCCCGCCTCCAGTTCCTCCCGCCGTACTCGCCGGACCTCAACCCGATCGAGATGGCCTTCTCGAAGCTGAAGGCTATCCTGAAAAAGGCGGCCGCCCGGACGATCGACGATCTGTGGCGCGTCATCGGCGAAAGCCTCGACGCCTTCACGCCAACAGAATGCGCCAACTTCTTCGCCGCAGCCGGATATGAACCGGAGTGATCGGAATCTGCTCTAGCAGCTGGTTCTGAATGTCCGGCGCGAGGAGGGCGAGGCGCACGAGTTTGCGTTCGTAGGGATCGGTTGGCGCTTTCGACGCTGAGGGGCGGCCGGCTTCATCCCAGTTCAGCAAGCGATGGGCGCGCCGAAGGGCGAGGGTGATCTTGGGATCGGGCCCGTTTGAAGCCTGTGCGCCGCTGATATCGTGGGCCGCGCGATGCAATCACTAGGCGGTGCGTCGGGCGCTGGTTTTGGTACGGCGGCCGCAACGATGATTGCGACCGGTGGAGCAAGTTCCGCGATCCGCCATTTCGGGAGTCAGGCAGTTCGCGAAGCCTTGCCATTGGCGGAGGCGGGAGTAGCAATCGCGGGAGTATCACCGGCTAGAGGAGGATGTTGATGAGCAGAAAT
>JBCBWF010000612.1:0-2193 GCA_039817245.1 Pseudomonadota bacterium | reverse complement strand
GGCGGGATCGGGAAGCCGGGCACATGATCGGCCAGAAGCCCGCGGAAGGAGGGGCGCGATTTCAGCACCGCATACCAGTTGCGCACCGCCGGGTAGTCGTCCCACGGCACGTCCCCGCAATAGTCGAGGCAGCTTAGATGTGCCGCTGCCGCGATATCCGCGATGGTCATGCGCGGCCCGGCCAGCCAGTTGTGCTGGTCCAGCAGATAGGTGACGTAGTCGAGATGCACCCGGATGTTCCGGCTGCCCGCCTTCAGGCACGCCCCGTCCGGATAGCCGAGCTTCGCCAGCCGCTTCGTCACCCGCTCGAAGAGCAGGTTCTCGGTGACCTCGCGGTTGAACTTGTCGTCGAACCAGCCGACCAGCCGCAGCACCTCGGCGCGCTGCACCACGTCGCGCGGCAGGAGCTCCGGCTCGTTCATGGTGCTCTCGAGATAGTCGAAGATCGCGCCGCTCTCGGCGAACACACGGTTCTGGTTCGTCACCAGCACCGGCACCTTGCCCGCGGGGTTGAGGCGCAGGAAGTCGAGCCGCCGCTCCCAGGGGCGCTCCTCGATCAGCTCCGCCTCGAGCTTTTTCTCGGCGAGTACGATCCGGATCTTCCGGCAGAAGGGCGAGAGCGGCAGGTGGTAGAGGCGATGCATGGCAGGGCGGGACCTTCGGAAACTCCGCCTCCGTGACTGCCGGAGCCGGGGGCCGAGCGCAAGGAAAAGCGCCCTCGCCGCGCGCGCCCGCCGCGCCCCGGCCCTCCCGCGCCCCGGCCCTCCCGTGCAGGGCTCAGGAGCGCAGGAAGCAGGCGTCGTCGCCGCGGGCCTCGATGGTGCGCGCGCCGGCCGCGATGGCGCGCGCGCGCTTGCGAAGACGCGAGCCGAGCCGGTTGGGATCGCGCGCCTTGGGGTTCGGCAGCAGCGTGGCGAGCCGGGCGGACTGCGTCAGCGACAGCTCCCGCGCAGGCACGCCGTAGTAGTGCCGCGCGGCGGCCTCCGCGCCGAAGATCCCGTCCCCGAACTCCGCGATGTTGAGATAGTTCTCCAGGATCCGCCGTTTCGACCACATCAGCTCCATCAGCGCGGCGAAGGGCACCTCCATCGCCTTTCGCCAGAGCGTGCGGCCATGCCAGAGGAAGATGTTCTTGGCGGCCTGCTGGGTGATGGTGGAGGCGCCGCGGAGCCGCCCCTTCGCGGCATAGTCCTCCAGCGCCTCGCGGATCGCCTCGCCGTCGAGCCCGTTATGGCTGCAGAAGCGCGCATCCTCTGCCGCCACCACGGCGCGGGCGAGATTGGGCGAGATCGCGTCCATCGAGACGGGCTCGTGGGTGAGCGCGCCGCGGCGGTTGTACTCCTGCGCCATGTAGAGCCCGCCCGGCGGGTCGATCGCCGCATAGGCTGCGACCCAGAGTAGGACGACGCCGACCACGACGGCCGAGGCCCGCAGCCCCATGCGAAAGCACCAGCCGAAGAGGCGGCGGATGGGTCCGCGCGCCGGTGCGGCCGCCGCGCTCCGCCGCCCGGTCTTGCGACCGCCACCCCCGCTGCTGCCCCCGCTGCTGCCCCCGCTGCTGCCCCCGCCGCCGCCTTTCGCGCGCCGGGCCTTGCCCGCGCTCTTTGCAGGCGCTTTCGCGGATCCTTTCGCCGGTGCCTTGTCGGATTTGGCGGGCGCTTTGGCCGCCTTCTCCGGGGCCCTGGCCGCCTCGGGGGCGGCCGCCTTCGCGCTCGCGCGCCGCTTGGCCTTCGGCCGTGGCGCGACCTTCTCGGACGCCGCGGCCGCAGCGCCCTCCTCGGCCGGGCGGCGGCGCGCGGCGGCGGTGCCGGCGACCAGCCGGCGGAGCAGGACCAGGGGATAGGGCTCGCGGTGCTGGACATCGGCACGGTCGCGCTCCGCGATCCGCTGTGCGCGGCGGACGAACTCGTCCTCCATGCTCCTCTCCATCCCCATCGTCAGCCCAACCCCCGGCCGCCCTGCCCCCAGTCGTGTTGCCCCCGGCCGGCGCTCGCCGGTCGGCCGCCGCTCGCGCCACGGCGCCCGGGAGGGGGCAACGCGCCAGGGCGCGCGCCGGATCCCGCGCTGTCGCGAGCCCGGCGCAGGAACACCGGAAATCTGGCAGGAGCACGACGCAACTGCGCCGGCGCCGCGGATAGGCGCGGGCCATGGCATCGCTGCCACGCCCGCCCGGCCCCGAGCTGGCCGCCAGTC
>JBCBWF010000406.1:0-4584 GCA_039817245.1 Pseudomonadota bacterium | reverse complement strand
CTCCGGCGTCAGCCCGCGAAGGGCTGGTAGAGCAGGCCCACCAGGAGCGAGCCGCCGAGGGCGAAGGCGAGGTAGAGCCCGAAGACCGGCAGGCGCACGAGGGCGAAGACCGCGATGGCCGCAGGCAGCGAGGAGACGCCGCCAGCCACGAGGAAGGCCAGAGCCGCGCCCGGGTCCATGCCCTGCTGCACGAGGCCCGAGACCAGCGGCAGCGCGGCATAGCCGTTGAGATAGGCGGGCACGCCCACGAGGGTGGCGATCATCACCGGCATGATCCCTTCGCCGCCGACGACGCTGGCGACCATCTCGCCCGGCACATAGGCCAGCATCAGGCTCTCGAGCACGAAGGCGAGGGTTAGCCACTTGCCGAGGAAGTTGGTGGTCTTCACCGCCTCGCCGCGGAACTTCTCGACGCGGGCGGGCTCCTGCCAGAAGCGCCAGACCGGGGGCTTGGGGTTGCGCATCTTCGCACCGCCGCAGCCGCCATTGCCGACATCCGGGCGCAGCGGATCGGTGAGGAAGCCCGCGCGCATCAGCCAGAGCGTGCCGAAGCCGCCGAGGAGCCCGAGGCCGACGGCCGCGAGCGTCTTGGCCACCGCCATGCTCATGCCGAGGGTGCCGACGGTCATGACGAACTGGGCGGGGTCGATCACCGGCGAGGCGAGCCAGAACGCCATGACCGGCGCGAGCGGTACGCCCATGGCCAGAAGCGCCGCGATGAGCGGGATCACGCCGCAGGAGCAGAAGGGCGAGAGGCCGCCGAAGAAGGCGGCGAGGAAGATCATCGCAGCCACGCGGCCCTGGAAGATCTTGGCGATATGCCCATCGGCCCCCGTCGCGCCCGCATAGGCGGCGATGGCGATGGAGGCGATGAGATAGGGCCCGGTATGGAGGAGCGCGTCGATGGTGAAGGCGAGGCTCTCGCCCGCCTGGGGCGGCACGGTGAGCGCCAGCAGCGCCAGGATCGCGAAGGACGCGAACCAGACCGGGTCGATCCCGCGCAGGATCCCCTGCAGGCCGCCCATCTGGCGGCTGAGCCGTAATGCGAGTTCCGTCATGTTCCTGCCTCTTCTTTCAGGCGGGCGGCGTCGGGGGCCGCCGGGAGGGTGGCGTTGGTGGCGTCGCTCGGCACCAGCGCCACGCCGGCGCAGCATTCCGAGGCGACAAAGTCGAGGACCGCGTGCATCTGCTCGAATTGCGCGCGGTTGACGATGGAGCGGCCCTGGCGCTCCTGCACCACGAGGCCGGCGCGGACGAGCGCGCCGAGATGGTGCGCGAGCGTCGAGGGCGCGAGGCCGAGATGGCGACCGATCTCCCCGATGGCGAGGCCCTCGGGGCCCGCGCGCACGAGGAGGCGGAAGAGCTTCAGGCGGGCGGCATGCCCGAGGGCGGCGAGCGCCTCTGCTGCGGTGTTTTCATCCATGACGCCTACATAACTAGATCTGTAGTTATGTCAAGCCGCGCCGATGGGATGCCATTGAGGAGCAAGAGAGGGGGGGAGAGCGGGGGAGGACTGCCTCGCCGAGCGTCTCGCGGCGCTCAAGGCTTCCGGCTGATGGCAAGGCCCGTCGGCGGGCGGCCATTGCACGGAATTTTAACCTTTCTGGTTGCTGTGCGGGCGACCATCCGTCACACCGGCTAGCAGCCGGCGCGCGAAACGACGACCGGGCGTGGAAGTCTGGGTGGGGGAAGACGCATGCGCGAAGACATTCCGACCAACCTGTCCCGCGACGCCATGGCCTTCGTGCTGGCGGGCGGGCGCGGCTCGCGGCTGCGCGAGCTGACGGACAAGCGCGCCAAGCCCGCGGTCTATTTCGGCGGCAAGGCGCGGATCATCGATTTCGCGCTTTCCAACGCGGTGAATTCCGGCATCCGCCGGATCGGGATCGCGACGCAGTACAAGGCGCATTCGCTGATCCGGCATCTGCAGCGGGGCTGGAGCTTCTTTCGCGCCGAGCGCCGGGAGATGCTGGACATCCTGCCCGCCTCGCAACGCGTGGACGAGCGGAGCTGGTATCTCGGCACCGCCGATGCGGTGACGCAGAACATCGACATCATCGAGGGCTACGCGCCGCGGCACATCGTGATCCTGGCGGGCGACCACATCTACAAGCAGGACTATGAGCTGATGCTGCGCCAGCATGTGGAGACCGGCGCGGGCGTGACGGTGGGCTGCATCGAGGTGCCATTGGCCGAGGCGAGCGCCTTCGGCGTCATGGCGGTGGACGAGAACGACCGGATCGTCGATTTCGTGGAGAAGCCCGCCGAGCCGCCGGCGATGCCGGGCCGGCCGGATACGGCCCTCGCCTCCATGGGCATCTATGTGTTCGAGACCGCGTATCTCTTGCGGCTGCTGCGCGAGGATGCGGCGAACCCGGCCTCCGAGCACGATTTCGGCAAGGACATCATCCCAAAGGAAGTGGCGCGCGGGGTGGCGGTGGCGCATCCCTTCTCGCGCAGCGCCATCTGTGCGGAGGGGCGCCAACCCTACTGGCGCGATGTGGGCACGGTGGATGCCTTCTGGCGGGCCAATATCGACCTCACCGACTTCACGCCGGATCTGGATCTCTACGACGAGACCTGGCCGGTCTGGACCTATGCCGAGCAGACCCCGCCGGCGAAGTTCATCCATGACGAGGAGGACCGGCGCGGCTCGGCGGTGAGCTCGCTGGTCTCGGGGGGCTGCATCATCTCCGGCGCGCAGGTGCATGAGAGCCTGCTCTTCACCGGCGTGCGGGCGAACTCCTATTCGGAGCTCTCCGGCGTGGTGGCCCTGCCCTATTGCGATATCGGCCGGCATGCGCGGCTGCAGAACGTGGTGCTGGACCGCGGGGTGCAGGTGCCGCAGGGTCTGGTCGTGGGTGAGGATCCGGAGCTGGACGCGGCGCGTTTCCGGCGGACCGATGGCGGGGTGGTGCTGATCACCCAGCCGATGCTCGACCGGCTCGCGGAGACCTAGCGGGCCGGGCATTTGCAGGGCCGCGGGGGCGGGTCTGCGAGTGGTGCGCGCGTGGCGCCAGGGCGGCACGGGAGCGGCAAGGGGGAAGAGGCGATGCGCGTGCTCATCGCGGCGTCCGAATGCGCGCCGCTCGTGAAGACGGGCGGGCTGGCCGATGTGATCGGTGCCCTGCCTGGGGCGCTGGCGGGCGCCGGCGTCGAGGCGCGGGTGATGCTGCCGGGCTATCCGCCGGTGCTGGCCGCGCTGGACGCGGTGACGGATCTCGGCCCCGTGGACCCGCTGCCGGACGGGATCCCGGGCTCCGGCGCGCGGGTGCTGGCGGCGGAGGCGGCGGGGCTCTCGCTCCTGGTGCTCGACGCGCCGGCGCTCTTCGTGCGCCAGGGCGGGATCTACGAGAGCGGCGGCATGGGCTGGCCGGACAACCATCTGCGCTTCGGCGCCTTCTGCCGGGCGGTGGCAGAGATCGGCGTGGCCGGCGCCGCGGGCTGGCGGCCGGATGTGGTGCATCTGAACGACTGGCAGACCGGGCTCGTGCCGCTCTTTCTGGAGCGCGAGGCGGCGGAGGCCGGGGTTGCCGCGCCGCCGACGCTGATCACCATCCACAACATCGCCTATCAGGGGCTCTTCGGGCGCGAGGCGATCGGGGCGCTGGGACTGCCGCCCTCGGGCTTCACGCCGGAGGGCTACGAGTTCTGGGGCGAGGTGGGGTTCCTGAAGGCGGGCATCCAGACCGCCGATGCGATCACCACGGTGAGCCCCGGCTATGCGCGCGAGATCCTGACGCCCGCCTTCGGGCTGGGGCTGGAGGGGGTGCTTGCGGCGCGGCGCGACCGGCTGAGCGGGATCCTGAACGGCGCGGACACCGCGGTCTGGAATCCGGCGGCGGATCCGCATCTGCCGGCGGCCTATTCGGCGGCGGAGCCTGCGGGCAAGGGCGCGGCGAAGGCGGCGCTGATCGCGCGCTTCGGGCTGGAGCGCGACGGGGCCGGCCCGCTCCTGGTGGTGGTGAGCCGGCTGACCGCGCAGAAGGGGATCGACCTGCTGCTCGCCGCCCTGCCCGGCTTTCTGGCGCGCGGCGGGCGGTTTGCGCTGCTCGGCTCGGGCGATGCGGCGCTGGAGGCTTCGGTGCAGGCGGCGGCGAAGGCCGATCCCGACCGGGTGGGCGTGGTGATCGGCTATGACGAGAGCCTGGCGCATCTGCTCTTCGCGGGCGGGGATGCGATCGCGGTGCCCTCGCGCTTCGAGCCCTGCGGGCTGACCCAGCTCTACGGGCTGCGTTACGGGACGCTGCCGCTGGTGGCGCGCACCGGCGGGCTCGGCGATACGGTGATCGATGCCAACCCGGCCGCGCGGGCGATGGGGGTGGCGACGGGGTTCGTCTTCGCGCCGGCGACGGTGGATGCGCTGGCGGGCGCGCTGGACCGGCTGGCCGATGCCTGGGCGGAGCCCGCGGTCTGGCAGGGCATGATGGCGCGGGCCATGGCGCAGCCGGTGGGCTGGGAGGCCTCGGCCGGCGCCTACGCCGCGCTCTACGGCCGGCTCGCGGCGGGCGATGGCTGAGCGAGCGATGGCTGGAAGGACGATGGCTGGGCGCGCGATGGCTGGGCGCGCGGGGCGCACGGTGT
>JBCBWF010000270.1:0-7073 GCA_039817245.1 Pseudomonadota bacterium | reverse complement strand
GTGAAGACCCAGCGCAACGTCAACTGGATCGAGAGCGCCGAGAAGCTCGGCGACTACAAGGTGCGCCTCAAGATGAAGGCGCCCTTCCCGGCGGCCCTCGAATATCTCTCCGGCCCGGTGGTGATCTATCCCAACGAATACTACGCCGAGGTCGGCCCCGATAAGATGGGCGTCGAGCCCGTCGGCACCGGGCCGTACAAGGTCACCGGCGTCGAGCCGGGCGTGCGCTTCGAGCTCGAGAAGAACGACGGCTATCACGGCGGGCCGAAGGGTCAGCCCTCCATCGGCAAGCTCGAGATCCGCACGATCTCCGACCCGAACACGCGCCTGACCGAGATGATCTCCGGCGGGCTCGACTGGATCTGGCGCGTGCCCGTCGACCAGGCCGAGAAGCTCGCCAAGCTCGACCGCTACACGCTGAAGAACGGCGCCTCCATGCGGATCGGCTATCTCTACATGGACGCCGCCGGCCTCTCCGACGGAGACTCGCCGCTCAAGAACAAGAAGGTCCGCCAGGCCATCTCGCACGCCATCGACCGGCAGGGCATCGTGGATGCGCTCCTGAAGGGCGAGAGCCAGGTCGTGCACTCCGCCTGCTACCCGACCCAGTTCGGCTGCTTCCAGGACGTGGTGAAATACGAGTACGACCCGCAGAAGGCCAAGGCGCTCCTCGCCGAGGCGGGCTATCCGGACGGCTTCGCGATCGACTTCTCCGCCTATCGCGAGCGCCCGTTCGCCGAGGCGATGATGTCGAACCTCAATGCCATCGGCATCAGCACCGACTTCGAGTTCCTGAAATACGCGGCCCTGCGCGACAAGATCCGCACCGGCAGCGTGCCGATGGCGTTCATGACCTGGGGCTCCTACTCGATCAACGACGTCTCGGCGATCACCAGCAACTTCTTCAAGGGCTCGAACGACGACTATGCCCGCGACGAGGAGCTGATGGCGCTGCTGCAGACCGGCGACACCTCGATCGAGCCGGCGGACCGCAAGGCGGCCTATGAGGCGGCGCTCTCCAAGATCGCGGAGGAGGCCTACTGGCTGCCGCTCTTCTCCTACAACATCTGGTATGCCTTCACGAAGGACCTGGAGTTCGAGCCGACCGCCGACGAGATCCCGCGCTTCTTCACGATGCGCTGGAAGGACTGATCCCGCCGCGGATCCCCTGAGGGGGCGGCGCGAGCCGCCTCCTTTCGCATGTCCCGCCCCTGCGCCACCGGAGGTCTCGCCGGATGCTCGCCTATACGCTGAAGCGGTTCGGGCTCGCGCTGCTCGTCGCCCTCGCCGTCTCCTTCATCAGCTTCTCGCTCCTCTTCTTCTCCAGCGATCCCGCCATCGCCATGGCCGGCGAGACCGCGTCGGACGAGGACATCGAGGCGATCCGCGCGCTCTACGGCTTCGACCGCCCGGTGATCGTGCAGTACTTCGACTGGCTCGGCCGCGCGCTCACCGGCGATCTCGGCCAGTCCCTCTATTTCCGCGCGCCGGTGACGGAGATGATCGCGGACCGGCTGCCGACGACGATGCTTCTCGGCGTCTGCGCGATCCTGTTCGCGATCCTGCTTGCCGTGCCCCTCGGCGTGGCCGCCGCCATCCGGCCGAACTCGCTGATCGACCGCATCGCGCTCTTCATGTCCGTGATCGGTCAGGCGATGCCGAGCTTCTGGTTCGCCCTCGTGCTCGTGGTGTTCTTCACCGTTGATCTCGGCTGGCTGCCCGCCTCGGGATCGGACACCTGGCTGCATTTCATCATGCCCACCATCGTGCTCGGCTACTACGCCACGCCCGCGATCATGCGGCTCACCCGCGCGGGCATGCTCGACGTGCTCGCCTCCGACTACATCCGCACCGCCCGGGCCAAGGGCCTGTCGCAGACCTCGGTGCTCTTCAAGCACGCGCTGCGCAACGCGATCATCCCCGTGGTGAGCCTCGCCGCGGTGCAGTTCGGCTTCATGCTCGGCGGCTCCATCGTGGTCGAAACGGTCTTCGCCCTCCACGGCGCGGGCCTGCTCGCCTGGGAATCCATCAACCGCAACGACCTGCCCACCGTGCAGGCCGTGATCCTGGTGTTCTCGATGATCTACATCGTGCTCACCTTCCTGTCCGACATCCTGAATGCCTGGCTCGACCCGCGCGTGCGGGTGGGCTGAGGGAGGACCAGCGATGACCGTGACCACCCTCGACACCCGGCTCGACGAGATCCAGCAGCCCACGCCCGGCGCGCTGCTACGCCGCCGCGCGCTCGGCCATGGCGGCGTCAAGATCGGCGCCTTCATCCTCGGCACCATCGTGCTCATGGCGCTGCTCGCGCCGCTGATCTCGCCGCACGATCCGTACGCGCAGGACCTCCTGAAGCGCCTCCAGCCCCCCGTCTGGCACGACAACGGGAGCCGGCTGCACCCGCTCGGCACCGATCATCTCGGCCGCGACTATCTCAGTCGGCTCCTCTACGGCGCACAGATCTCGCTGCTTATCGGCTTCGGCTCCGCGCTGATCTCCGGCATCATCGGCACGGCCCTCGGCGTCTCCGCCGGCTATTTCGGCGGGCGGTGGGACATGATCGTCACCTTCCTCATCACCGTCCGCCTCGCCATGCCGGTGGTGCTCGTGGCGCTCGCCGTCGTCGCGCTTGTCGGCGGCTCGCTCGAGGTGGTGATCCTCGTCCTCGGCTTCCTGCTCTGGGACCGCTTCGCCGTGGTCATGCGCGCCTCCACCATGCAGGCCCGCGGCATGGACTATGTGACCGCCGCCCGCGCGGTCGGCTGCACCCGCGCGCGCATCATCGTCAGCGAGATCATGCCCAATGTCATGAACAACCTGATCGTGGTCGCCACGCTCGAGATGGCCCATGCCATCCTGCTCGAAGCCGCGCTCTCCTTCCTCGGCCTCGGCGTGCAGCCGCCCACGCCCTCCTGGGGCCTCATGGTGTCCGAGGGCCGCGAGATGATGCTGTTCGACCCCTGGCTCATCACCATCCCCGGGGCCGCGCTCTTCCTTCTCGTCCTCGCCATCAACCTGCTCGGCGACGGCGTGCGCGATGTCACCGCTCCGGAGAACCGCGCATGAGCGCCGAGCCCATCCTCCGCGTGGAGGGCCTCGAGGTCGCCATCCCCGTCGCCGGCGGCCGGCTGGAGGCGGTGCGGGGCATCGACTTCTCCGTTGCCCGCGGCGAGACGCTCTGCCTCGTCGGCGAATCCGGCTGCGGCAAGTCGCTCACCTCGCTCGCGGTCATGGGCCTCCTGCCGAGCCGCGCCGAGCGCAAGGCGCGCGCGCTCTCCTTCGACGGCGTCGATCTCACCGGGCTCAACGAGCGGGGCATGTCCGCCCTCCGCGGCGACCGGATGGCGATGATCTTCCAGGAGCCGATGACCTCGCTCAACCCGGCCTACACCATCGGCGACCAGCTGATGGAGGTGCATATCCGCCACCGCCGGGCCGGCACCGTCGCCGCGCGCGCCCGCGCGATCGAGCTTCTTGAGGCCGTCGGCATCACCGCCGCCGCCAGCCGGCTCAGCCAATACCCTCACCAGCTCTCAGGCGGCCTGCGCCAGCGCGTGATGATCGCCATGGCGCTGATGTGCGAGCCCGATCTCGTGATCGCGGACGAGCCCACCACCGCGCTCGACGTCACCATCCAGGCGCAGATCCTCTATCTGTTGCGCAAGCTCCAGCGCGAGTTCGGCATGGCGATGATCCTCGTCACCCACGATCTCGGCGTCGTCGGCCGCGTGGCGGACAAGGTGGCGGTGATGTATGCGGGCGAGGTGGTGGAGAGCGGCCCGGCCGCGGCCATCTTCGCCGCGCCCTCGCACCCCTACACGCAGGGCCTCCTCAACTGCATCCCCACGCCGGGCAAGACCCCGCCGGGCGCGCGACTCGGCTCCATTCCCGGCATCGTGCCCTCGCTCGTCGGCGGCGTCGAAGGCTGCGCCTTCCGCGACCGCTGCCCGGAGGCCCACGGCGCCTGCACCGCGGCCGCCCCCATCCGCGCCGTCTCGCCCGATCACAGCTACCGCTGCTGGCGCGAGGCCGCCCCCGCGGGCAGCCCCGCCGCCGGCCCAGCCGAAAGCCCCGCCGCCAGCCCCGCGAGTGCCGCCCGATGAACGCGCTGACCGAGACCGCCACGGCCAGGGCCAGCGCCGAGCCCCCGGTCCTCGAGCTCGAGAACGTCTCCAAGACCTACCAGGTCCGCCAGGGCATCTTCGCGCCGCGAAAGCCGCTGCGCGCCGTCAACGACGTCTCGCTCTCGCTCGCCCGCGGCGAGGTGCTCGGGCTCGTCGGCGAATCCGGCTGCGGCAAGTCCACGCTCACCCGCCTCCTGCTCGGCCTCGAAGCCCCCAGCGCCGGGCGCGTGCTGCTCGACGGCGAGCCCATCGCCGGCGAGGCGCGCGCGATGTCCCGCCGCGTCCAGCCCATCTTCCAGGACCCCTATTCCTCGCTCAATCCGCGCAAGACCATCGGCTCCATCGTCTCGCTGCCGCTGCGCGTCCACGAGGTCGGCAGCCCGGAGGAATGGGAGACCCGCGTCGCGGAGATGATGGACTATGTCGGGCTGCCCAAGCGCGTGATCGGCAACTATCCGAGCCAGCTCTCCGGCGGCCAGCGCCAGCGCGTCGCCATCGCCCGCGCGCTCATCATGCGCCCCGAGGTGGTGATCTGCGACGAGCCCACCAGCGCGCTCGACGTCTCGGTCCAGAGCCAGATCCTCAATCTCCTGATGGATCTGCGCGACGAGCTAAAGCTCACCTATCTCTTCGTCAGCCACGATCTCGCGGTGGTTGAGCACATCGCCACCCGCGTCGCGGTCATGTATCTCGGCCGCATCGTGGAGCTCAGCGAGACCGCGCGCCTCTTCGCCGAGCCCCGCCATCCCTACACCGACGCGCTCCTCAAATCGGTGCTCACGCCCGAGCCCGGCCTCGGCGTGCCGGACACGCATCTGGGCGCCACCTTCCCGAACCCGATCGACCCGCCCTCGGGCTGCGCCTTCCATCCGCGCTGCGCCTCGGCCACGCCGGACTGCGCCGCCAAACGCCCGCCCCGCCTCGCCGACAGCGCGGGCGAGGTCGAATGCTGGCTCCACACCGGGCGCGCCTGAGCGCATCTCCCCGCGACCGCCTGACCGAGAAGGAACCCGCCGCATGAGCGCCACCCCGGACCGTGCCGCCGCCATCGCCGCCGCTGCGGAGCGCTTCGACAGCGGCGCCTATCTCGCCGATCTGGCCGAACTCGTCGCCCACCCGACAGAGAGCCAGAACCCCGAGGCCGGCCCGGCCCTTCTTGCCTATCTCGAGGAGGCGATGGTCCCCCGCCTCGCCGCGATGGGCTTCGAGACGCGCATCGTCGAGAACCCGGTCGCCGGGCGCGGCCCCTTCCTGCTCGCCGAGCGCATCGAGGATCCGGCCCTGCCCACCATCCTCACCTACGGCCATGGCGACACCATCCGCGCCCAGACCGAGCGCTGGCGCGCGGGCCTCACGCCGTGGCAGACCGTGATCGAGGGCGACCGCGTCTACGGCCGCGGCACGGCGGACAACAAGGGCCAGCACCTCATCAATCTCACCGCGCTCGGCATCGTGCTCGCCGCCCGCGGCCGCCTCGGCTTCAACGTCAAGGCCGTGATCGAGACGGGCGAGGAGACCGGCTCGCCCGGCCTGCACGAACTCTTCGTCGCCGAGAAAGCCGCGCTCTCGGCCGATGTCCTGATCGCTTCCGATGGCCCCCGCCTCAGCCCAGAGCGCGCGACGCTCTTCATGGGCGCGCGCGGCGGCACCATCATCGACATGGAGGTGGATTTCCGCGAGGGCGGCCACCATTCCGGCAACTGGGGCGGGCTCCTGGCCGATCCGGGCCTGGTCCTCGCCCAGGCGCTCGCCTCGATCACCGACAAGAACGGCGCCATCCAGGTTCCCGAATGGCGCCCCACCAGCCTCACCAACAGCGTCCGCGCCGCCCTCGGCGACTGCCCGGTCGAGGCGCCCCCCAGCGGCCCCGAGATCGACGACTGGTGGGGCGAGCCCGGCCTCACCCGCGCCGAGAAGGTCTATGGCTGGAACAGCTTCTGCGTCCTCGCCTTCGAATGCGGCAACCCCGCCGCTCCGGTGAACGCGATCCAGCCGCGGGCCTGGGCGCGCACGCAGCTCCGCTTCGTCGTCGGCACCGATCAGGACGACATCATCCCGGCGCTGCGCCGCCATCTCGACGCGCACGGCTTCGAGGCGGTCAAGCTCTCCGAGGGCCGCGAAGTGGCCTTCACCGCAACCCGGCTCGACCCGGACCACCCCTGGGTGCAATGGGCCACCGCTTCCGTCGCACGCACCACCGGCGCGCGGCCCGCGGTGCTCCCCAATCTCGGCGGCTCGCTGCCCAACGAGGAATTCACCGACACGCTCGGCATCCCCACCATCTGGGTGCCCCACTCCTACACCGGCTGCTCGCAGCACGCGCCGGACGAGCATGCGCTGAAGCCGATCCTGCGCGAGGGGCTGCAGATCATGACCGGGATCTGGTGGGATCTCGGCGAGCCGGGCGTGCCCGCGCGGGCGGCCTGAGCCATGGCGCGCCGGGTCCTCTCCGCGCAGATCGCGCATGAAACGAACACCTTCTCGAAGCAGCCGGCCACGCTCGCGCGCTACAAGGCGCGCACCTATCTCGAAGGCGATGCGATCGCCGCGGCGCTCAGCGGGGCCAATCACGAGATGGCCGCCCATCTCGACGCGGCGGCCGAGTATGGCTGGTCGCTCACCCAGCCCGTCTGCGCCTTCGCCACGCCCTCCGGGCCCACGCCGGCGGCGGACTGGGCGGCCCTCTGCGCGCCCGTGCGCGCCGCGCTGGCAGCGGGCCCGTGGGACGGCGTGGCCCTCGCGCTCCACGGCGCGATGGTCACCGAGGACGAGCCCGATGCCGAAGGCGCGCTTCTCCAGATCGTGCGGTAGCCGATCAGGATGTCCGAGAGCGCGGCCATCCGCGCGCTGACATTGCCGTGCAGATCGAGGGTGAGGGCGATGGGCACATGCGGCCCCACCGCGTCGCGCACGATCTGGAGAAGCGCGCCTTCGGCATCGGGCTCG
>JBCBWF010000008.1:0-35302 GCA_039817245.1 Pseudomonadota bacterium | reverse complement strand
TTTTCCGACTGTTTTGATCGGAAATAAATGTCGCGAGGATCCGGGTCTGCGGGTGCCTGCGGTCGGGGCGCGTCCGGACGGGCGGCAGGCCCCGCGGGGGACCTGCCAGGGGCGGGGCTCAGCTGCCGGGGCCGCAGTCGATGCAGCGCAGCGGCGGGTTGGGGCCGAAGCCGAGATTGTGGTTGAGCATGCGCAGCGCGGTGCGCAGGCCCTCCTCGATCACCGGGGGGTAGAAGGGGCGGCTGAGCGCCTCGCCCACCGTGGCCCCGCCATCGATGGTCCAGGACAGAAGATGCGCCAGATGCTCGGCGGAGGGGCCGGTCATCTCGGCGCCGAGGAGCCGGCCCGTGTCCTTCTCGCCATAGACGCGGAGGAGGCCCTTGTTTGCACCCATCACTCGCGCGCGGCCCTGGTCCTCGAAGGACACCTCGCCCGTCTCGAAGTCGATGCCGGCATCGGTGAGCGCCTGCCAGCCGCGGCCGGCGACGGCGATCTGCGGGTCGGTGAAGACCACGCCGAGGCCGGTGCGCCGTGCGCGGCGATAGGCGTCCGGCAGGCGCGCGGCGTTCTCGCCCGCGAGCCGGCCCTCATCCGTCGCCTCGTGCAGGAGCGGCAGGTCGACGGTGGCATCGCCGGCGATGAAGACATGGCTGTCGCCGACGCGCATCGAGAGCGGGTCGTAGATCGGCACGCCGCGGGCATCGAGCGGGAGGCTGGTGTTCTCGAGGCCGAGCGTGTCCACATTCGCGCGCCGGCCGGTGGCGGCGAGCAGCCAGTCGAAGCGCTCCTCGCCGTCGCCCTTCACCGGGTCCTTCCAGCGCACGACCACCGCGTCGCCCTCGCGCGAGATCCCGGTGTCCGCGTGCCAGTGGGCGGGGAACTCCGCCTCGAAAACCTGTGCTGCGTTCTCGCGAACCGCGGGATCGGAGAGGGGGCCGACGAGATTGTCGCGCCCGAAGAGGCGGGTGCGGACGCCGAGGCGGGAGAGCGCCTGGCCGAGTTCGAGCCCGATCACGCCGGCGCCGAAGACGGCGACGGAGCCCGGGAGCCGCTCCCAGTCGAACACGTCGTCATTGACGATCAGCCGGTCGCCCGCGGCGCGGAAGGGGGGCGGGATGTTCGGCCGCGAGCCCGTGGCGATCACGATGGCGCGCGCGCTCAGCCGGCGGCCCGAGGAGAGCTCCAGCGTGTGGTCGTCCACGAACTTGGCGTAGTCGCGGATCAGATGGCCCTCGTCGAAGCCCTCGACCGCCTCGACCACGAAGCCCACGAAACGGTCGCGCTCGGCGCGCACGCGGTCCATGACTGCCTTGCCGTCCACCTGCGGGTTGCCGGGCACGATGCCGAAGAGCGCGGTGTTCTGCGCGTGGTGGATCGCATCGGCGGCCGCGATCAGCAGCTTGGAGGGCATGCAGCCTACCCGCGCACAGGTGGTGCCGAGGGGGCCGCCATCGATGAGCGCGATGCGGTCGGTATACTTGCGGGCCTCGCGATAGGCGGACATGCCCGCGCTGCCGGCGCCGAGGATGGCCACGTCCACGTCATACTGTTCCATGGGTCCGGTTCCTTTGCTGGGAGGGAGGCGGGTGCCGGCGTGGCAGGCACCCGCCGCAGTGTCATGCGGCGCGTCGCGCGAGCAGCGGGTCGAGATCGCCGCGGGCTTCGAGGGCCGCGAGATCGTCGGAGCCGCCGATATGCCGGCCGTCGATGAAGATCTGCGGCACGGTGCGGCGGCCGGAGCGCTCCACCATCTCGGCAAAGCGCGCGGCGTCGTCGGTCACTTCATACTCGGTGAAGGCGACACCTTTCGCGGCGAGCAGCGCCTTCGCGCGGCGGCAGAAGGGGCAGTAGTCCTTGGCGTAGATCACGACATCGCTCATTGGCTCTCTCCTTGAATGATGACCAGATGGTCATCAATTGAGGGTGCGACGGCCGCTTGCCGCCGGATGACGGTCATCTGGGAATTGATGACCAAATGGACAAGAACTGGAATTCTCAACGATGCGTGAACACCGGACCCCAGGGCGTCCCCGCGGTTTCGACATCGAGGCCACGCTGGATGTGATCAAGGCGCTGTTCTGGGAGCGCGGCTTCGAGGCGGTGTCGCTGGCGGATATCGCGGCGGCGACGGGCCTGCGGAAGGGCAGCCTCTATGCGGCCTACGGGGACAAGCAGGCGATGTATCTGAAGGCGCTGGCGCGCTACGAGGCCGGGGAGGTCGCGGCGACCATCGCGGCGCTGCAGGGGCCGGGGGAGCCGCGCGCGCGGCTGCAGGCCTTTCTCGATGGGCCGATCCGGGCAGCTTACGATGCGGGCGACGGGCGTGGCTGCTTTCTCTGCAACGCCGCCGCGGACCGGGCGCTGGTGGATCCGGACGCGGCCGCGATCGTGCGCGCCGGGTTCGAGCGGATGGAGCAGGCGGTTGCGGCGGTGGCGGCCGAGCTCGATCCGGCGCTCTCGCCGGAGACCGCGGCTGCGGTGGCGGCGGCGTGCGTGACCGCCTATGCGGGCCTCCGGGTGCTCGCCCGCGCGGAGATGGCGCGCGCAAGCCTGGAAGCAGCGCGGGACCGGGTGCTGGCCGCCCTGCCGGGGTGAGTGGCGGCGCCCCGGGGGACGCCGCCGCGCGGTTACTCGATCACCACGATGGTGCGGATCTCGATGCTCTCGCGCGCCGGGGCGCGGTCCTGGTCGGGCAGCGGGAAGGCGGTGTGCGGCGTGAACTGCGCGCGCCCGTCCTCGAGGCTGTCCCACCCCTTGATGAGCAGCACCTCGTCCGGCGTCATCTCGGGCGCGAAGTACCAGCGCTGTTCGGGGTTGTAGGCGAGGTGGTAGATCTCGCCGACCCGGTCCGGGAACACCTGATCGGTGGCCACCAGATCCTCCGGCGCGACGGAGCGCGCATCGGCGAGCGCCAGCGGGGAGCGGCGCACGGGCCCGACGATGGGGCGCCACACATTCACCTGCACGATGCGCGCGCCGGCGGCGAGGAGGCGGTCGACCTCGTCGGAGCCGATCGCATCGCGGGCGCGCTGCGGGCCGCTCCTGGCGGTGTAGTCCACATGGATGCGCGAGGCCGCGCCGCGGTTGCCGTCGCGGTTGCGCGCGCCGTCGCCGCCGTCCGAGCGGCGCGTGGCGTCGAAGACCGCGACGCGCGAGGCGCCGTACTCGGCTTTCAGCAGCGCCTCGATCTCGGCGAAATAGGCGCTCTCGACGGTGTCGTCGTCATAGAGATCGCGCACTGCGGTGGGGGCGTGGCGGAAGGCGAAACCGGCGCCGTCGAGCGTGAAGCGCTCGGCCTGCGGGCGCAGATCGGCGACGGGCACCTGATGCTCCTCCACCTCGAAGAAGAACTTCGCCTCGCCGCCGGTGAGCGCCTGGCTGTGGAAGACGGGCTTCTCGGCCTGCGGGGTGATGAAGGTCAGCGGCGCGACGACGGGGGCGCCGGCATGGGTGTCGATGGGGTCGATGCGGCTCATCTCGGATCTCCGTACGGCGGGGTGTTGCCTGACGGGGAGATGGAGGCCGGGGCGGGCGGAGCCTAATGAAAAGGCTTCAGCGCAGCTTGAGAAGAGCTCAACTCGTGGGTGGCATCGGCGCGACACTCGCGGCCTCGCCCGCGAGCCAGCGCGCGAGGCGTCGGGCGGCGGCGGTCTGCGTGATCCTCTCGGGCGTGCAGAGATAGTAGGCCGCGCCGGTGGGGCCCACGGAGCCGAAGGGTGCGACGAGGCGGCCTTCGGCGAGAGGCGCCTGGATATAGGGCGAGCGACCCATCGCGATGCCGTGCCCGGCCTCGGCCACCTGCAGGACCTGCTCGATCGAATCGAGCGTCACCATGCGTTCCGGCGGCGGGGCGGCGATGCTGCGCGCACGGGCCCATTCCTCCCATTCCGCTGGAATCGCGCGGTTGACGATGAAGCGGATATCGTCCGGCACCGCCTCAGGCCCGATCTCCGGCGGCAGGAGGCCGGGTGCGGCGACCGGGGTGGCGAGGTCCTCGAAGAGGAATTGCGCCGCCACCCCGTCCCACGCCCCCCGCCCGTAGCGGATGGCGAGATCGATCCGGTCGCGCGCGAGATCGATGAGGCGGGTGGTGAGCACCAGCTGCACGTCGAGATCCGGCGCTGCGGTCTCGAATGCGCCGAGGCGGGGGATCAGCCAGGTCGCTGCGAGCGAGGGCGGCAGGGTCAGCCGCACCGCCTGCCGGCCGGGCGGGGGCATCAGCGCCGCGGTTGCGGCTTGAATCTCCTTCAGGGCCGGATCGATCCGGTCGAGATAGCGGCGCCCCTCGGCGGTGAGCTCGAGCCGGCCCGATCCGCGGTCGAAGAGCTGGACGTTGAGCGTGGTCTCGAGGTTCTTCAGCTGGTGGCTGATGGCGGACTCGGTCACGCCGATCCGCACCGCCGCATCGGCCAGCCGATCATGGGTGGCCGCGGCCCAGAAGGCCATGAGGGCCTTGAAGGGGGGCATCACGATCCGGTCCTGCGTCATGGCCAGCAGCCTATGCCGCGAACCGCGGTGCCGATCAACGCTGCGTCGCCCCAGGACGCCATCGAGGTGCGCTCGAGAATCGGGTGCGCGGGGAAGACGGCGCGCCGCTCCGGCAAGGTGTGGCCCGCGAAGCTCTCGATCTCCACCGTGGCGATGATCGTCGGGATCTCGAACGGCCTGGTGGCGTTGACGCGACCCATGATGGTGTTCCTGAGGGTCTGCCGGTCGATCGACTGCACACGGAAAGCCATCTGAGGCTGATGGTCGATGAAGATGAGCTGGCTGTTCCCGGGCGTCAGAGCTTCCAGCTTCGCGGTGCTCTGGGTTTCCGTCTTTCGGTTTGACTGCAATGTCGAACGGGGTGACGGCGGGCGGACAGCGGGCCCGGCGACCGTCTTCCGAGTTTCAGGCGACTTCTTTCAGGAACGCCCCCTGATCCTCGGCGCCGATGACCCGGCTCTTGCGCCGCATCTGCCCCGGTGTGCAGCCGAGCTTCGAGCGGAAGAGAGCCGTCATATGCGCCTGCGAGGAGAAGCCGCAGTCGAACGCGATCTGGGCGATCGAGCGGTCGCCGGAGAGGAGCAGGTCCTGGGCCCGGATCAGCCGGCGCCAGAGGACGAACTGGTACGGTGTGCGGCCGGTCGACTGCTTGAGCGCGCGGCGGAGCGCGCCTGCGGGGCCCCCCACGATCGCCGCCAGCTCCTCGAGCGAGGCGCCCTCCTGGATGTTGTCGTCGATATGCTCCTCGATGAGCCGCAACGTGCCGGGGGAGAGGCGCATCGGGTCGTCCTGGCCGCTCCGCGCGCCGGTCATGGCGGTCTGCAGCAGCTCCATGATGAGCGTCTGCACGAGCATCTGGCTGTAAAGCCCTGCGGAGGCGTAATTCGAGTCCGTCTGCACGACGAGCTGGCGGCAGAGCGCCATCGCCAGATCGGACTGGTGCGGGCGGTCGTGGAGCGGGCTGAAATCGATCATGCCGCCGGGCAGGACCTCGGCGACGAGCTCCTTGGGGAAGGCGATGGTGATCGTGCGCCCGCTGTCCAGCCGCTCCGAGACGAAATTCACATTCGGCGGGGTGAGGTCGAAATGTCCGGGGCCGTAGCGGAAGGGCGCGCGGGCGCGTCCGCCCATGGAGACCGCGAGGCGGGCCGGCGAGATCTGCACGGACAGCACCATCTCCGGCACCCGGCGCCTTATGACGGTGGGCTTGTGATAGTCGAGATCGAGGGCCGTCACGCGACCGCTGCCGACGGAGCAGCTGCGGCGCAGATAGGGCCTGTAGTCGTTGCCTTGGGCGAGTTGGGCGAAGGGTGTCATGGCATCGGCCTCCTCGTCTCTCTCGGATCCCGGGGTCAGAACCGGCGCCGGGCGGGCAGGGCCCCGGCGCGCAGGGTCAGCGCGGAGAAGCGCGCGGCACGGCGGCGCAGCAGACCGGCGGCGGCCCCGGCAAGCGCGCCGGCGATGGTGCGGGCCAGGCGCGGCAGGTCTGCCCCGTCCCAGGGCTTCGCGGCACGGCTCAGGTCGGGCGTTATCACGAGGCCGTGGGCGTCACGAACTTGCGCCATTCTCGCATCCTCCGTTGGCCGATCTCTCGCGCCGCGTTCTCCGGCGCACCGTCTTGCTTCGAGTAAAAGGAATATGTGCCCCCACATGGGAAGGCAACAAGCTTTTAGTCGAAGTGAAAATTCGAGAGGCAGCCTGGGCAGGGCCCGCGCGGCGCCGCGAACGCGCGGTCCGCGTCACAGATCGCGGAGATTTTCACGAACGGGCGTGCCGGCCTGTCTTCTCGCTTCGACTTCAAGCTATATCCGACGGCACGGGGACACCGAAGTGTGAGCGGGCAGGCCGAAGCGATGACCGAAACATCGTCGGGCGCGACAGGACAGTCCGAGGCGATCGCCGAGCTTCTCCTCGAGCTCGGACGACGGGTCGAGGCTGCGGCCAACGCGTCGCGGCTGAAACCTGCGCAGTGGTCGGCGCTGCGCTATCTTGCGCGCGCGCCGGCGAGTGCGCGCACCAACCGGGCCTTCGCGCGCTACCACCGCACCACCACCGGCACGGTCACGCTGACCCTCAAGGCACTGACGGGAAAGGGACTGCTGGTGCGCCAACCCGACCCGGAGGACGGCCGGGTGGTGCGCTTCGACGTGACCGATGCGGGCGCGGCCATGCTCGAGAACGACCCGGTGCGCGGGTTGGTGGCGGCGGTCGAAGGCCTCTCCGCGGACCAGCGCGCCCAGCTTGCCGACATCCTGACCGTGCTCCTGATCGATGACGCCGCGCCCTGACGCAGCCTCCGGTCTGTCGGCCCCGGAAGGCCGCCGGAGACCGCCTCGCCCTGCCAACGCCATCCGGCGCAGCGCGAGGCGGCTCCGATCCCAGCGTCACGTCATCGCGGGCGCTCGCCCTGAGACGTGCATTTGTTCACTACATGTTCTCACTAATCGAAGAAAACTGTCGTGGGTGGGAGCGGCCGCAAGAGCGCACAACGCGCGCCCGGCACAGCCCCCGGGCCGCAGCGATCCGGATACCGCATGGCCCGTCGACACGATACCGGGCCGCGCCCCGAAACGCATCGCGCAGGCACGCCACCGCCGCGCCGGCGCGGCCCGTCCGTCACGCCTGCGTTACGGCTTTCAGGAACTCGTCGATCGAGAATGGCTTCAGCAGGGCCGCATCGGCGCCATGCGCGGTCGCCAGCGGCATCCCGAGATCGGCCCGCACCCGGCCACCGCCGGTCATGCTCACCACGCGCAGCCCGGGCTGCGATTGTTTCAGCTCGCGCACCAGCCCGATCGTGTTCTCGGCGTCGACATTCACGTCGAGCACCGCCACGTCGAGGTCGCCGGTCTCTGCGATCACCGCGCGCGCTTCCGTCAGGCTCGCCGCCAGCATCACCTCGTGGCTCTCGAAGCGCAGCGCATCCGCGAGGCTCGCCGCGAGATCCGTGTCGTCACCGAGGACGAGCATCTTCATGATCTGAGCTCCCTCCGGACCTGGATCGCAGGGCGATGCGCAGCGTTTCGCGCAATGTATCGGTGACCACAGGCATTCGGGCAACCATTCCGTCCAGCTCAGCCGCGAGCGGGGCCGCCAGCTTCTCCATCGCGACATCGGCGAGGATGACCAGCGCCACCGGCCGGTCCCGGGCGCGCAGCACCTGGGTCAGCTCTTCGATGCCGACCGTGCGATGACTGCGCGGCCGGCAGACCAGCACATCCACCGCGAGATCGGCCCAGCGATAGGCGGCGAGCGCGTCGGCGGTGGATTTGTGCACCTGGACGCGGTGGCCGAGGAACTCCAGGAGCGCGCGGAGCGTGTCGCGCAGATCCGCGTCCTCCTCCACGAGCGCGACCGTTGCCGCCTCGTCCTCGTCGGCAGCGCTATCCGGCAGGTCCTGGAGCACCGCGGCGCGTTGCATCGGCAGCGCCAGCGTCACGGTGGTGCCCTCGCCGGGCGCGCTCGCGATATCCACGGTGCCGCCGGAGCGCGCCGCGAAGTCGTGCACCATGCCGAGCCCGAGCCCCGGTCCCTTGCCCGCGCCCTTGGTGGTGAAGAAGGGCTCGAAGATCCGCTCCAGAAGCGCCGGCTCGATCCCGGTTCCGGTATCGCGCACGCAGAGCTCGAGGCTCTTGCTGTGGTGCACCGCCGAGATCTGCAGATGGCCCCCCTCGGGCATCGCGTCGCGCGCGTTCACCACGAGATTGAGCAGCGCATCCTGCAGGAGCCCGGGATCGACATGGGCCGCGGGCAGATCCGTCTTGAACACGGTTTCGACCATGATCGAGGCGGGCAGGGTCCGGCGCACGAGCTCCTCGAAATCCTGCAGGAAGGCGCAGAGATCGACACGCTCGGGCCGCATCTCCGGGCGCTGGCCGAGGAAGAGGAGCTGGCGGGTGAGCTTGCGCCCGCGCTGGGTCGCACGCTCGCAGCGCGCAAGCATCTCGCGGCCGAGCGCCTCCGGCATCCCGGGGCGGCGGAGCATCTCGAGATTGCTGGAAAGAACCGTCAGCAGGTTGTTGAAATCATGGGCGACCCCGCTTGTCAGCCGCCCCAGCATCTCCATGTTCTGCGCGCGGCGGATCTCGAGGCGGTCGTTGAGGTTCTCGAGCGCGGTAAGCTGTCGGCTCGTCTCCAGCGCGACCGAGGCGGCGACTGCCGCGAGCCCCAGCACCACACCGCCGAAGAGCAGGATGAGGCGCGTCGCGATGTCGAGGCGCGCAAGGGACCGGAAGGGTGTTGTGAGCCAGGACATCAGTTCGCCAGAAGCCGCTCGAAGGCGGCCTGTGCCGCTATCGCGGCGCTCTCGATGTCCTGATCCCCGAGGAGGACGGCATAGACCTCCGTGCCGAGGATCTCCGTCAGCCCCTGGAACTGCGAGATGTTGGGGCACATCCAGTCCTTGAGCTCGCCCTGGCTCTCCAGATCGCCGAGGAGGCGAAAGGCCGGGTTCTGTTCCCCGAGATCGCGCTCCGCCACCAGCGCGGTGTGCACCAGCGAGCCGACGCCGAGCGTGAGATAGCGCCGGTTCGCATCGGCGGAGGTGAGCTTCAGGAGGGCGTTGAGCGCGATCGACACCCGGTGCTGCGCAATGTTGGAGGGCAGCGCCAGGAGCCAGGCGCCGAGCTGGGTGACCGCGGGCTTCTCCGGCACGTGCGGGGCCGCGGCGACTCCGATCCGTCCGGAGACCAGATCGAGGCCAAGCCGGCGCATCAGCAGCGTGCGCCCCGTCCAGCCATAGGTCATGGCGCATCGCCCGGCCGCGAAGGTCTCGATCCGTTCGTCCCAGGCCATGGTAAAGATGTCGGGCGGCGAGATCGGGAGCAGGGCCGCGGCGAAGCCGATTGCCGCGCGCATCTGCGGCGTGTCGAGCGATGGCCGGCCCTCGGCATCGAGCGGCCGGCCGCCGAAGGCTGCGAGAAAGTGCAGCATGGTCTGGCCGAGGGCCGCGCCGCGCTGGGCGTTCCAGCAGATCCCCGCCCGTCCGCCGCCGCCGGAGACATGCAGGCGCGCCCCCGAGGCGAGCACGTCCTCGGTCGTCGCCGGCGGCGCCACGCCCTGGTCGCGGAAGAGCGCCGCGTCGTAGAACAGGATCTCCGCATGCGGCTGGACCGGGAGGCCGACGATCTGATCGTCCACCGTGGCGCCGGCGCGGGCGGAGGGCGGGAAGGATGCGAGATCGCCCCCGGCCTCGTCGAGGAGACCGCCGAGCGGCAGCGTCAGCCCCGCCTCCTTGAGCTCGCGCCCCAGCCCATATCGATCGCGATCAGGTCGTAGGCCGAGCGCGGCGCGAAGGCGTTGAGCAGGATGCGCCGGCGAGCTCCGTGTAGCCCGTGAACTCGATGACGAGCGGCGTGCCGACGATCTCCTCGAAGCTGGAGAGCCGCTCCGAGATCACGGTCGCGAAGGGATCTGCAACCGAGAGGATCCGGACGGGTGCGGGATCCGCCGTCGCCGCCCCGCTCGGCAGCAGGGCGAGGCCGATCAGGGCATGCAGCCAACAGCGCGCCCGGCGCCGTCCTCGCTCCAACCTTCCAACCATCGGCGCGCGGCAATGCTTCCCGTCATTCCCTCGAAGTCTTAGCCCGCGCGCTCGCGCCGCCTAGTCGTTCGAGGCAACCATTCCAGCTTCGCACCCTTTTTGACCGCCCGGTTCGTCCATGATGCCCCGGGAAGGCCTGGACGGCCATTCGGACGGAGCGTTCCGAGACGAACGGTCTCGAAGGCGGCGGGCCGCTCGCACCGGAGTTGGTAGGCCCGGAGGGACTTGAACCCCCAACCAAACCGTTATGAGCGGTCTGCTCTGACCAATTGAGCTACAGGCCCTCGGTGTCGTCGCGACGCTTGAGCGATACTGCGTCTCTGCGGGCGGGGTCAATTGTCGGGGTGCGGGCCGGGGCCTGCGGTTTCCTCGCCATCGGCGATGGGGTAGGGGAGGGCGCCAGGAGCAGCCGAGTGCGCAGTGAAGAGGCCCCCATGAGCCCGCCCAGCAGTGATCCGCCCGCCGGACGGCCCAACCGGCTGAGCTATGCCGAGGCGGGCGTGGACATCGATGCCGGCAACGCGCTCGTGGAGCGCATCAAGCCTGCGGCACGCGCGACCGAGCGGCCCGGGGTGATGGCGGGGCTCGGCGGCTTCGGGGCGCTGTTCGATCTCGCGGCGGCCGGCTATCGCGATCCGGTTCTGGTGGCGGCCACGGACGGGGTGGGCACCAAGCTGCGCATCGCCATTGACACCGGGCTGGTCGACGGGATCGGGCAGGATCTGGTGGCGATGTGCGTCAACGACCTCGTCTGCCAGGGCGCGGAGCCGCTGTTCTTTCTCGACTACTTCGCGACCGGGGCGCTCTCGGTGGAGACCGCCGCACGGGTGGTCGAGGGCATCGCGGCGGGCTGCCGGATGGCGGGCTGTGCGCTTGTGGGCGGCGAGACGGCGGAGATGCCGGGGATGTATGGCGCGGGCGATTTCGACCTCGCGGGTTTTGCGGTGGGCGCGGTGGAGCGCGGCGCCATCCTGCCGGGGCCAAGCGCGCCGGGCGATGTGCTCCTCGGGCTCGGCTCCTCGGGCGTGCATTCCAACGGCTACTCGCTGGTGCGGCGCACGGCGGAGCTGGCCGGGCTTGGCTGGGAGGCGGCGGCGCCCTTCGCGCCGGAGCGCAGCCTCGGTGCGGCGCTTCTGGAGCCCACGCGGATCTATGTGCCCTCGGCCCGCGCCGCCATTGCGGCCGGAGGGGTGAAGGCGCTCTGCCACATCACCGGCGGCGGGCTCAGCGAGAACCTGCCGCGGGTGCTCTCGGAGGGCTGCGGGGCGGAGATCGACTGCGCCGCCTGGCCGCTGCCGGCGGTCTTCGACTGGCTGATCCGGACGGCGGGGCTGGAGAGCGCAGAGGCGCTCCGGACCTATAACTGCGGCATCGGGATGGTGATGGTGGTGGCGCCGGACGCGGCCGAGGCGGTTGCCGCAGCGCTGACGGGCGCCGGGGAGACGGTGCACCGCATCGGCACGCTCGGCGCGGGCGAGGGCGTGCGCTTTCGCCGGGCGCTCGGCGAAGGGATGGCGGAGGCGTGAGCGGGCCGGCCGATCTGGTGCGGGTGTCGATCCTGATCTCGGGGCGGGGCTCGAACATGCGCGCGCTCCTGGCGGCGATGGCGGAGGGGCGGCTGGCCGCCGTGCCGGCCTTGGTGCTCAGCAACGATCCCGAGGCCGCGGGGCTCGCGGCGGCCGAGGCCGCCGGGGTCGCGGTGCAGGCGATCGATCATCGCGGGTTCAGGGGGGAGCGAGAGGCCTTCGATGCGGCCGTGCACGAGGCGCTCCTGGCGGCGGGCACGGATGTCGTGGCCTGCGCGGGGTTCATGCGGATCATGACGGCGCGGCTGACGGAGCCATGGGCGGGGCGGATGCTCAACATCCACCCATCGCTGCTGCCGGCCTTTCGCGGGCTCGACACCCATGCGCGCGCGCTGGCGGCCGGCTGCGCCATTCATGGCTGCACGGTGCATGAGGTGGTGGCCGATCTCGACGCGGGCCCGATCCTGGCGCAGGCGGCGGTGCCGGTGCGCCCGGGCGACACGGCGGAGCGGTTGGCTGCGCGGGTGCTGGAGGCCGAGCACCGGCTCTACCCGGAGGCGCTGGCCGCCTTCCTCGCCGATCCCGAGGCGGCGCGCCGGTCCCCGATCGCCCGTTTCGCACCATCGGCGGAGGATCTCCCCGCCGAGGCCCGTGGTGGTGCCGACGGTGCCGGTTGCCCCGGCCTTGAGCCGGGGCCTCCTTGAGGGTCCGGGAGGTCCCGGGTCGAGCCCGGGACCGCGATCGGCGTTGTGGACAAGGGCGTCTTCGAGCGGTGTCGCGGCGCTGACGCGCCGCGACCGGTTTCTGCGCTCTTTCCCTGCATGCGCCGGGAAAGAGCCGAGTCGCCCAGCCGCATCCGTGGAGCCCCCTGGCCGTGGAACGCGCGCTTGGCGGAGCGCGCCCGCGCCCGGCGGCCGTCGGCCCGCTCAGCTCTCGGGTGCGAGATGCATCGTGAAGACCTCGACGCCGCTCGAGGAGACGTCGCATTCGACATCCACGGCGCGGGTCTCGCCGTCGAAGCGCGCGGTGAAGGCGCCCTTCACGTGCCACATATGCTTCGGCATCCGTTCCGTGACGAAGCGCTTGGCGGGCTTGGCCGCGACGCCCTCCTCGGCCTCGATGGCGTGCATCCCGCGGGCCTGGCAGGCCAGGATCGCCTCGTCGGGGCGGAAGGGGATCTGGTCCGCCGGCACCGGCGCTGCGCCGAGCACGCTCAGCACGAGGGCAAGCGGCGGGATTGCGCGAAAGGCGGGCGTCGCAGGACGGGCGGGCATTGCATGGCGGGCAGGACGGGGCATAGCGCTCTCCGGTCTGGCGGCCGGAGCGCTGGGCGCCGGCCGGGGCGGCATCGGACTGCCCCGGAGAGTGGCCATGCATCGCTGCGATTTGAATGCGGGCTCACGAAAGGTTGGGAGCCCGGGAACGGCCCTGTCGTGGCCGGCGCGGTTGCGGCGGGCCGGGATCCACCCGCCGCGGGGGCCCTGGCAGTGCCGGGGCGGAGTGGCCTTCGCGGAGGCCCTCGAAGGGGCCCTCGAAGGGGCCGCGACGCGCCTCAGCCGACGATCTCGGTCCCGGCGAAGAAGTAGGCCATCTCGATCGCCGCGTTCTCCGCGCTGTCCGAGCCGTGCACCGAGTTTTCGCCGATCGAGAGCGCAAACTCCTTGCGGATGGTGCCCTCCGCAGCATCGGCCGGGTTCGTCGCCCCCATCACTTCGCGGTTCTTGGCCACCGCGTCCTCGCCCTCGAGCACCTGCACAACGACCGGAGCGGAGGACATGAAGGTGCAGAGCTCGTCGTAGAACGGGCGCTCCTTGTGCACTTCGTAGAACACGCCCGCCTGCTCCTTGGTCATCAGGATGCGCTTCTGGGCGACGATGCGCAGCCCGGCCGCCTCCAGCTTGGCGTTGATCGCGCCGGTGAGGTTGCGCTTCGTCGCATCGGGCTTGATGATCGAGAAAGTGCGGGTGACGGCCATGGGATGCTCCTCGTGGCAGGACGGGCGACCGGACGGTCTGGCGGGGCGCAAGCGCCCCTTGCGGATTGCGCGGGCGCCATAGCATGCAGGACACGCCCATGAAAGCGCATTTCGAGATGATGGCCGGCTACAATGCCTGGGCGAACCGGCAGCTTTTCGCGGCGGTGGCCGAGCGGCCGGCGGAGGAGCGCGGGCGCGATCTCGGCGCGGCCTTCGGGAGCCTCTTCGGGACGCTCAACCATCTGGCCGTGGCGGATCTCATCTGGCTCGCGCGGCTGCGCGGCCAGCGCCCGCCGCCTTTCGGGCTCGACCACGTCCTGCACGACGACTTCGCGGAACTCACGGCGGCCCGGCGCGTTCTGGACGACGACATCATCCGCTACGTGGACGGGCTCACGGGCGACGGGCTGGCCGGCGAGATCGCCTATACGCGCGTCACCCGGCCCGAGCCGGTCCGCCAGCCCCTGACCGAGGCCCTCGCCCATTTCTTCAACCACCAGACGCATCACCGCGGGCAAGCCCATGCGCTGCTCACCCGGCTGACCGGAAACGCCCCCGCGCTCGATCTCATCTTCTATCAGCGGGAGGCCACCTGATGCATTTCGAGGATTTCTCCGTCGGACAGATGTTCGAGACCGGACACCGGACCCTGTCCGAGCAGGAGATCACCGAGTTCGCGCAGAAATGGGACTGGCAGTACTTTCACGCCGATGCGGAGGCCGCGAAGGCCTCGCCCTATGGCGGGCTGATCGCGAGCGGGTTTCACACGCTGCTGACCGCCTTCACGCTGACGCTGGACCGCCAGATCTGGCAGGAGGGCAGCATGGGCAGCCCCGGGATGGACACGATCCGCTGGCTGGAGCCCGTGCGCCCGGGCGACACCTTGTCGGTGGTCGTGGAGGTGACCGGCGTGCGGCCCTCGCGCTCGAAGCCGGACCGGGGCGTGGTGACCTTCCACCACGAGGTGCGCCGGCAGGACGAGACCGTGGTGATGGTGTTCGAGAGCATGGTCATGGTGGCGCGCCGCCCGCTCTGAGCGGTGCGCGGGCACGTTTGCGTGCTGCGGGCGCTGGACCGACGCGCGGCGCTTTGCTAGGCGGTCTGGCATGCTCACGATCGAGGATCTGCACTTCGCCATGGCCGGACGGCCGCTGCTTGCGGGCGCCTCGGCGCGGCTGCCGGCGAGCGCGCGCATCGGCCTCGTGGGCCGGAACGGGACGGGCAAGACCACGCTCTTCCGGCTGATCCGCGGGGAGCTGACGCCGGATCAGGGGAGCATCACGCTGCCCGCGCGCGCGCGCATCGGCGGCGTGGCGCAGGAGGCGCCGGGCAATGCCGTGAGCCTGCTCGACACGGTCCTGGCGGCCGACGAGGAGCGCGCGGCGCTGCTCGCGGAGGCGGAGACCGCGACCGATCCCGACCGGATCGCCGAGATCCAGGCGCGGCTGACCGATATCTCGGCCCATTCGGCGGAGGCGCGGGCGGCGTCGATCCTGGCGGGGCTCGGCTTCGACGCCGCCGCGCAGGCCCGGCCCACGCAGGAGTTCTCCGGCGGCTGGCGGATGCGGGTGGCGCTGGCGGCGGTGCTCTTCTCCGCGCCGGACCTGCTCCTCCTCGACGAGCCCACCAACTATCTGGACCTCGAGGGGACGGTGTGGCTGGAGAGCTATCTCGCGCGCTATCCCCACGCGATGATGCTGATCAGCCATGACCGCGGGCTCCTGAACCGGGCGGTCGATCACATCCTGCATCTCAACGATCGCAAGCTCGCGCTCTACACCGGCGCCTTCGATGCCTTCGACCGGATGCGCCGCGAGCGGTTGGCGCAGGCGGTGGCCGGCGCGAAGCGGCAGGAGGCGCGGCGGGCGCATATGCAGAGCTTCGTCGACCGGTTCCGCTACAAGGCCTCCAAGGCGCGCCAGGCGCAGGCGCGGCTCAAGATGCTGGAGAAGCTGGAGCCCATCGCGGTGGAGCGCGATGCGGCGGTGGCGGAGATCCGCTTTCCCGAGCCCGAGGAGCTGGCGCCGCCGGTGCTGAAGGCCGAGGGCGTGAGCCTCGGCTATGACGGCAAGGCGGTGCTGAACCGCGTGAGCTTCCGGATCGATCAGGACGACCGGATCGCGCTGCTCGGCGCCAACGGGCAGGGCAAGTCGACGCTGGCGAAGTTCATCGCCGGCCGGCTTGCGCCGATCGCGGGCAGCCGGTCCGCGTCCTCCAAGCTGCGCATCGGCTTTTTCGCGCAGCATCAGGCCGAGGAGCTGGTGCCGGGAGAGAGCCCGCTCGCGCATATCCGCCGGCTCCGCCCGCAGGAGGAGCCGGGCAAGCTGAGGAGCCGCCTCGCGCGTGGCGGCATCGGGGCGGAGATCGCGGAGACGCCGGTCTCGTCGCTCTCCGGCGGGCAGAAGGCGCGGTTGCTGCTGTGCCTCGCGGCGATCGATGCGCCGCATCTCATCATTCTCGACGAGCCGACCAACCATCTCGACATGGAGAGTCGCGAGGCGCTGGTGGAGGCGCTCAACAGCTACCAGGGCGCGGTGATCCTGATCACGCATGACGCGCATCTCGTGGAGCTCGTGGCGGACCGGCTGTGGCTGGTGAAGGACGGTCGCGTGAGCGCCTTCGAGGGCGATATGGAGAGCTATCGCCGGCTGCTTCTCGGCAGCGCGGGGACGGGGCCGGGTCCCGCCAACGGCCGCGCGGGCGCGGTGCCGAAGCAGGCGGGCGGCGAGGCGGCGCCGGGCGATCCCGCCGGCCGCCGGGGCCGAGCGGATGCGCGGCGCGCGCTGGCTCCGCTGCGCGCGGATCTGCGCGCCTGCGAGGAGCGGATCGAGAAGCTGGAAGGTCTCCTCGCGCGGCTCGACGCGATGCTGGCCGATCCTGCGCTCTATGACGGGCCGCCCGCGAAGATCGAGGCGCTCAACGCCAAGCGCGGCGAACTGGTCGCCGCACAGGAGAAGGCCGAGGCGCTCTGGATCGCCGCCGGCGAACGTCTCGAAGCCGCCGAACGCGCCGTGGAGGCCTGATCAGGGCCTGCTCAGAGGCCGGTCCCGCGGGGGCATCGAGCCCCCGCGGGACCGCGTCCGGCTCCGCCGTCCGGGGGCGCTCGGGTCAGGCCAAGCGGGCCCTCAACCCGCCGTGCCGCTCGTCGCCTTGCGGGTCCAGCGCCCGTCCGGCTCCTGCGCCCAGTAGGTGGCCGTGAGGCCCGCGGCCGTGACCGCGCGCCATTGACCGCGGGCGGAGGAGACGGCGTCGCTGTCATGGCCGTCGAAAAGGAGGGCGGTGCGCGTGAGTGCCGCGGCCTCGTCGGGCTCAAGCGTTGCGCCGCCCACGAGAAAGAGCGCATCGCGCGGTCCCGCCCGGTCGCTGCCTCCGCCCCCGCCGGCAACGGTCAGCAGCACCGGCTGGCGGTCCGGATAGGGCTCGTCCCAGAGGCCGTGGGGCAGGAAGGCCGCGTCGCGCCAGACCCAGAGATGGGCATCGAGACGTCGCTGTGCTGCCGGATCGCACCCGCGCACCTCGGCGCGCCAGCCGCGCGATAGGGCGCGCTCGAGCATGACCGGCAGAACCGCCTCCAGCGGCGCTTCGGTCAGGTGGTAGAAGCCAACCTCCGCCACCGCTCCCTCACACCGTGGAGCCTAGCGCGCCCAGGCCAGCCGGATCGCGACCCGGACGGCGCAGCCGGACGCGGGTCGCCGGGGGCTCGATGCCCCCGGCGACCCGGCTCTGAGGCGTCTTGATCTGCAGGGCGGCGCGCGGGATTGCCGCTGCCTTCGCCGGGCTCACGGCTCGTAGCGGGTGCGCACGAGGCGGTCGAGGGCGGCGACGCCCCATCCCGTGGCGCCCTTGGGGGCGAGATCGGTGCCGGCCGAGCTCTCCGCCACCCCGGCGATATCGATGTGGATCCACGGCATGTCCTTCTCGATGAAGGCGTGCAGGAACTCCGCCGCCGTCACCGAGCCTGCCGGCCGGCCGCCGACGTTCTTGAGGTCCGCCTTCCGCGACTTCAGCTGCTTGGCATAGGGCTCGTCGAGCGGCATCCGCCAGGCGGCGTCGCCGGTCGCTTCGCAGGCGGCCTCGAGCGCCGCGGCGAAGGCGTCGTCCGTGGCATAGTAGCCCGCGCGGTGATGGCCGAGCGCGATGATCACCGCCCCGGTCAGGGTCGCGAGATCGATGATGCCGGCGGGCTTGTGCTCCTTCTGCACATGCCAGAGCACGTCGCAGAGCAGAAGCCGGCCCTCGGCATCGGTGTTGATCACCTCGACCGTGGTGCCCTTCATGGTCTTCACGATGTCGCCCGGGCGCTGGGCGTTGCCGTCCGGCATGTTCTCCACGAGGCCGACCACGCCGATCACATTGGCCGGCGCCTTGCGCAGCGCGAGCGTGCGCATCACGCCCGCCACCACGCCCGCGCCGCCCATATCCATGGTCATCTCCTCCATGCCGCCCGCGGGCTTGAGCGAGATGCCGCCAGTATCGAACACCACGCCCTTGCCGACGAGCGCGAGCGGTGCCGCCCCCTTCTCGCCGCCGCGCCAGTGCATGGTCACGACCTTCGTCTCGCTGGTGGAGCCCTGGCCAACGCCGAGAAGCGCGCGCATGCCGAGATCCGCGAGCTCCGCCTCGCCCATAATCTCGACCTCGAGGCCGATCTCCTGCATGGCCGCGAGGCGGGCGGCAAATTCGTCCGTGGTCAGCCGGTTGGCCGGTTCGTTCACGAGATCGCGGGTGAAGTAGGTGCCCTCCGCGAGCGCCATACGCGGGGCGGATGCGCGGGCCAGCGCCTCGGGCGCATCGCTGAGAACGCGGAGCGTGCGCGGCTCGGCGGCCTCCTCCGCCCCTTCCTCGCCCGCGGACTCGTTCTCGCCGTTCTCGCCGTTCTCGGCCGCCGGACCGCCGGCACCGGTCTTGTACTCGCGGAAATCGTAGAGGCGCAGGGCAACGGCGAGGACGAGATCGGCCGCCACCTCCGCCTCCGCCGCGCCGGCGAGGCAGAGCGTGGCCGGGCCCTTGGCGAGCCCCTTGGCGATGGCGCCGCCGGTCCGGCGCACCCCGGCGCTGTCCGCCTCCGCGCCGAGGCAGGCCAGCAGCACCCGCCTGGCCGCGAGGCCCGAGGGCCAGGAGAGGCTCGCCACGATCCCGGCCTTGCCCTTGAATGCCGCGTCCGCGAGGGCGCGCGCCAGCGCCCCGCCCATCGCGCCGTCGATCGCGGCGCCGGCCGGCGCGAGCGTGCCCTGCGCATCGGCGAAGACCACGAGCGTGCCTTCCAGGGCGGCCAGCTCGGCGCCCTCCTCGGCATCGAAGGAAATCTGCGGCAGCGGGGTCATGCACGGTCTCCTGTTCTCTCTCGGAGCCTTCACCTAACGCGGGCGGGCGGCGCTGGCCAGCACCCGCGACCGCGGCGCTCTCGCCATGGGTGGCGGCTCGGCGCCGAGGGATTGCCGGCGCCCGCGCGGACGGGCAGAAAGGGCCGCACCCCGTGTCGCGGGACGAGGAGGGCCATGGGCCGGCTGCACCGATATCTCTACCGACAGCTCCTGGGACCCTTCCTGTTCTTCGTGCTCGTCTTCACCGGCGTGATCTGGCTCAGCCAGTCGCTCCGGGTGATCGAGACGGTGGTCAACAACGGCCAGTCCGCCGGCGTCTTTCTCGAATTCACCGCCCTGCTGCTGCCGCGGGTCATGACGGTGGTGCTGCCCGTCTCCGCCTTCGCGGCCACGCTCTACGCCATCAACCGCCTCTTCACGGACAGCGAGATCGTGGTGATGTTCGCGGCGGGGCTCTCGGGGCTCTCGCTGCTCCGGCCGATCCTGATGTTCACGGCGGCGCTCTTCGCGGTGGTGCTGGCGATCTCCATCTATCTCGTGCCGCTCAGCCAGCGCGAGATGCGCGACCGGATCTCGGAGGTGCGCGGGGATATCGCCGCGGCCTTCCTGCGCGAGGGCGCCTTCATCAGCCCCACCCGCGGCGTCACGATCTTCATCCGCGAGATCGGACGGCCCGGGGAGCTCCTCGGTGTCTTCATCCACGACCGGCGCGACCTCGCGCAGATCGCCACCTACACGGCCGAGCGCGCGGTCCTGTTCAGCGAGGCGGGCGAGAGCCGGCTGGTGATGCTCGACGGGGTCGCCCAGATCAGCGCCAAGCCGACGCCCGAGACGCTCTCGATCCTGCGCTTCGAGCAGCTCGGCTACGATCTCACGCAGATGACCGAGGATGCGGGCGAGCGCACCCGCAAGCCCTCCGAGATGTTCCTGCCGCGGCTCCTGACGATCACGGAGGAGGAGGCCAAGGAGCGCTTCCGCCCGGTCGGCGAGTTCCGCGCCGAGGCGCATGAGGCCTTGGCCGCTCCCCTCTATGTGATCGCGCTGCCCATGCTGGCGGTGGCGATCGTGCTTTCCGCGGGGTTCCGGCGGCAGGGCTTTCTCGGCCGTGTGCTCGGCTCGGTGATCGTCGCGGTGGTGCTCCGGGTGCTCGGCCTCGCGGCAAAGAGCGCGACGGCGAACGCGGCCTTTCTCTGGCCCACCATGTATCTGCCGCCGCTTCTTGGGATCCTCGCGGCGGTCTGGCTCCTCTCCATGAGCGGCCTCAGGCCGCGGAGCGCGCGGGCGGCGATGCTGCCGGGGGCCGCACGATGAGCTGGACCCTCGGCGCCTACATCGCGCGGCGGTTCCTGACGGCCGCGCTTTCGGCCTTCGCGGCGGTCTTCGCGCTCGTCACGATCGTGAGCCTCGTGGAGCGGCTCAACCAGAACAGCGACGGGCAGGCGAGTTTCATCGATCTTCTCGGCATGTCGCTTCTGCACACGCCTTCGGTGACGCTGATCGCAGCGCCGTTCACCATGCTGCTGGCGGCGATGGCCTGCTTCGCCGCGCTCGCGCGCTCCTCCGAGCTGGTGGTGACGCGCGCGGCCGGGGTCTCGGTCTGGGCGCTGCTGGCGCCCGCGCTGCTGGCGGCGACCATGCTGGGGGTGCTCGCCTTCGCGGTCTACAACCCCATCGCCTCGGCCTTTGCAGAGCGGTTCCAGGCGCTTGAGGAGAAGTATTTCGGCTCCTCCTCCTCCAGCCTCTCGGTCTCGGCGGACGGGCTCTGGCTGCGCCAGGGCGGGGAGAGCGGGCAGACCGTGATCCATGCGGACCGCGCCTCCGCGACGGTGGAGCGGCTCTGGGGCGTCACGGTCTTCGAGTTCGACGCCGAGGATCGGCTCGCACGGCGCACCGAGGCGCGCAGCGCGGTGCTGGAGCGCCGGAACTGGCGGCTGAGCGGGGCGCGCCGCTGGACCTTCGCGGGGCTCGGCGTGGGCGAGGCGCCGGGGGCCGATCCCGGCGCGCCGCCCGAGGCGAGCGACGCGCTGGCGATGACCGCGCAGACGCGCGCCGAGGTGCTGGACGAGATGCGCCTGCCCACGGACCTGACGCCGGAGCGCATCCAGGAGAGCTTCGCCTCGCCGGAGACCATTTCGTTCTGGGAGCTGCCCGGGTTCATTGCGCTGCTCGACGAGGCCGGCTTCTCCTCGGCGCGCCATCGGCTGCACTGGCACACGCTCCTCGCCATTCCGGTGGTGTTCTCGGCGATGGTGCTGATCGGCGCGGCCTTCTCCATGCGCCATGCGCGCTTCGGCGGGCTCGGGGCCATGGCGCTCGGCTGCGTGCTCGCCGGCTTCGGCTACTTCTTCCTGTCGGATATCGCCCAGGCGCTCGGCGCCTCGGGGGCCGTGCCCGTGCTCGTGGCCGCCTGGGCACCCCCGGCTTCCGCCGTTCTGCTTTCCCTCGCTCTGCTGCTGCATTTCGAAGATGGCTAGGGTAAAGAGGCAACGGCAGTACGGGAAAAACAATCAACCACCGAAACCGGGGCAGTGGCCGTGACGTCAGGAGTTTACCGCGCAGCTTTCACGCTCGCCGCGCTTGCCGCCTTGGGCGGGGAGGCGCTGGCCGAGCCGGTCCCGATGCCGCGCCCCCGGCCCGTCACCGCCGCTCCCCCTGCGCCCGCCGCTGCTGACGAGCCGGCGCCTTCCGTGGCCGCGCAGGCCCGCAGCGATGCGCGCGATCCCTTCAGCGGCGCCGAGCTCGACCGGGACCTGCCCGTCGCGCTGGTGGCGGACGACGTGACCTACGACACGACCACCGGCGTCGTCACCGCTGCGGGCAATGTGGAGGTCTATTACGGCGACCGCACGCTGACCGCCGACCGCATCGTCTACGACAGCGAGAACGAGCGGATCTCCGCCGAGGGCAACATCATCCTGCGCGACCCCACCGGCGCCACCGTCTTCGCCGACATCGCCGATCTCGATGCGGAGCTGGTGGATGGGCTCGTGGAGGGCGCGCGCTCGGTCATCGGCAACGACACCACCGCCCGGCTCGCCGCGGTGGAGGCGCGACGGGTGGAGGGGCGCTACAACGCGCTCGCCAAGGCCGTCTACAGCCCCTGCGATGTCTGCGAGGACGATCCGACGCCGCTCTGGCGCATCCGCGCGCGCCGGGTGATCCATGACGAGGAGGAGCGCATCGTCCACTACGAGGGCGCCACCTTCGACCTCTTCGGCGTGCCCGTCGCCTATCTCCCCTATTTCCGCCATCCGGATCCGACGGTGGAGCGCGCCTCCGGCTTCCTGACCCCCGATTTCCGGAACTCCGGCAATTACGGCTTCGGGCTGCGCGTGCCCTATTACTGGGTGATCGACGAGAGTTCGGACCTGACCTTCCAGCCCTTCTTCACCACCGATGAGGGGATCTTCGGTGACATCGAGTATCGCCGCGCCTTCGACACCGGTGCGCTCACCTTCCGCGGCTCGCTCGGCCGGTCGGACTTCACGGGCGAGGTGCAGGCCGAGGGGCATGTGGACACCGACGGCACCTTCTCTCTCAACAGCGTCGATCCCGGCGCCGAATGGGGCTGGGACATCAAGTTCTCGTCGGACGACGCCTATCTGCGTTTCTTCGACATCTCGGACGAGGACCGGCTCACCTCCGAGGTGTTCCTGCGCAACTACAAGGATGAGTACTACTACGAGATCTCCGGGCTTTATTTCCAGTCGCTGCGCGACAACGAGCCGGCGGGCGATATTCCACGCGTGGTGCCGGATTTCGTCGCGCGCCACAGCTTCGCCGATCCGGTGGCGGGCGGGGAGTTCGGGCTCTTCGTCGACACGCAGACGCTCCTGCGCAACGAAGGCACGGATGTCACCCGCCTCTCGGTGGGCGCGGACTGGGAGCGCGAGGCGGTGCTCGACAACGGCCTCGCCCTGCGCGCCTTCGCGGAGCTGCGCGGCGATCTCTTCCTGACCTTCGAGGACGAGGGCGACGGCGAAGACGAGACGACGGCGCGCTTCGCACCCCTCGGCGGGCTCGAGGCGCGCTATCCGCTGATCTGGGAGCGCGAGAACGGGGCCTCGCATGTGATCGAGCCCATCGTGCAGTTCATCGCCGCGCCCTATGGCGGCAATGGCGACGATATCCCGAACGAGGACAGCCAGCAGACCGAGTTCGACGAGCTGAGCCTCTTCGACACCAATCACTTCTCGGGGCTCGACGGTTTCGAGGAGGGACCGCGCTTCAATCTGGGCCTGCGCTACGAGCGGATCTCGGAGGGCGGTCTCTCGCTCGATGCGAGCGCGGGGCGGGTGGTGCGCTTCGCGGATGCGGACGAGTTCTCGGAGGGCACCGGCCTCACCGGCCAGTTCTCCGACTACGTCGCGAGCTGGGGGGCGAGCTACAAGGGCATCGCCTCGATCCGCCAGCGCATGCGCTTTGCCGGCGATCTGGAGGTGAACCGCAACGAGGTCTTCGCCGATCTCAACTTCGGTCCCGCCGGGCTCTCCGCGGGCTATGTGTTCCTCGAGGCGAGCCCGCTTGCCGGCACCGACCGCGACCGCGAGGAGGTCACGGCACTCGCCCGTCTGCAGGTGACGCCGGAGGTCGGCCTGCAGGGCTTCATGCAGCGCGATCTCGAGGTGGACGAGTTCGTGGAGATCGGCGGCGTGCTCTCCTACGCCAACGAGTGCTGCGCGGTCGATGTGTTCCTGCGCCGGCGCTTCACCGAGAGCGAGGACAGCCCGGCCAACACCTCGATCGGCCTGCAGGTGCGCCTGCTCACGCTCGGCTCCTCGGAACGGCGCGACAGCCTGCTCGGCTCCTCCAGCTTCGGGGACTTCCGGCGGAGCTCGCTGAGCGGGGCCGCGATCGGAAGCAGCGAAGAGAGCGATGCGGCGTTGGCATCGCCGGGCGGCTCGCGCTAAACCGCCGCCATGAGCATCCTCCTCGTTTCCTCGCCTCGCCCGGCCCGCGCGCGCCAGATGGCTCCGAGCGCCCGTCCGCAAGCGCGCCTGCCCGGTGTTCTCGCGGCCCTCACCCTCGCCCTTGCGATGGCGCTCGCGCCCCCGGGAGCCGCGGCGCAGGACACGCCCTTCCGCGCCGTCGCGGTCGTCAATGACAACGTGATCACCGGCTACGATCTCGACCAGCGCACCCGGCTTCTCGCCGTGCTGGGCTTCACGACCGCCAGCACTCAGGCGATGCGCAACGCCGCGCTGGAGCAGCTGATCGACGACCGGCTGAAGCTCGAGGCCGGCGAGCGGCTCGGCCTGCGCCCCAGCGCCGAGGTGGAGGCCGCCGGGATGGCGGAGCTTGCCGGCCGGCTCGACGCGCGCCCCGAGGAGTTCCGCGCCCTCCTGCAGAACCAGGGCATCACGGAGCAGGCGGTGCGCGACCTCGTGGCCGCGGAGGTCGTGTGGAACGAAGTGGTGCGCACGCGCTTCTCCAGCCGTGTCGAGCCCGGCGAGGCGGAGATCGACAGCGAGATCGCGCTCGCCGGCGGCCTGCAGCGCACAGAGTTCCGCATCCAGGAGATCGGCCTTCCGCTCGATGGCGACGGGCGCACCGAAGCGCAGACCCGTGCGCTGGCCGAGCAGCTCTACAACGACCTCTCGACGGGCGGCGACTTCACGGCGGCCGCGCAGCGCTACTCCCGCGCCCCGAGTGCCGCGCGCGGCGGGGAGGTCGGCTGGGTGACCACGCAGACCCTGCCGGGCGATCTGGTCGAGGCGCTCTCCCGGCTGGAGGCCGGCCAGCTCACGCGCCCGCTGCCCGTTCCGGGCGGGCTCTCTATCGTCAAGGTGCTCGACCGGCGCGGCGGCGGCGGCAGCGGGCTCGACGCGACGGATCCCGAGCTCCGCGCCCGGGTCCGCGAGAGCATCATCCGCCAGCAGAGCGCCCGGCTCGCGGACGGGCTGTTGCAGGAGCTCCGGCGCGACGCGCTGATCGAGGTTCGATGAGCGCGCGGGCCCTGCCGCCCGTGGCGCTGACCATGGGCGATCCGGCGGGCATCGGCGGGGAGATCGCGGTCGCGGCCCATGCCTCGGGCGCCGTCACGCATCCCGCCTTCGCCATCGACGATCCCGCGCGGCTCGCCGCGCTTCCGGGCGCGCGTGTGGTGGAGATCGCGGAGCCGGCGGAGGCGGCCTCCGTCTGGCCGCGCGCGCTGCCGGTGCTCGCCGAGCCGCTGCCCCGCCCGGTCGTGCCGGGCCGCCCGGATCCCGCCAATGCCGCGGCTGTCATCGCCTCCATCGAGCGCGCCGTGGCGCTGACGGAAGCGGGTGCGGCCGGCGCGGTCGTCACGAACCCCATCAACAAGCTCGCGCTCTACGAGGGGGCGGGCTTCGCCTTCCCGGGCCACACCGAGTTTCTCGCCCATCTCGGCGGGGTTGCGCGCTCGGTGATGATGCTGGCGGGGCCGTCCCTCCGTGTCGTGCCCGTCACGATCCACGAGCCGCTGGCGCGGGTGCCGGCGCTGCTCAGCGCGGCGCTGATCGAGGAGACCGCGCGGATCGTGGATGCCGCCCTCCGCCGCGATTTCGGCATTCCCGCCCCGCGCCTCGCCGTCACCGGGCTCAACCCGCATGCGGGGGAGGGCGGTGCGATGGGCCGCGAGGAGATCGAGGTCATCGCCCCTGCGATCGAGCGGCTCCGGCGCGAGGGGATCGACGCGACCGGCCCGCACCCGGCCGACACGCTGTTTCACGCCGCGGCGCGGGCGCGGTACGACGCGGCGCTGGCGATGTATCACGATCAGGCCCTCATACCGATCAAGGCGCTGGATTTCGACCGAGGCGTGAATGTCACCCTGGGCCTGCCCTTCATCCGCACCTCGCCCGATCACGGCACCGCGTATGACATCGCGGGGCAGGGCGTCGCCGACCCGACCAGCCTGATCGAGGCGCTGAACCTGGCGGGCCGGCTGGCGGAGGCGCGCCTGCGCGCCGCCCACGCGGCCTGAGCGGCGCGGTGGGGCCGCAGGAGGGCGCAGAGGACGGGGCGCAGGGTGGGGGGGCGGAGGACGGCCTGCCGCCGCTCCGAGAGGTGATCGCGCGCCACGGTCTCTCGGCGCGCAAGTCGCTCGGCCAGAACTTCCTGCTCGATCTGAACCTCACCCGCCGCATCGCGCGCGCCTCCGGGCCCATGGAGGGCGCGGAGGTGGTCGAGATCGGCCCCGGCCCCGGCGGCCTCACCCGCGCGCTCCTGATGGAGGGGGCCGCGCATGTGGTGGCCATCGAGCGCGATGCGCGCTGCCTCGCGGCGCTGGCCGAGATCGAGGCCGCCTATCCCGGCCGGCTGACGGTGCTGGAGGGCGACGCGCTTGCGCTCGACCCGCGGCCCGATCTGCGCAGCGCAGCGCCCCGGATCGTCGCCAACCTGCCCTACAATATCGGCACCGAGCTTCTCGTGCGCTGGATGAGCCCGGTGGACTGGCCGCCCTGGTGGGCCTCCCTCACGCTGATGTTCCAGCGCGAGGTGGCGGAGCGCATCGTGGCGGCACCGGGCACTGGCGCCTATGGCCGGCTCGCGGTCCTCTGCCAGTGGCGCGCGCGGGCGCGGATCGCCTTCGATGTGGGCCCCAAGGCCTTCACGCCCCCGCCGAAGGTCACCTCGAGCGTGGTGCATCTCGTGCCGGCCGAGCCGCGGGCCCCCGTCGCACCCGGAGCGCTCTCGCGTGTGACGGCCGCGGCCTTCGCGCAGCGGCGCAAGATGCTGCGCCAGTCCCTGAAGGGGGCCGGGGACGCGTCACGCCTGCTGCAGGAGACCGGGATCGACGGCACACGCCGTGCCGAGACGCTCACGCTCGACGAGTTCCTGGCGCTCGCGGCGGCGGCGGAGCGCGCCGTCTGAGCGGGCGCCGGCGTCGCAGAGAACGAGTTCAGGCGTCGCCGTTCTCCACCGGCCGGCTTTCGGCCGCGGGAGCGGGCGTCTCCGCCGGGGCCTCCGCCGCGGGGGCATCGCCCTCCGTCTCGGCGTCGCGCTTCTTCGCGGTCTTGGCGCGGCCGTTGGAGCGGCGGCGGCGGGGCTGGCTCTTCGCGATCTCTTCGGTCTCCACGAGGAGCGAGCTCGGCGCCTCCCCGCTGCCCGCATCGATCGTGGCCAGGGCACCGATGCCGCCCGGATCGCCCTCGGTCTCGGGCTGGGGGGCGCCGGGGGCCGAGACATCCGCGGCACCGTGGTCGCCGGCCGCCTCTGCACTCTCGGCGCGCGGGGTCTCGGTCTCGGCCTGACGCGCAGGCCCGCGTGCGCCGTTGCCCTCGTCGGCCGCGGGCTCGTGGGCGACCGTGCCGTTGGGTTGTGCGCCGGTGCCGGGCAGCGTGCTCTCGGACTCGTCGTCCTCATCCGCGCTGTTGTTGTCGCGCCGTTCGGACTGCGCGCCCATCGCCTGGAGCAGGATGCGCTGATAGTGCTCCGCGTGCTGGAGGAAGTTCTCCGCGGTCACCCGGTCTCCGGATGTCTGGGAGTCGCGCGCAAGCGAGAGATACTTGTCCACGATCTGCTGCGGCGTGCCCCGCACCTTGCCCTCGGGCCCGGCGCTCTCATACACGCGATTGATGTTGTTCCCGCCGCCGCCACCGCCATTTTTGCGGTTTCCGCGGCCACGCGCCCGGTTGGATTTCTGTGCTGGTCTCATCTCGTTCTGGTTTTATTATGCGGCTTTGATCGCAAGGGGGCGCGGCAAAAGGGTCGCGGACCGGGCCCGTGCTGGTACCGTGCCTGCCTGTATCGGCCGAGCGGCGGCAAGCGGATGTTTCTTAGAAGCTCCACCCCCTGCGCTGCAGGTGTCCCACCCGGCGCGTCTGTAGAGCCCCTCTCTCTATAAAGCGTTTCAGGCTGTGCTCAACGGCGTTTTTTACGGGTCGGACCACTTTCTTACGCACTGCGCCTGGAGAATCCGGTCCCGACCGTCGAGATCGCGCCGGATCAGGACAGGGCCGAGGCCCGCTGCGGCGAGAAGATCGGAGACGGCGGTCGCCTGTGTCGGCCCGATCTCGAGGAGGAGCCGGCCGCCGGGAGCGAGGTGTTGCGGCGCTCCGGCCGCGATCCGACGGTAGGCGTCGAGCCCGTCTCCGCCGGGGGTGAGCGCCATGCGCGGCTCGTGCAACCGTGTCTCCGGCGCGAGCGTCTCGTGCTCCTCGGCTCTGATATAGGGCGGGTTCGAGACGATCAGATCGAAGCGGCCATCGACCCCGTCGAGCCAGTCCGCGCGGACGAGGCGGGTGCGCGCGGCGAGGCCGAGGCGCCCGGCATTCTCGCGCGCAACGGCGAGCGCGGGCTCGGAGAGATCCGTGCCCACCCCCTCCGCACCGGGCCATTCGGCGAGAAGGCTGAGCAGGATGCAGCCGGTGCCGGTGCCGAGATCGAGGATGCGCGCCGCCGGCCGGCCCGCCAGCGCCTCGGCCACCAGCCCCTCCGTCTCCGGCCGCGGATCGAGCACATCGGGGGTGACGCGGAACTCGTGGCGCCAGAAGGCACGGGTTCCGAGGATGTGTGAAACCGGTTCCCGTGCCGCGCGCCGATCGATCATTGCGGCGAATTTGTCGAAAATTCCGAGGGTTGGCGCATCGCGACCCGCCACGGCGAAGCCGGCGGCGCCGAGGCCCGCGGCCGCGCGGGCGAGGAGCCGCGCGTCGCGCCCGGCATCGGCCACGCCGGCCGCGGCGAGGCGCGCAGCGGCGGCGGCGAGGAGGGTGTCCCAGGGCGCGCCTGCCTGCAGCGCGCCGGCGGCGTCTCCGGCATCGGGCGGCGTGGTCTGTCGCGCGGCGCTCACGCCCCGGCCTCCGCCAGCCGCGCGGCCTGGTCCGCGGCGATCAGCGCATCGGTCAGCTCCGTCAGGTCCCCGGCCATCACCTGGTCGATCTTGTGCAGCGTGAGCCCGATGCGGTGGTCGGTCACGCGGCCCTGGGGGAAGTTGTAGGTGCGCACGCGCTCGGAGCGGTCGCCCGAACCGACCTGGCCCTTCCGGTCCGCCGCCCGCGCGCGATCGGCCTTCTGGCGCTCGAGGTCGTAGAGGCGCGCGCGCAGCACCTCGAGGGCGCGGGCGCGGTTCTGGTGCTGCGACTTCTCCGATGCGGTCACCACGATGCCGGTGGGGATATGGGTCAGCCGCACGGCCGAGTCGGTGGTGTTCACATGCTGCCCGCCCGCGCCCGAGGCGCGCATGGTGTCCACGCGCAGATCCTCCGGCCGAATCGCGATATCGACATCCGCCGCCTCCGGCAGCACGGCCACAGTGGCGGCCGAGGTATGGATTCGCCCCTGCGATTCGGTCGCCGGCACGCGCTGCACCCGGTGCACGCCGCTCTCGAACTTCAGCCGCGCGAACACGCCCTCGCCGCGGATGGCCGCGATTCCCTCCCGCAGGCCGCCGAGATCGGTCGGTGTCTCCTCCAGCACCTCCATGCGCCAGCCCTGCGCCTCGGCGAAGCGGGCATACATGCGCAGGAGGTCGCCGGCGAAGAGTGCGGCCTCCTCGCCGCCGCTGCCCGGGCGGATCTCCACGATCGCCGCCCCCTCATCCGCCGCGTCGCGCGGCAGGAGGGCAAGGCGCAGCGCATGCTCCAGCTCCGGCAGCCGGGTCTCGAGCTCCGACACTTCCTCGCGCGCCAGGAGCCGCATCTCCGGGTCGTCCAGCAGCGCGCGCGCCTCCTCCAGCGCCGCCCGCGTCTGCCGCCACGCCTGGATCTGCGCGACGACGGGGCGCAGCGCCGCGTAATCCTTGCTCAGCGACGCAATCTCGGAGGGCTCGCTCACATCGTTGAGTTTGGCCTCGAGAAACTCCGCGCGCGCGATGATCTCGTCCAACCGCTGTTCGGGTACCATGCGCGCCGCTTACGCCCGGCCCGCGCACGGCGTCAAGTTGGCGCTATGCAGCATGGTCTTCGTTGTGTAGCCTTTTCGACATGTTACGGATCTCCGTCGCCGCAACGCTGATCGCCCTAGCCGCCGGCAGCGCCCCTGCCGGGACAGCGGGCGGCCCGCTCTGGCGCGATGCGGTGCGCCTCGCGGCGGACTGGCAGCGCCCGCCGGCGAAGGAGGGGTACTCCTATCCGGACTGCTACTGCACCGACAGCGACGGGCGGCGCGTGGAGGTCGGGCAGATCGCCTGCCTGCAGATCGGCTCCCGCCTCGTCACCTCGCGCTGCGAGCAGGCGCGCAACCTCGTGATCTGGCGCCATCAGGAAGAGGGTTGCCCGGGCGTCTGACCGGGTGCGGCTATTCGAAGCCTGCCTCCGCCAGCCACCCCTCGATCCGGGCCTTGTTCACGCCGAGATCCGAATAGCCGTAGCGCGAGCGCGACCAGACCGCGAGGGACGGGCCCGACGGCGTCTCCACCGCGTGCACCGACACGTAGTCCGGGAAACCGATGAGTGCGGAGCGCTGCACATAGGTCACGAAGCCCTCGGCCGGGCCGCCCGCGACGACCTCCACTCGCGGCGCGGCGCGGGCGGCGCGGTCGAAGGCCCCCAGCGGGTCCGCCGGCGCGCGGGTCAGGACCCGGTCCGGGGCAGCCGCGGTGGTGCCCTCTGGCGCTGCCAGATAGTCGTTGGGCTTTCCCGTCCGCTCCGTCACGAGCGGATCGATATGCCAGACGGCGGGATCGTGCTCGCTGCCCCGCACCATCAGCCCGCAGGCCGAGACGAGGACGAGGAGCAGGCCGACCCCGCGCACCAACCAGCGTCGCATCCGCGCTCCCTTCTGTCGGCGCGCCCCGGCCCGGCGGCCGTGCAGCCCGGCGAGAGCGGCCTCACTCCGCCGCGGTCGCCTTGGCCGCCGCCTCTTCCGCCGCGTTGGCCGCGTCGATCTCGGCGGCGCGCCTTTCCACCAGCTCCACGATGTGGTCGATCATCCGGTCGTTGTCCATCTTGTGGTCCTGCTTGCCGGCGAGATAAACCATGCCCGAGCCCGCACCGCCGCCGGTGAAGCCCACATCGGTCATCAGCGCTTCGCCCGGCCCGTTCACCACGCAGCCGATGATGCTGAGCGACATCGGCGTCTTGATATGCGCCAGCCGGTCCTCCAGCCGCTCCACCGTCTTGATCACGTCGAAGCCCTGGCGCGCGCAGGAGGGGCAGGAGATGATGTTGACGCCGCGGTGGCGCAGGCCCAGCGACTTCAGGATCTCGTAGCCCACCTTCACCTCCTCCACCGGATCGGCGGAGAGGCTGACGCGGATCGTGTCGCCGATTCCCATCCAGAGCAGGTTGCCGAGACCGATGGCGGACTTGATGGTCCCGCTCATCAGCCCGCCGGCCTCGGTGATGCCGAGATGGATCGGCGCATCCGTCGCCTCGGCAAGCTGCTGATACGCGGCCGCCGCCATGAACACGTCGGAGGCCTTGCAAGAGATCTTGAACTCGTGGAAGTCGTTGTCCTGCAGGATCTTGATGTGATCGAGACCGCTCTCCACCATCGCGTCCGGGCAGGGCTCGCCATACTTCTCGAGGAGGTGCTTCTCGAGGCTTCCCGCGTTCACGCCGATGCGGATCGAGCAGTCGTGGTCGCGGGCGGCCTTGATGACCTCCTTGACCCGCTTCTCGTCGCCGATATTGCCCGGGTTGATGCGCAGGCAGGCCGCACCGGCCTCCGCAGCCTCGATCCCGCGGCGGTAGTGGAAATGGATGTCCGCCACGATCGGCACATCCACATGCGGGATGATCTGCTTCAGGGCTTCGGAGCTTTCGACATCCGGCACCGAGATGCGCACGATATCGGCACCCGCCTCCGCGCAGTCGTTCACCTGCCGGATCGTCGCCTGCACATCCGTGGTGAGCGTGTTGGTCATCGTCTGCACCGAGATCGGCGCGTCCCCGCCCACCTCGACGCGGCCGACGCGGATCTTGCGGCTCTCGCGGCGGTAGATGTTTCGCCACGGACGGATGTGGTTGATGCTCACGGCGGGCCTCCCTCGGCGATCGCGGCTCAGCAGGGCTTTGGGCGGCAAACTAGGCAGCCGGCGGCCGGCTGTCGAGGCTGAGGGGCGGGCGTGGCGTGCGATTTGAGCGGAGGGTTACTCGGCCGCAGCGCTGTTGATCTCGTCGATCTCGGCGACGCTTCCGGCGAACTCGTAGCCTTCGCGCACATCCTCGGCGCGCAGCGACACGCGCTTGACCACGGCGCCGGAGCGGCCGAGGGGGCCGAAGCGCTCGCCGCCGAGCCCGATGAAGACGCCGCCCGCATTGCCGGCGCGCAGGGTCGCGGCCTCGACGCGCTCGGGCAGCTCGAAACGGTCGCCGGGGGACATGATGCCCTCGAAGAGCACCGCACCCTCGCCATCGCGCACGCGCACCCAGGCGCGGTCGCTCGCCAGCACCGTGACGCGGTTGGACGGCTCGTTCACCGCGCCGAGGGCGAGGGCGGCGGGGCTGACCGGTTCGGCCGCCTTCTCGCGCGCGTTGAGGGCGGCGAGCGCCTTGGGCGCCATGAACTTGCGTCCGAGGATCGGGCTCGCGGAGGCCTCCGCGCTCGCCGCCTCTTCGGCCGGTGTCGGCTCGTAGGGCGCGGCCACGCTGAGGGGCTGCACGAGGCCGACCGCATCGGGATTGATCGCGGAGATCGGACCGTCCCGCCCGTTCACCCGCGTCGCAGGCACGGTCTCCGCGGCGGCGTAGCCGAGCAGCACGCCGCCGGTGCCATAGGCGCTGGCGGCGGGGCGGGCGACTGTCGCGGTCGCATAGGCGGGCGTCTCATAGGCCGGCGTCGCGATCTCCGGCGCATCGGCGACGACGACCGGCGCTTCGGGCAGCGGCGCGAAGCCCACCCGCTGGATGTCCTGCAGCAGCGCATAGCCGCCATAGCCGAGACCGCCGACGAGCAGCATCAGCGCGAGGCCCGAGACCAGCCCGCCGAGCGAGACGGCGGCTCCGACGCGCCGCGGCGCGGGGCGCACGGCAAAGCGCGAGAGCGTGAAGTCCGCGCCCACCGCACCGGAGATCGCCGCACCGCCCGACCGGTTGGCGGAGCCAGCCTCGCTCGCGGTCATCCCGAAGGTGACAAGCGAAGATTCAAACCCCGATTCGTGGCAGAAGCGCTGGTAGATCTCGTCGGCATCGAGCCCGAGGGCGCGTGCATAGGAGCGCACATAGCCGGGGACGACGCTTCGATTTGGAAACCGACCGACGTCCGCGTTCTCTATTGCTTCAATAAGTTCGGGCCGGATGCAGAGTTGTCTGGAAGCATCTCGCAAGCTCCAGCCCCTGCACGCCCGTTCCCCACGCAGCTCGTCTCCAAGAGAGACGCTGTAGCTGTCAAAGCCCCGAAGCTCCATTCGGGCAGCTCCTGCTCGTCATGTCCCCCGGCATTTTTATGCCAGATTTTTCGCCTGTAAGGCGAGCCTTAACGCAGCATTTATACGAATTCAACAATTGACGCACGACGAATCCGGGGGAACGGCCTACGATCTTCCCAGTACGGGACAATAGGGCTGGTTTGCGGCGGATATGTGTCCGCGAAATCAGGGTCGGAGCTTAGAAACCCTGAGTGGCGGCGGCGCTCTGACCCTCGCGAACGAGGCGCAGACCTTCGTTGAGAATCCCCAACGGCAGTCCGCGCGTGTCGTTCGTGTCCGCGATCGCATCCGCCTGGCGCTGGAAGAGGCGCGCGACGATGGCGTGGATCTCGGCGCCCTTGCTGCTCAGCCGCAGCCGCACGGCGCGCCGGTCCGCGGCACAGCGGCGATGATGCACATAGCCGCCCTCGATCAACTTCTTGAGATTGTAGGAGACGTTCGAGCCCTGATAGAGGCCCCGCGTGCCGAGCTCGCCCGCCGTCATCTCCCGGTCCGCCAGGTAGAAGAGCATCAGTGCCTGCACCGCCGTCGCGTCGCTGCGCCCCAGGCGCTCGAGTTCGGCCTTCACCGTTTCCAGAAGCTCTCGGTGCATCCGTTCGACCAGCATCACCGTCTCGAGATAGGCGGGCAGCGCCGAGTTGCCGGTCGTCAGGAAGGGGGCATCAAGGACGTGGGCAGTACGCATTCGTTCTTCTCCTCAACTCACAACCATACTGGTCGGGCGGTACGCCGTTTGAGGCTGCGCCGGAAAGCGCAAACACAAGGTTAATGGGATGCAACGAATTCACCGCGAAGAAGCCGGATAATCCCTGAAAAGTCGCTGTCTGCCTGTCCGGCAAGCGCCATCAGCCCGTAGAGCTGCGTGGCCTGGGCGCCGAGGGGCACATGCGCGCCGGCGCTCTGGGCGGCCGACATGGCGATTCGCAGGTCCTTCAGCATCAGCTCCGCCGCAAAGCCCGGGGCATAGTCGCGGTTGGAGGGCGCGTTGGGCTGGGGCCCCGGCGCCGGGCAATAGTCGTTGAGCGACCAGCACCGCGCGGTCGCGGTGGAGGAGATTTCGTAGAGTTTCTGAGCCTCTAGGCCGAGGCGCTCAGCCAGGTTGAACCCTTCCGAGACCGCGATCATCTGGATCGCCAGCATCATGTTGTTGCAGATCTTGGCCGCCGAGCCCGCGCCCGCCGCGCCCGCATGGAAGATGCTGCGCCCCATCGCCTCCAGCACCGGGCGCGCGGCGGCGAAGGCTTCGTCCGGCCCGCCGACCATGAAGGTGAGCGTGCCCGCCTCCGCCCCGCCGACGCCGCCGGACATGGGGCTGTCGACCATCCGCTGGCCCGCCGCCTCCGCCGCTGCGGCGACCCGCCGCGCCGTGTCCACATCGATGGTCGAGGTGTCGATGAAGAGGCTGCCCGCGGGGGCTGCGGCGAGCACGCCGGCCTCGCCGAGATAGACCGCCTCCACATGGCGCGCGGCCGGCAGCGCGGTCACGACGACCGATGCCCCGGCCACCGCTTCGGCGGCACTCGCCACCCGCCGGCCGCCCGCCGCCTCCAGCGCCGCGAGGGCGGGCTCGGCAAGGTCGAACCCGGTCACGCCATGGCCCGCGGCCACGAGGTTGCGCGCCATATGGGCGCCCATATTGCCCAGCCCGATGAAGCCGATCTCGGCCATGCCCGTTCCTCCCTCGCTGTTGTCCGTGCCCCGGCTGCCGCGGGACCTCTCAGATCTTGTGCCAGGCGCGGATGCGCGCCACCGTCGCCTCATGCGGCAGGCTCGCGGGCGCCGTCCCGGCCATCCAGGCGTAGAGATCCTGGTCGTTTTCCTCGAGCAGCTCCTCATAGGCCGCGAGGCCGCCCTCGTCCAAATCCTGCAGCGCGCCGTCGGCATAGGGGCCGAGGATCAGATCCATCTCGCGCGTGCCCCGGCGCCAGCTTCGGATCCGCAGCCGCTTCAGGCGCGCATCACGGGTCTCTGGGCGTATTTCTGGGCGGGCATCGGGTTTGGCGGTCATCCAGGGGCTCCGGCGTGGCTCTGAGCCCGGTGTAGCGGCCGTCTCCGGTTCCGGCCAGAGCCAGGCGGCACCGATCACGCCCGCGCTGTCGCCGAGGGCGTTCTTCAGGATGGGCGTCTCGAAGCAGTCGGAGAACACATGCGGGCGCGTGGCCTCGCGCAGGT
>JBCBWF010000211.1:0-8606 GCA_039817245.1 Pseudomonadota bacterium | reverse complement strand
GATGCGCTATTCACGCGCGTCTAGTGGCTCACTGAGAACCCGATGCTCGTCCGCCCCCGCCCGGAGATCGCGCCACACCTCAGATCATGGAGAGAGGGCTCGCACATCATCTTCTACCGGATCGCCGAAGACCGCATCCAGATCATTGGCGTGCCTCACCAGTCGATGGATCTCGACGGCATGTTCTGATGCACTTGCTCGGCAGTTTTCTGGAGTAAAAAGGGGCGAATGCCGTTCTCTAATGGGTCAAGGTCTTTCCACTCGATATGAGCGTTGCGCCGCCTTCAGGTGTCTGCGTTCTCTGCGCGCTCAGAGGCGCTTGATGGGGTCAGCTGGTTGCGGAGTGGCGAGGTTGAAAACGCAGTCGGTCGGCGCCGCCGGCCGCATGCTACGGAATTCACGCCATCATCCGCTCCCTCCCTGGGGCGTCGCTTCCGCTCGGGAGCTCGGTTCGGCCTCCTGTCTCGTCGCTACTGCTCAGGCGGGTTGGAACTCGGTGCGGTTGCGCAGCATCGCGTGCATGATGACGGCGAGCCGCCTGGCGAGTGCGATCCGGGCCTTGCGCATCGACGTGCGCTTCGCGATGGCGATGGCCCAGTCCTTCAGCTTCAGCGGTCCCTTGTAGCGCGTGAGCATGACGTTGGCCGCTTCATAGAGCAGCGTGCGGACGCGCCGGTCGCCGACCTTCGAGATGCTGCCGACGTAGTCGATCTCTCCCGACTGATACCGCCGCGGGACGAGACCGAAATAGGCGCCGACATCGCGTGATCGTCGGAAGCGTTCGGGATCGTCGATGGCCGCCGTAAAGGCGAGCGCGGTGAGCGGACCGACGCCTGGGATCGCCATCAACCGCCGGCATGCGTCAGAAGCGCGAACCAGCTTGCGGATGTCGGTGTCGATAGCCGCGATGGCCTCGAGGACGGCTGCGCGGGCGGCGACCAGGCCGCGCATCGCGCCGGAGAGACCTTGGATCCCATCGCTCATGGCCAGCACCTGCTGGACAAACGCGGGGCTCAGCCCGCGCGGCAAGCGCGCGCCAAAAACGACGGCCAGACCGCGGATCTGGTTCTCCAGCATGACACGCTGACCGACGAGCTTCTTGCGCGCCATGATCAACGCGCGCACCGCGTGGGCCGGCAGCGACTTCACATGCACGGGCTTGAAGAAACCCGTCCGCGCGAGATGCGCCAATCCGCGCGCATCATTGCGGTCCGTCTTGTGCGTCGCCAGCGTCTTCAGTGCCTGATAGGCCTGCCGGCTCTCGATACAGACGACGGGTACGCCAAGCTCGGCCAAGCCGTGGTGCAGCATCGGCGCCATGCGTCCGGTCTCAAAGACCACGCGCGAGCAAACTGGAGCCGCAGACAAGGCCGCTGCGATGGCTTCAGGCGATGACGGAGCTGCAATCTCGAGCACCACCGTTCCATCGCGATCGAGGACGCAGACATGCGTCGTCTCGAGCGAGACGTCCAACCCGGCAAAGTACTCCATGGTCTCTCTCCTCTTCTGTGCCACAATCACAGTAGCGGTCATCGGCTATGAGCGGTCAGGCCATTACCCCATGTTGAAAAAGGAGGCGTTGAAGTCGTCGTGGCTGCCTGATTCACTCGTCTGAAGAAGAGGGAGGATCGGGCGATGATGGGACCGCGGCAAGTGGCGCAGGGGTCGCTGTTTTACGGGTTCTCGATGGAGGATCACGTTCCCCAGGACCATCTGGTGCGGAAGATCGACCGGTTTCTGGACCTGTCGGAAATCCGGAGCTTCCTCGCGCCCTACTACAGCACGATCGGACGGCCCTCGATCGATCCCGAGCTGATGATCCGGATGCTCCTGGTCGGCTATTGCTTCGGCGTGCGCTCCGAGCGGCGGCTCTGCGAGGAGGTCCACGTCAACCTCGCCTTCCGCTGGTTCTGCCGGCTCGATCTGACCGACCCGGTGCCCGACCATTCGAGCTTCTCCAAGAACCGGCATGGGCGTTTCCGTGACAGCGATCTCTTCCGCCATCTGTTCGAGACGGTGCTGGCGCGCTGCATCGCCGAGGGGCTCGTCGGTGGTGAGGCGTTCGGTGTCGACGCCTCGATCGTCCAGGCGAACGCGAAGCGGCTGAACAAGGTCGATGCCGCGGACTGGGCGCCCGAGCGGGTGACCCGGGCCGTGGAGGAATACTTCGAGACGCTCGACGACGAGGCGTTTGGCGACGCGACGCCGGTCAAGCCAAAGGTGCTCTCGCCGGTCGATCCTGCCGCACGGTTCACCGGGGCGAAGAAGACCTACTCGATCTTCGCCTACTCGACGAACTACCTTGTGGATCTGGACAACGCCGTGATCGTCGACGTCGAGACCACCGCGCCGATCCGCCAGGCTGAAGTCAGTGCGGCCCTCGATATGCTCGACAAGACGCAGGCGCGGACCGGTCTTTATCCGGAGCGCTTCGTCGGCGACGGCGCCTACGGCAATGCCGAGACCCTCGGCTGGTTGGTCGAGGGGAAAGGGATCGAGCCGCATGTGCCGGTGATCGACAAGTCGGGCCATGACGACGGCTCCTTCGCCCGCGTCGACTTCACCTTCGAGGCGCGCAAGGACCGCTACTTCTGCCCTGCCGGCCAGGAGTTGCTGCCGGCCCGGCGCAACTTCCAGACGATCCGCGCGAAGCCGAAGGACGATGAGACAGTCCAATACAGGGCCGCGAAAGCCGACTGCTCGGCCTGCGCTTTCAAGGCGCGCTGCTGCCCGAAGACATCGAGCCGGAAGATCACACGTTCAATCCATGAAGGCGCCCGCGACCTCGCTCGAGAGATCGCGAAAACCGATGCCTTTGTCGCGTCTCGCCGCGCTCGCAGGAAGGTCGAGATGCTGTTTGCGCACATGAAGAAGATCCTCGGCCTCGATCGCCTGCGCCTGAGAGGACCGAACGGCGCCAAAGACGAGTTCACCCTCGCCGCCACCGCCCAGAACCTCCGCAAGATGGCCAAGCTCCTTCCTGCACCTGCGTGAGGGAGCTGTTGGGCACCCTCTTCAAGTCGCTTCTGCCGCGCCGCAACACATTGTTTTTCCACAGAATTGTGTGGAAAGCGGAACTTCACTGCATGAGCGCGCCAAATTCCCGGCGACAAACGAAGCCGACGTTCGCTGCAGATGCGCACACTGGGAGCGCGATTCCACGGCGCGAGGGCGGCAAAGCGGAAGTTTGCTGCAGATGCGTTCTCGCACCTCCACCGTGGCGAAAGCCGGCAATCGCGCCGAGCGCGAGGCGCCGGTTGGTGCCGCGCGGTTCGGGCGGCACCGGTCGGATGGAGATTGCCGCTGCGCCGGCGCCTCGCCGGAAGGCAGCCAAAGATCAAGAATCCGAAAATCCAGGGCAGTTCCCGGGAAGCGGTCCGTCCGACGCTTGCGCATAGTCAACTCGTCAAGAACGGGGAGACGGTCGGTGCATCATCCAATTCGCAGACTTGCTGTGTGGTTCTCGGAGCGCGCGATCATAGAGGGCGAACGTGCGAACGACAGCGACCACGAGACGCTGCGCAGGCTGGGGATTGCATTGCTGAGTGCTGATCCGGCGGCCCGCAATCCCTCGTTGCCAGGCGCCGCAACACCCGCGCTCGAATGGCTGCCGCTCGCTATTGAGAGTGCCACGACGCCGAGCGTGACGGCGCGGGCCTTTCCGCTGCGCGAGACGGTCGGTTATGCCACTTGGCGCCCCCCCCATGCTGCGTCGTCTTGGTCGGCGAGCTTCCGTGACAACACGGCATTCGGCGAACTGATCGGGCCGACGGGTCCGGTGATGGACGACAGTGTTCGCTTCGGGTTCGCGCTCTTTGGGCCCTCCACGCGGTACTGCGAACACGCCCATGGGGCCGCGGAGATCTACTTTGTACTGTCGTCTCATCTCGATTGCATCGTTGGCCACGCCAAAAATGCCTTCCGCGTCAACAATGGCGACTTCGCGGTCATCGGGCCCCATCAGCGGCATGAGTTGCGCAGTGGGCCGGCGCCGACCCTCACACTTTGGGCTTGGTTGGATGACGTGCATGCCGCAACGTATCGCCGCGAAGGAGGTGCGTGGCGCCAGGGCCAACAAGTCAGTGTGGACTGAGATCAGCCTGAGACAGTGCTTGGGGAGACCAACATGGACAAGACCCACCTTTACAAGGCCCTGGATCTGCTCGAGACGCCGGAGCCGATCACGCGGCTCCCGGAGTTCGCTCATGAAGTCACGCTCTGTGGCATCCGGATCCTGGCGCTGCGGCCTGGCCCTTGCTCGGTGCGTTACCGCGGTGACCACCACCTCATAAATGTCGAGTTGAACGGGGGGTTGCCCTTTCGGGTGGCATTCTGCTCGGACCGCGAGGAGGAACGTATTCACCCGCAAGGGGGGGTGATGGTCCTGCCTGCGGGCACGGATATGCGGCTGGCCGGCGCTAACCACACCACAGATCTCGTGATGGAGGTCGCACCATCCGTGCTCGATAGCCTTGCCGGTGCGCCGATCGATCTGCAGCTCCAAGACTACACACCGGTGCCGGGTGCTGCTGCGATCGCCGCGCAGGCTGTCGGTTGCGTGATGGACGGCACGCCGAACAGGCTTCTGCTCGAGGGGCTGGCCCTCGCAATCTGCGGCCAGGTGCTCGAGGTCAGCGCACCGAAGCTCGTGCAGGACAGTGTGCCACGCAACAACACTGATCGGCGCATCCGCCGCGTGCGCGAGTACATCGAGGACAATCTCGGCGAAGACCTGTCGGTCGCGGCGCTTGCGGATGTGGCCTGCCTCTCGGTCCACCACTTTGCGCGCGCTTTCCGCGGCTCGTTTGGAGAGACGCCGCATCGATACGTGCAGCGTCGCCGGATCGCCCGGGCCACGGCCATGCTCTCGCGCACGGCCGCACCCATCTCCGAGATCGCGCTCGACTGCGGATTTGCCACCCAGTCGCACTTCACGGCCGCTTTCAAGAGTGCGACCGGAGCGACGCCGTCAGCCTTCAGGCGGCAACTCAAGGCCTGACCACCACGAACAACCATTTCTTCAAACCCCGGACCGCCGATCGCGGTGCCGACGCCTGCGCTGTGTCTGCTGCGGGTGGTAAGTGCCGCTGTTTCCGCCACAACGAGCGAGGTGCGGATGCTCGAGAAATCGCAAGGCGCGCCACCACGCGGACGGCGTTTCTCCGCGGGCGAGGTCAGCATCGACCTGAACACGGGCGATCCGTTCGACGTCTTTTACCTCGCCGACACGGACACGATCACCCTGCACCTCGGCCCAATGAGCTATGACGTCAGCATGGACACGGACAAGGCGCATGCCGTTGTCGCAACATCAGGTCAGTTGGGCTTTGCCCCCAATGGTGCTGAAGTCAAATCGCACCGGACGCAGGCCGGCGCGGAGTTCGTGAACATCCGCGCGCCCTCGCATCTTTGGGAGACGATCGAGCAAAGCAGCGGCAAGCCGCGCGACAAACATGCTCTGCTCGGTATGGGTAGCGAGAACGCCCATAGGATCGCGCAAATGGGCCGCGACTTCGTCCTCAATGGCAATCCCGGCGGCAGGCTCGTCGCGGAATCGCTTGCCTGCCTCGCCCTGACCGAGGTGCAGCGCCTCTGCGAGGCACCCCTTGCCGAGCGGTCCTCCACTAAGCTGACCCCGAACGCGCTGAGGCGCGTGATGGACTATGTCGAGGCCAATCTCGGAGGGGATCTCAGCCTCTTCGAGCTCGCCGGGGTGGCCTGCCTGAGCGCGGCGCATTTCTCGCGCGCCTTCTCCGCCACGGTGGGCAGATCGCCCTCGCGCTACGTCGCACAGCGCCGAGTGGACCGCGCGCGCACGCTTCTCGAGACGGTCGACTACCCCCTTGCAGAGATCGCTTACTGTTGCGGCTTCTCCAGCCAGTCGCATTTCACCACCTGCTTTCGCGCGCTCGTTGGTGCCACGCCTGCCGCCTATCGCAAGGCGCACCATTCCTGAGCGGCCGGCGACGCAGAACAGCATCCTCGCGACAAGGCCCGTCATCGTCCTGAAAGGCACGCCGCTGGCAGCTGCGTACCCTGAACGCACAACAGACGGCAGTGCGCCACTCGGCGCGAGGCCAGGAGGAGCGGGTGATGCCGAAGGGCGCCGGCGGCACCGGCGGCTACCCAAGGAGAGGACGAGGCCAATGTGCGAAGACGAGACGACGACAAGGCGTTGCGTGCTGACTGGCGGGCTGGCAGCGACGGCGACGGCCGCCCTGGTGGGTGATGCGGCGGCGCAGGCAACTGACCAGAGCGCCTATGCCGAACCGGCGGAGGGCGTGCTTCCCCCCAGTACCATGACCTTCGATCCGGGGCGTGCCGCCCTGGTGGTGGTGGATCCCCAGAACGATTTCCTCCACGAGGATGGCGTCGCCTGGGGCGTCGTTGGCGAAAGTGTGACCGAGCACAACGTGGTTGAGAACATCGAGCGGCTCTTCATCTCGGCCAAGGCCGTGGGGCTGCCGGTCTTCATATCCCCGCATCAGTACTTCCCGCACGACCATAGCTGGGCCTTCGAGGGGACGCTCGAGAAGGTGATGCACAACATCGGGATGTTCGACCGGCCGAGCCCGCTCGACATGACCGGTTTCGAGGGCTCCGGCGCCGACTGGCTGGAGCGCTACAAACCGTACATATACGACGGCCAGACCGTGATCTGCTCGCCGCACAAGGTCTATGGGCCCGAGCAGAACGATCTCGCGCTGCAGATGCGTAAGAAGCGCGTTGATCAGGTCGTCCTGGCAGGAATGTCCTCGAACCTCTGCGTCGAAAGCCACATGCGCAATCTCTTGGAGAACGGCTTCGAGGTCGCTGTGGTCCGCGATGCCACCGCCGGCGCCAAGGTGCCGGAGGGCGACGGCTACCTGGCCTCTCTCATCAACTTCCGGATGATCGCCAACGCGGTGTGGAGCACCGATGAGGCGGTTTCGTTCATCGGCGCCTGAAGCGCTTTCACCCGAGAATGGAGACAGTTATGACCACTTTCCGGATGCGCCCGCGCGCTGCAGTGCGCGCCAGCATGACCGCCCTCGCCCTCGCGGGCATTGCGACACTCAGCCTCCATGCGACTGCCGCGCTCGCGGGTGAGACCGCTCTCGTTGCGCCCTCGGCCACGGTTCACCATCGTACGATCGAGATCGACGGCCTCGACATCTTCTATCGCGAGGCGGGGGATCCGACCGCGCCGACCGTGCTCTTGCTGCACGGCTTTCCGACGTCGAGCCAGATGTTCCGCAATCTGATCCCAGATCTCGCTGAGCGCTATCACGTGCTCGCTCCCGACTATCCTGGCTATGGGCAGTCCTCGATGCCGGCGCATGACGCGTTCGACTACAGCTTTGCCAAGATGGCCGAGCTCGTGGACCGCTTCCTCGAGGCCAAGGAGGTAGATCGGTTTGCCGTCTATCTGATGGATTACGGCGCACCCATCGGCTACCGCGTTTTCGCCGCGGATCCAGAGCGCGTCGCTGCCTTCATCATTCAGAACGGCAACGCCTATGATGAGGGCCTGCTCGAGTTCTGGGACCCGATCAAGGCCTATTGGGAGAGCGGCGCCGATGCCGATCGCGAGGGTCTGCGCAAGCTCCTCAGCGTCGGCGCCACCGAGTGGCAGTACACGCATGGCCAACCCGACCCGACGCTGATCAGCCCTGATACCTGGATCACCGACCAGTACGGCCTCGACCGGCCTGGCAATCAGGCGATCCAGCTCGACATGTTCTACGACTATCGCACGAACGTGGCGCTCTATCCCGACTGGCAGGCTCTTTTCCGCGCGCATCAGCCGCCGACGCTGATCCTGTGGGGGAAGAATGACCACATCTTCCCGGAGGCCGGCGCCCACCCCTACCGCGCGGACCTAGAGAACGTGGAGTTCCACCTCCTCGACGGCGGGCACTTCGTCCTCGAGAGCCATGGATCGTTCATCGCAGACGAGATCCTGGATTTCCTCGGCCGTGAGCTGCCGGGGCCGAACAACTGAGGTCGCCCTGGGGCCGCGCCACATTCAATGGCGCGGCCCGCTCATCATCAGAAGAAACAGAAGTGCTCAAGACATTTCCTAAGACCTGCAGCGGCATCCTCGTGGCGGCACCGGCGATCCTACGAGACCGCCGACTTCGTCTTCGACCCGCTGCACTACCTGCCGCTGCTCGAGCAGAAGGGTGAGCCATTGGAACGCCATTGGTCCGAGGGACAATGGCGAACGCGCTGGACCAGGCGGCGCCACGATCATCACCTCAAACCTCCCCTTCGATGAATGGACCGGAACCTTCGGCGACGAACGCCTTACCGGCGCGCTCCTCGACCGGCTGACCCACCATGTCCACATCCTCGAGATGAACGGCCAGAGCTACAGGCTCAGCCAGAGCCGCGCGCGCAGGGCCAAACCAACTCCCTGATCCCGCCGCCGAAGGCCGGCCCTCGCGGGCCGGAGCGCCTTGGCACGCGTCAGCTATGTGGGGAGCGCACGCGCCAAGGCGCTCGACAGTGACACACGTCCGCCCTCAACCGGGGTGGCTGGATCTTGCGCCGCCATAGTGGCGGGATTTCCGACCGTCATTGACAGCAATCGCCATCGTGCCTTGCAGCGGCGCCGTCGTGAG
>JBCBWF010000434.1:0-4234 GCA_039817245.1 Pseudomonadota bacterium | reverse complement strand
TGTCTCAGTCCCAGTGTGGCTGGTCATCCTCTCAAACCAGCTATGGATCGTCGGCTTGGTAGGCCGTTACCCCACCAACTACCTAATCCAACGCGGGCCGATCCTTTGGCGATAAATCTTTCCCCCGAAGGGCTCATGGGGTATTAGCCGCCGTTTCCAGCGGTTGTTCCCCACCAAAGGGCACGTTCCCACGCGTTACTCACCCGTCCGCCGCTCGCCCGAAAGCGCGCTCGACTTGCATGTGTTAGGCCTGCCGCCAGCGTTCGTTCTGAGCCAGGATCAAACTCTCAAGTTGAAGTTTCTAGCGCGCTACCGCTTCGCTGCTTGAGCGCAGGACCGAAATCCAACACACCCGCAACAAACCAATGCCCGCAAACTTCCTTGACAGGTCAAACCTTCGCACATCACGGACATTCCCCGCCCAGCCAAAGACCCCCGAAAGGACCCCCAACCAAACAGAAAACGTCGCTGACACCGCAATCATCAGACCCAGCCAAAGCCAAACCCTATGCGGCCGATATGCTAGTAGCCAACCTGCCGAAACAGGCCAAACCACCCACATATCCCTTCGATTTCTTATTCAATTTCAAAGAGCGAGACAAAGATGCCGGCGACCGTCGAAGCGGCCAACCGCACAACCGTGTCTGAAAGCCGCCTGTGTCCCGGCGACTGCGACGGTATATGGAGACTCACCCCTCGCGGTCAACACCCTTTTTCATCGGACTGTCATTTTCCGCAGCTCCCGCCCCGGTAGCGCGCTCCAGCAGCTTGATGACCCTGAGCGTGCGCGTGAAGGCGACCACGATGGAGAAGGCCAGCCCTTTCCAGCCGCCAAGGATATGCCCGCGCAACAGCCAGGCCTTGAGGAAGACGAGCGGGAATTCCGTGACGAGGCGCACGCGCAGCAGCAGCGCCGGGCGCGGACGGGCCGTCGCGGCGACATAGCTCGTGTAGCGGTTCTCCTTGGCCACCAGCGCGTCCCAGCTCTGGAAGGGATAGTGGTGAACCGGAGCACGCAGCCGACCGCGTGCGATCCCCTCCTCCAGCTCCACGCGGTCGAACAGGGGATGTGGCCGGTAGTGCCCGGCCGCGCGGTGATAGAGGCGCACGACATCGTAGTCCGCCGCCAGCGGACGCGGGCGCGCGTCGCCCGGATAGACGTTGAGGATGCGGAGCCGATAGGCGCCCGGCGGCGGCCCCTCGGGACCCTGGTTCCGGAAGAGTGACCGGATCTCGGCGGCGAGAGTGGGCGTCACCACCTCGTCCGCATCCAGGTTCAGCACCCAGTCATGCCGGCAAAGCGCCTCGGCGCGCGCCTTCTGCGGCCCGTAACCGGGCCAGTCCGCCTGCTCCACCCGCGCGCCGCGCGCCGCCGCGATCTCGCGCGTCGCATCCGTACTGCCGCTGTCGAGCACCACGATCTCATCTGCCCAGGACACCGCATCGAGCGTGCGCCCGAGGCGCGCCTCCTCGTTGAAGGTGATCACAAAGACAGAGAGCGGAATGGGATCAAGCATGACCGCGGCCATAGCCGCCGCGCGCAGGCTTTTAAAGCCCCGTCGCGCCCCCCGAACCGCTTGCAAACCGGTCGCGAGCCTGCGACGGCACGCGCAAACGACAGTAGAGGGGAGGCGCGGCGATGGCAGAGCGGATCCAGGCCGTGGTGTTCGACAAGGACGGCACGCTCTTCGAGTTCGAGGCCACCTGGCGGGGCGTGGTGGACAAGGTTATCGACACGCTCGCGCCCGACGCCGCGGCCGCGCGTGCGATGGCAGAGGCGGCCGGGTACGGTGCCGCCGGCTTCGCGCCCGGCTCGCCCATCGTCTCCGGCGCGACGCGCGAGGTCGCCACGCTCTGGGCACCCTGGCGGCCGGATCTCGGCGTGGATGGTCTGGAGGATGCGCTGAACGCCATTGCGCTCTCCGCCGCCGGCGATCCCGCGGCGCTGGTCCCGGCTGCCGCCGACCTGCCCGGGCTTCTCGGCGGCCTGCGGGCCCGGGGCCTCTTCCTTGCGGTCGGGACGAATGACAGCCGGTCCTCGGCCGAACGCCAACTCGCCGCGGCGGGCATCGGCACCGAATTCGGGTTCGTCGCCGGCTATGACAGTGTTGCGCGGCCGAAGCCGGCGCCGGACATGGTGCTCGCCGCTGCAGCCGCCGCAGGCGTGGCTCCCGCATCCGTCGCGATGGTCGGCGACAGTATCCACGACCTCCAGGCCGCTCGCGGCGCCGGCGCGGGCCTTGCCATCGGCGTCCTCTCCGGCCCGGCGGGCGAGCCGGAACTCCGCCCGCTCGCCGACCACCTCCTGCCCTCGATCGAAGCGCTCCCCGCTCTCCTCGACAGCTTGCCCGACTGACGCCCGGCGCTCTGCCCCGCAAGTCCCTGCAACCGCGCGCCCACGGGCCGCCGGGCCCCGTCTGAAACGCGACACGGGCTGACGCATCCGGGACAGCGCCTGCCGCAAACCGAGGCGCAAGCTTCGCGGAGCGAGAAGAAACGCGGGAGAGCTCGATGACCGAAATGTCCGTCCGCAAACGCGCCGGCGGGCGCGCGGCAAACCGTCGGCGCTCTGGCGGCGCGGCCATCTCGCAGCTTCCCTGGCAGGAGCACCGGCTCACCGATGCCCCGGTGGAGCCGCTCTCGCCCGAACAGGTCGCGGCCATCGACGACGCGGCGATGCGGGTGCTCGAGGAGATCGGTATCGACTTCCTGCACGATGACGCGCGCGCTCACCTCAAACGCGCCGGCTGCACGGTCTCGGACGACGCGCCCACCGTGTGGATGGACCGCGCCTTCGTGCGCGAGATGATCGCCCTCGTGCCGTCGCAATTCACGATCACGCCGCGCAACCCCGAGCGGCGCATCACGATCGGCGGCAATCATCAGGTCTTCGGCAATGTCTCCAGCCCGCCGAACTGCTCCGATCTGGACAGCGGGCGCCGCAGCGGCACGATGGAGGACTACCGCAACCTCGTGAAGCTCAGCCAGAGCTTCAACTGCATCCATCTGATCGGCGGCTATCCGGTCGAGCCCGTGGATGTCCACGCCTCCGTGCGCCACCTGCACTGCCTGCGCGACAAGCTCGTGCTCTCCGACAAGGTTGCGCATGCCTACTCGCTCGGGACCGAGCGGGTGGAGGACGTGATGGATATGATCCGCATTGCGGGCGGGCTGGACTGGGAGGCCTTCGAAGCGACGCCGCGGATGTTCACCAACATCAACAGCTCCTCGCCGCTGAAGCACGACTGGCCGATGCTCGACGGTGCGATGCGGCTGGCCGCGCGCAACCAGCCGGTCTTCATCACGCCCTTCACGCTCTCCGGCGCGATGGCCCCGGTCACCCTCGCGGGCGCTATCGTGCAGCAGACGGCGGAAGCGCTCGCCGCGCTCTGTCTCCTGCAGGTGGTCCGCCCCGGCGCCCCGGTGGTGATGGGCTCCTTCACCTCCAACGTGGACATGAAGTCCGGGGCACCCGCTTTCGGAACGCCCGAGTATGTGCGCGCCACGCAGATGTCCGGACAGATGGCGCGCTTCTACGGCCTGCCGCTTCGCGCCACCAATGCCTGCGCCGCGAACTGCCCGGATGCCCAGGCCGCATGGGAGAGCGCGAACTCGCTCTGGGCCTGCAACACCGCCCACGCGAATATCGTCTATCACGCCGCGGGCTGGCTCGAGGGCGGGCTCTGCGCCTCCTTCGAGAAATTCGTGATCGACTGCGAAACGCTGCAGCAGATGATCGCGATGAACACGCCGATCGACACCTCGCCCGAGGCCCTCGCGCTCGACGCGATCGCCGAGGTCGGCCCGCATGGCCACTTCTTCGGCGCCGCCCACACGCAGGAGCGCTACGAGACCGCCTTCTACTCGCCCTTCTTCTCCGACTGGCGCAATTTCGAGACCTGGTACGAGACCGGCGCAGTGCAGGCACCGGAGCGGGCGAACCGGATCTGGAAAGCCATGCTCGCGGAATTCGAAGCGCCGCCCTTGGACGAGGGTATCCTTGCGGAACTGGACGATTTCGTCGCCCGACGTGTCGCAGAAGGGGGCGCACCGACGGATTTCTGAGCCCATACCGGCGGCGCTTGGAACCAGATGCATCGGGGGCCTGCGTGACATCTTCCTTCTCCATGGCGCCGGCGGCACCGCTCGATTTCGGGCCGGGCCGGGCGCTCGACTTGCGGGCACCGCTTGCCGCACTCGGCATCGCGCCCGGCGCGCCCCTCGCCCTGGTTGC
>JBCBWF010000614.1:0-2183 GCA_039817245.1 Pseudomonadota bacterium | reverse complement strand
CGGCGCTGACCAGGTTGGCCGCGAAGGCCTGCAGGTAGAGCGAGGCAGCCAGCGCAGGCGCGATGCCATGCGCGGCGGCGGCGCGCCCGAAGGCCACCGGATAGGGAGCGGGCGCCAGGGCGGGGCCCCTGGCCGCGGCAGTGACGGTGGCGAAGGCCGCACCTTGCGCCTCGCTCTCCAGCAGCCGCTCGCGCGAGGCCGCCAGCGCGCGGGCGCGCTCCGCCAGCGCCTCGTCCTCCGGCGCGCGCATGGCCCCGGCGAGGAGGATCGCATCGGTCCGGCCCGCGCCGTGCTCGAGGCAGTCCGCGATCCAGGCCGAGAGGGCCGCCGGCCCCGTCACATCCCCGGCGGCGACCGCATGCTCCAGCCCGTGGCTGTAGGTATAGGCGCCAACGGGGTAGCCGGGCGAGAGCCAGGCCAGGAGCAGTGCCGCGGGCTCAGCCATCCGCGCGACAGGCCGGGGCGCGGCGCTTCATCCCGGGGCCTCGTGCGTGTGGCTGTGGAGGTGGCGGCGCAGCGCGGCATCCGGGTCCGCCTGCGGGTCGTGGCTGTGGCTGTGACCGTGCGTGCGGCCATGGCCATAGGCGCCGCCCTCGGGCTGGAAGGGGGCCTCCACCTCCTCCACGGTGCCGCCGAGGCCGCGGATCATCTCCGCCAGCACATGGTCGCGCTGGATGAGGAGCCGGCCCGCCTGCACCTCGCAGGGGGTGTGGCGGTTGCCGATATGCCAGGCGAGCCGGGTGAGGTGGCGCGGATCGGCGGCGCTGACGGCGAGGAGCGGCTCGGGCGCTGCGGCGATGCGGATCTGCCGGCCGTCCTCCAGCACCAGCACGTCGCCGTCGCGAAGCTCAGTGGCCTCGGCGAGGTCGAGAAGCACCGCCTCGCCCGTATCGGTGACGAGCCGCGCACGGCGGCGGTAGCGCCCGGCGAAATCGAGGGTGACCTGCCCGCCGTCCTGCCCGACACCCATGCTGCCGCCCTGCCGGGCGATCTCCCGGGCAACGGGGGCCTGTGCGGGGCCGGCGCCCCGGTCGATAGCGTCGTCCATGCTCATATCCCGCCCGCTCAGTACATAAAGTAGCGCTGGGCGAGCGGCAGGGTCTCGGCGGGCTCGCAGGTGAGAAGCTCGCCATCGGCGCGCACCTCGTAGGTCTCGGGGTGCACCTCGATCGCGGGGGTTGCGTCGTTCAGCACCATATCCGCCTTGGTCACCGAGCGCGTGCCGCTGACGCCCACGAGCGCCTTGGCGAGGCCGAGATCGCGGTGGAGCCCCGCATCGATGCTCGCCTCGCTCACGAAGAGCACCGCGCCGCGCTCGAGCGAGCGGCCATAGGCGCCGAACATCGGGCGCGAATAGACCGGCTGGGGCGTGGGGATCGAGGCGTTCGGATCGCCCATCTGCGCCATCACGATGGTGCCGCCCACCAGCACCATCTCCGGCTTGGCACCGAAGAAGGCGGGGCTCCAGAGGCAGAGATCGGCGCGCTTGCCCACCTCGATCGAGCCGATCTCGCCGGAGATGCCATGCGCGATGGCCGGGTTGATGGTGTATTTCGCGATGTAGCGGCGGACGCGGAGATTGTCGTTGTCCCCCGTCTCCTCCGCCAGCCGGCCGCGCTGCACCTTCATCTTGTGCGCGGTCTGCCAGGTGCGGATGATCACCTCGCCGATGCGGCCCATGGCCTGGCTGTCGGACGCGATGATCGAGAAGGCGCCCAGATCGTGCAGGATGTCCTCCGCCGCGATGGTCTCGCGCCGGATGCGGCTCTCGGCGAAGGCCACGTCCTCGGGGATCGCCTTGTCGAGGTGGTGGCAGACCATGAGCATGTCGAGATGCTCGTCCACCGTGTTCACCGTGAAGGGGCGCGTGGGGTTGGTGGAGCTAGGCAGCACATGGGGCAGGCCGCAGACCTTGATGATATCCGGCGCATGGCCCCCGCCGGCACCCTCGGTGTGGAAGGCGTGGATCGTGCGCCCGTCGATGGCGGAGATGGTGTTCTCGACGAAGCCGGACTCGTTCAGCGTGTCGGTGTGGATCATCACCTGCACGTCCCAGGCATCGGCCACGCTCAGGCAGGTGTCGATGGCCGCGGGCGTCGTGCCCCAGTCCTCGTGCAGCTTCAGCGCGCAGGCGCCGGCCTTGATCATCTCCACCAGCGGCTCGGGGCGTGAGGCGTTGCCCT
>JBCBWF010000412.1:0-4486 GCA_039817245.1 Pseudomonadota bacterium | reverse complement strand
TGTGGCCGTGGCGGTGGAGGCGGCGCCGCTCGGCCTCGCCCCGGGCTCCGTTCCCTCGCCGGACCTCCTGGCGCTCACGGTCGCGGTGATGGCCGTGCGCCGGCCGGATGCGGTGCCGACGCTTCTTGTCTTCGCGCTCGGGCTGATGCGCGATCTGCTGACCGACCTGCCCGTCGGCGCAGGCGCGCTCGGCCTCGTGCTGCTGGCGGAGGCGCTGAAGGGCGAAAGCGCGGCCATCAACCGCCACAGCCTGCTCCGCGAGTGGGCGCTCGTGGCCGCCGCGCTCTTCGCCATGATGGCGTTCCAGTACATCCTCACACTCGCGACGCTCGCGCAGCCGCCCTACATCATGGCGGTGGTGCGCCAATGGGCGCTGAGCGTCGCCGCCTGGCCGGCTGTCTTCGCGCTCATGCGCGGGCTTTTCGGGATCCGGGCGCCGAGCCTTGCGCCCGCGGGCCCCCGCCAGCCCGGTCCGACGCGTCCGGGAGCCGCCTGATATGGCCCGCAAGCCCGACAAAGAACCCGCCAAGGAGGCTGACGGCACGGAGTCGCGCCGCCTCACCCGCCGCGGGATCCTGCTCTTCGGCGTGCAGCTCGCTGTGGCCGGCACGCTCGCCTGGCGGATGCGCGAACTGCAGATCGTGAATGCCGAGCACTACCGCCATCTCGCCGAGGAGAACCGCATCAATCTCCGCCTCATGGCCCCGGCCCGCGCGGAGATCTTCGACCGCAACGGGGTTCCGCTGGCCGTCAACCGGCAGAACTACCGCGTGGTGATGGTGCGCGAGCAGGCGGGCGATCCGGAGGACACGCTGGAGCGCCTCGGCCTCGTCATCGACCTGCCCGAGCACCAGCGCCGCCGGGTGATGCGCGATATCCAGGCCAAACCCGCCTTCGTGCCCGTGCCGGTGGCGGAGCATCTCTCCTGGGACGAGTTCGCCGCGATCAACGCCAACACCCCTGCCCTGCCCGGCGTCCTGCCGGAGGTCGGCCTCTCGCGCCACTACCCGTATGGCAACGAGACCGCCCATGTCGTCGGCTATGTGGGCCGCGTGACCGAGCGCGATCTGGACAATCCGGAGGATGGCGACCCGATCCTGCAGGTGCCCGAGTTCCAGATCGGCAAGGACGGGCTGGAACGCGCCGTGGAGCACGACCTGCGCGGCTCCGCCGGCACCCGGCGCATCGAGGTCAACGCGCTCGGCCGCGTGATCCGCGAGATCGACCGCAAGGAAGGCGAGGCCGGCAAGGACCTGCACCTCACGCTCGATCTGGAGCTGCAGCGCTACGCCCTCGAGCGGCTGAAGGAGGAGAGCGCCGCCGTCGTCGTGATGGATGCGCAGAACGGCGACCTGCTCGCGCTCGCCTCCAATCCGAGCTTCGAGCCCAATCTTTTCGTCACCGGCATCAGCCACGCCGATTACGACCGCTACCGGCTCCACAGCCACCGGCCGCTCTACAACAAATGGGCCGCAGGGCAGTATCCGCCGGGCTCGACCTTCAAGATGGTCGTGGCCCTTGCGGCGCTCGAGACGGGCGAGATGAGCCCGCACGAGACGGTCTTCTGCAATGGCGGCATGAAGCTCGGACGGCGGCGGTTTCACTGCTGGCGCCGGGGCGGGCACGGCCATATGAGCATGGTCGACAGCCTCGCGCAGTCCTGCGACGTCTACTACTACGAGGCGGCCAAGCGCGTCGGCATCGACCGGATTGCGGAGATGGCGCACCGGCTCGGCCTCGGCGAAGCCTTCGCGCTGCCGAACCCTGCGATCAAATCGGGCCTGATCCCGACGAAGGCCTGGAAGAAGCGCGCGCGTGAGGAGGGCTGGCAGGTCGGCGACACGCTGAACTCCGGCATCGGCCAGGGTTTCGTGCTGTCGACGCCGCTGCAGCTTGCCGTGATGTCCGCACGCATCGCCACCGGGCGCATGATCGAGCCGCGCCTCGTGCGCGCGCGCGACGGCGTGCCCGTCGCGGTGCCGGAGGCCGAGCCGCTCGGCATCAGCGAGCGCCATCTCGACGTGGTGCGCAAGGGCATGTTCGAGGTGGTGAACGGCCGGCGGGGCACCGCCCGGCGCTCGCGCATCGTGGACGACGACTTCCTGATGGCCGGCAAGACCGGGACCAGCCAGGTGCGCAACATCACCGCCGCCGAGCGCGCGCGCGGCGTGTTCCGCAACGAGGACCTGCCCTGGAACCGGCGCGACCATGCGCTCTTCGTGGCCTATGCGCCGGCGGAGAACCCGCGCTACGCGATCTCGGTGGTGGTGGAGCATGGCGGCGGCGGCTCGAAGGCGGCGGCGCCCATCGCGCGCGACGTGATGATGTTCGCCCAGTACGGGCCCACGCCGCCGCTCGCCGTCTATCCGCCGGGTCAGCGGCCGGAGCGGCCCTCGCCTGCCCCCGCGCCGCGCCCCGAGAGCTGGCCCGAGGGGCTGCCGGGCGAGGGCGATGCGATCCCCGCCTCCGGCTCCCGGGTGCGCACGTGATGGCGCTGGAGGGCCGCGCCGGTGCCTGACCTCCTGACGAAGCTCCTCCGTCTCGACTGGGCGCTGGTCCTGCTCCTCACCGCCATCGCCGGGATCGGGTTTCTGATGCTCTATTCCGTGGCGGGCGGGAATGCCGATCCTTGGGCGTCGCGGCAGATGACGCGCTTTGCCGCCGGTCTTGTGCTGATGATGATCGTGGCGCTCATCCATATCCGCTTCTGGCGATGGAGCGCGCCCTTCGCCTATCTCGCAGGCATGGCGCTGCTGGTGGCGGTGGAGTTCGTCGGCGTCACCGGCATGGGGGCCACGCGCTGGATCCAGATCGGGCCGCTGCAGCTCCAGCCCTCGGAGCTGATGAAGATCGCGCTCGTGATGGCGCTGGCGCGCTACTACGACTGGCTCGGCACATCGCGGGTCTCCCATCCGCTCTGGCTGATCCCGCCGGTGATCCTGATCCTCGTGCCGATGATCCTCGTGCTGAAGCAGCCCGATCTCGGCACCGCGCTGATGCTGGGGCTCGGCGGGGCGGTGGTGCTGTTCCTCGCCGGCGTCTCGCTCTGGTATTTCGCGGCGGCCGGCGCCTCCGGCTTCGGCGCAGTCTATGCCGTGCTCGCCTCGCGCGGGACCGAGTGGCAGGTGCTGAAGGACTATCAGTACCGTCGCATCGACACCTTTCTGAACCCGGAGAACGATCCGCTCGGCTCGGGCTACCACATCACCCAGTCCAAGATCGCCATGGGCTCCGGCGGGCTGGAGGGGCGCGGCTTCATGCAGGGCACCCAGTCGCGGCTCAACTTCCTGCCGGAGAAGCATACCGACTTCATCTTCACCACGCTGTCGGAGGAGTTCGGCTTCATCGGCTCCTTCTCGCTCCTGGCACTCTACATGCTGATCGCGCTCTTCTGCTGCGTGGCGATGGCGCGCAACAGCGACCGTTTCGGCGCGCTCCTCACGGGCGGGCTCGGCGCGGCGTTCTTCTTCTTCTGGGCCGTGAACATGGCCATGGTCATGGGGCTCGTGCCGGTCGTGGGCGTGCCGCTGCCGCTGGTGAGCTATGGCGGGTCGGCGATGCTGGTGCTGCTGATCGCCTTCGGGCTTATCAACTCCGCCCATATCCACCGGCGTTGAGCCGCGCACTCTCGCCCAAGGCGCGCTCTTTCGCTACACCGCCCCGAACCTCGAGCCCGAGCCCTGCCGACAGCCGGAGACCCGCGATGATCGCCGCCACCGAACCGCCCCTTGTCGTCTATGCCGGGAGGGCTGCCGACCGGGAGGTCTATCAGCGCGAGCTGACCCGCGCGGCCGGCGAGGCCGGGCTTACGATGCGCCTGGTGATGGACCCTGCGGAGGCGGATCCCGCGGAAGTGGACTACATGGTGTTCGGCGCGGTCGGCTTCGTGACCGATTTCGCGCCCTATACGCGGCTGAAGGCGGTCCTCAATCTCTGGGCCGGGGTGGAGGCGCTTCTCGCCCTCGATCCGCCGCAGCACCTCCCGCTCGTGCGCATGGTCGAGGACGGGCTGACCCTCGGCATGATCGACTATGTTTGCGCGCATGTGCTCCGCCACCACATGGATCTCGACCGCTATATCCGGCGCGAGGCGATCGGCGAATGGGAGTCCGACTACCCGCCGCTGGCGCGCAACCGGCAGGTGGCGATCCTCGGCCTCGGCACGCTCGGAACCGCCTGCGCGGAGAAACTCGCGAACCACGGCTTCCGCGTCTCCGGATGGTCGCGCAGCGCCAAATCGGTGCCGGGCATCACCTGCCACCACGGCGCGGCGGGGCTGGAGAGCATTCTGGCGGGCGCCGAGATCCTTGTCCTCCTCCTGCCGCAGACGCCGGAGACCCGGCATATCGTGAACGCCGAAAGCCTGGCGCGCCTGCCCCGCCGCGCCGTGGTGGCAGGTGATGCCCGGCACCGATTTGGCGCTGCGCGACCATCCGGAGACGCGGAAGCCGTGGTTCGCGAGTTTCTCCGCGCAGGCGGTTCCGAG
>JBCBWF010000546.1:0-2854 GCA_039817245.1 Pseudomonadota bacterium | reverse complement strand
GTCAAGCCCGGCCGGGCTTGACCCGGGACCTTCTTGAGAGTCTCCCGGGCTTGACCCGGGACCTCCTTGAGGGGCGCGGATCGGCCGGCGGAGGGCGGGGGTGGCCGCGCCAAGGAGGTCCCGGGTCGAGCCCGGGACCCGCGATCCGCCTTCCGCCCGGAACGGCGGCCCGCCGGGGCCGCAGCCCGTCGCCCACCCCGCCGAGCCAGGGAGACCGCCCGGCATGAGCGAGCCCGATACAGCGATGGACCGCGCCGCCCGCGCGACGCCCGCGCCGCTGGCCCGGCGCATCCGCGGCCTCTCCGACCGCGCCATCGCCTGGCTCTTCGTCGGCCCCACCATCGCCCTTCTGCTCGCGATCAACATCTTTCCGCTGATCTGGACCATCCATCTCAGCTTCACCAACTACAAGGCCAACCGCCAGGCCCGCGGCTGGGACTATATCGGCACGCGCAACTACGAGCGGATCCTCACCGACAGCGATATCTGGCACAACATGCAGGTCACGGCGCATTTCCTGATCTGGACCATCGTGCTGCAGGTCCTGATCGGCTTCGCCCTCGCCTGGCTCATCCACCGCAACTTCCGCGGCTCCGCCTTCTGGACCACCGTCATCGTGCTGCCGATGATGCTGAGCCCCGCGGTCGTCGGCAATTTCTGGACGTTTCTGTACCAGCCCCAGATCGGGCTCTTCAATTACATCGTCGCCTTCTTCTCCGGCGCCGATCCTTCCAGCTTCGAGATGATCGGCTCCGTCAGCCTCGCACCCTGGTCGATCATCATCGTCGACACCTGGATGTGGACACCCTTCGTGATGCTGATCTGCCTCGCCGGGTTGCGATCCATCCCCGATTACATCTACGAGGCCGCCGCCATCGATCGCGCCTCGCCCTGGCGCCAGTTCTGGACCATCACGGTGCCGATGGTGCTGCCCTTCCTGATGCTCGCCGTCCTCTTCCGCGGCATCGAGAACTTCAAGATGTTCGATCTCGTGGTCGAGCTCACCTCGGGCGGGCCCGGCTCGGTCACCGAGCTCGCCTCCATCAACCTCAAGCGCGAGGCCTTCGAGAAGTGGCACACCGGCTACGCCTCGGCCTTCGCCATCATCCTCTTCGTCACTGTCTTCGGCCTCGCGAACATCTACGTGAAGGCGCTCAACCGGGTGAAGGAACGATGAGCGCGCATTCGATCACCGAGCCGTCGTCGCGGCAGAAATGGATCGCGGCCGTTCTCGTGGTGGGCTACGCGCTCGTCACGCTCCTGCCGCTGGTCTGGATCGGGATGACCTCCTTCAAGTCGCCCGCCGACGCCATCAGCTACCCGCCCAAGCTGGCCTTCGAGCCCACGCTCGAGGGCTATGTGAACCTCTTCACCACCCGCACGCGGGTGACGCCCGAGCAGCTCGAGGCTATGGGCCCGCCCCAGACCTGGTACGACGCCATCGTCCGCGAATACGACATGGTCATCGCCGGGCCCTCGAAATTCGCGGACCGGTTCGTCAACTCGCTGGTGATCGGCTTCGGCTCCACCTTCCTGTCGGTCTTTCTCGGCACGCTCGCGGCCTATGCCTTCTCGCGCTTTCGCATACCGCTGAAGGACGATCTGCTGTTCTTCATCCTCTCCACCCGGATGATGCCGCCCATCGCCGTCGCCATCCCCATCTTCCTCATGTACCGGACCCTCGGGCTCTCGGACACGCATCTCGGCATGATCCTGCTCTACACCGCGGTGAACATCTCGCTTGCGGTCTGGCTCCTGAAGGGCTTCATCGACGAGATCCCCCGCGAATACGAGGAAGCGGCGCTCATCGACGGCTACACCCGCTTTCAGGCCTTCCGCAAAGTGGTGCTGCCGCAATGCGCGACCGGGATCGCCTCCACCGCCATCTTCTGCCTGATCTTCGCCTGGAACGAATACGCCTTCGCGGTGCTGCTCACCTCCGGCACGGCGCAGACCGCACCGCCCTTCATCCCCACCATCATCGGCGTCGGGGGGCTGGACTGGCCGGCGGTCGCGGCGGGCGCCACGCTCTTCCTGCTGCCGGTCATGGTCTTCACCATCCTGCTCCGCCGGCATCTGCTGCGCGGCATCACCTTCGGCGCGGTGCGCAAATGATCGGCTTTCTGCGCGGCCTCGCCCGCTTTCGCCGCGGACCCTGGGAGATGGTCGCCACCGTCATCATCGGGCTCGGCGTGGTGATGCTCATGCAGCCCTTCTCGCTCGCCGCCTTCGGCTGGTCCTTCGCGGTCACGCTCACGGGCACGCTGATGTTCCTCGTCGTCTCCCATTTCCCGGACGGGCCCTGATGGCCGAGATCGTCATCCGCGACCTGCGCAAGACCTTCGGCAGCTTCACCGCGGTCGAGGGGTCCTCCTTCACCATCGGCGACGGGGAGTTCTTCATGCTCCTCGGCCCCTCCGGCTGCGGCAAGACCACCACGCTCCGGATGATCGCGGGGCTGGAGCTGCCCACCTCCGGCGAGATCCTGATCGACGGGGAGGATGTGAGCCAGATCCCCGCCAGCGGGCGCGACATCGCCTTCGTCTTCCAGATGTTCGCGCTCTACCCGCATATGAACGTGCGCCGGAACATCGCCTATCCGCTGGTGAGCCAGGGCATGCGCCGCGCCGAGATCCGCGCCAAGATCGCCGAGATCGCGGCGCTGCTCGGCATCGCCGGGATCCTCGACCGTCCCGTCGGCGGGCTCTCCGGCGGGGACCGCCAGCGCGTCGCGCTCGCCCGCGCCATCGTGCGCGAGCCCAAGGCCTTCATGATGGACGAGCCCCTCGGCGCGCTCGACGCCGAGTTCCGCGAGACCATGGCCGAGGAGCTGCGCGCGCTCCACGACCGCATG
>JBCBWF010000180.1:0-9613 GCA_039817245.1 Pseudomonadota bacterium | reverse complement strand
TCGACGATCCCGAGCCGGCCGAGACGGCGATCCTTGGTTAGCGCCAGCACTTGCCTGACGAGGTCCTCGGTCGAGCTGATGCTGATAGCGGTTCCTGGATGGGAGGCGCGTCGGCTCCAGAAACTCCTGCCTGTTTTGTCCGAGGTATCAACCGCGAGGATGATCATCCTGGCCTCCCGGTTACGCTCCAAAAATCGCTTACGTGATGGAACGTTCATATCATATACGGCGTCCTCCTGTCTGCCGAAAACCCCGCAACCGCCGGGCATGCGTGTTTGCGCTCGCCGCGGGCGGACTTTGCCTCTGCGCGGGGATCGGTTAAGAGCGGCGGCGTCCGTTCGGGACCGCCGTTGCGCAAGCGAGCAGAACCCATGAAATTCACCTTGTCCTGGCTGAAGGCCCATCTCGAAACCGAGGCGACCGTGGCGGAGATCGCCGAGGCGCTCACCGATCTCGGCCTGGAGGTCGAGGGGGTTGAGGACCCGGTCGAGAGCCTCGGCGCCTTTACCATCGCGCGGGTGATCGAGGCGGTGCAGCACCCGAATGCGGACCGGCTGCGGCTCTGCCGGGTGGAGACCTTCCCGGAGGGGCCGGGGGGAGCTGCGGTCGAGGTGCAGGTGGTCTGCGGGGCGCCCAATGCGCGGACCGGGCTCGTGGGCGTGTTCGCGCCGCCGGGCACGCATGTGCCGGGCACGGGCGTGGACCTGAAGCCGGGCGTGATCCGCGGCGTCGAATCGAACGGGATGCTCTGCTCCGAGCGCGAGCTGATGATCTCCGAGGATCATGACGGGATCATCGACCTGCCGGCGGATGCGCCGCTGGGCGTGCGCTATATCGACTATGCCGATCTCAACGACCCGGTGATCGAGATCGCGATCACGCCGAACCGGCCGGATGCGCTGGGTGTGGCGGGCGTGGCGCGGGATCTTGCGGCGCGCGGGCTCGGCCGGGCGATCACGCCGGCGATCGAGCCGGTGGCGGGGGTCTATGCGAGCCCCATCGCCGTGCGGCTGGAGCCGGAGGTGGCGGACAAGGCCTGCCCGCTCTTCATCGGCCGGCATATCCGGGGTGTGAAGAACGGGCCCTCGCCGGACTGGCTGCAGCGGCGGCTGCGCGCGATCGGGCTGCGGCCGATCTCGGCGCTGGTGGATGTCACCAACTTCCTGACCTTCGACCGCGGCCGGCCCCTGCATGTGTTCGATGCGGACAAGGTGACGGGCGGCATCCATGTGCGCTTCTCGCGGCCGGGCGAGAGCCTGCAGGCGCTGGACGACAAGACCTATGCCTTCGACGATGCGATGACGCTGATCTGCGACGATGCGGGACCCGAGGGCATCGGCGGCGTGATGGGCGGGCTCGTCTCTGGCTGCACCGAGGAGACCGTGAACGTCTTCGTGGAGGCCGCCTATTTCGACCCGGTGCGCACGGCCGCGACGGGGCGGAAGCTGAAGATCAACTCGGATGCGCGGTATCGCTTCGAGCGCGGGATCGATCCGGCCTTCACGGGGCCGGGCATGGAGATGGCGACGCGGATGATCCTGGAGCTCTGCGGGGGCGAGCCCTCGGAGCTGGTGATCGCGGGCGCGGTGCCGGACACGGCGCGGAGCTATGCGCTCAGCCCCGCGCGGGTCTCGAGTCTGGTGGGGCTGGAGATCGCGGCGGAGGAGCAGGTGCGGATCCTGACCGCACTCGGCTTTGCGGTGAGCGGGGAGGGGGAGCGCCTGTCGGTCGCGGTGCCCTCCTGGCGGCCGGATGTGCATGGCGAGGCGGATCTGGTGGAGGAAATCGCGCGGGTCGCGTCGCTGACGAAGCTGCCCTCCAGGCCGCTTTCGCGCCCGGAGCCGGGCGTGGCGCGGGCGGTGCTGACGCCGATGCAGCGGCGCGAGGGTACCGCACGGCGGGCCCTTGCGGGGCGCGGGCTGAACGAATGCGTGCACTACTCCTTCGTCTCGGAGGCGGAGGCGGCGCTGTTCGGCGGCGGGCGCGCGGAGATGCGGCTGGAGAACCCGATCTCGTCGGAGATGTCGGAGATGCGGCCCTCGCTCCTGCCGGGGCTGGCGCAGGCGGCGGTGCGCAACCAGGCGCGCGGCTTCGGCGAGATCGCGCTCTTCGAGGTGGGGCCGGCCTTCCACGGGCCGGAGCCGGGGGAGCAGGCGGTGGAGGCGGCGGCGCTGCGCGCCGGTCAGACCGGGCCGCGCCACTGGGCGGGCGGGCGCCGGGGCGTGGAGATGACCGACGCGAAGGCCGATGCGCTGGCGACGCTGGCGGCGATCGGGGTGGATACGGCCAAGCTGATGGTGGCGCGCGAGGCGCCGGACTGGTTCCACCCTGGCCGGAGTGCCGCGCTGAAGCTCGGGCCGAAGGTGACGTTGGCGGTGTTCGGCGAGCTTCACCCGCGCGTGGTGGAGGCGATGGACCTGAAGGGGCCGGTGGTGGCGAGCGTGGTGTTCCTCGCGGCCGCTCCGATGCCGAAGCGGCGCAGCCCGACGCGGCCGGCGCTGGTGACCTCGGACCTGCAGGCGGTGGAGCGCGATTTCGCCTTCGTGGTCGGCGAACGTGTGGAGGCGGAGGCCCTGCTCAAGGCCGCGCGGGCGGCGGACAAGAAGCTGATCGAGGGCGCGCGGGTCTTCGACATCTTCGAGGGCGCGCAGGCGGCGGAGAGCCTCGGGCCGGGGATGAAGTCGGTGGCGCTTTCGGTACGGCTACAGCCGACGGCGGCGACGCTGACGGACAAGGAGATCGACGCGGTGGCGGCGCGGATCGTCGAAGCGGTGGCGGAGGCCACGGGGGCGAGCCTGCGGGGGTAAGGGTTTTGCGCGGCCGCGCGGGCTGCTCCTGCGGCCGCTCCCACCCACGTCAGTATGGTTGGGAAAGGGAGAACATATTGTGAACACCCTTCCGCAACGCGCAGTCTCTCGAAAGGACGCGTGCGGTGGGCTGTCGTTTACACATCGCCCTGCAAAATGACGTGGGAGGTAGCGGCCGCAGCACCCGTTCGTCAAGCGTCGCGTGGGCCTGATCGGAGCTCCGGGCGTGCTGCCGTTCGGAGGGTCAGGCGCCGAGGGCTGTGACGGCCCCGTAGGTGGCGAGGGCACCGGCGATCGCGGCAAAGACGTTGCGCAGACCAGCGCCGAGGGCGACGCCCACCAGCGCTCCCGCGATCCGCGCCGGATCCGGGGTGATGGTGCCGTCCTGGATCAGGACCATGGGGGCGACGATCGCCGGGAGCACCGTGACCGGGACATAGGCGAGGGCCTCGCGCAGCGCCGGCGGCAAGCGCCGGCCCGCGAGGAGCCCGAGAAACGAGAACCGGATCAGATAGGTCGCAAGGCCGAGGGCAGGGATCAGGATCCAGATCTCGGTGTCGCTGATCATGCCCCGCCCTCGCGTTCCCGGAGCCGCCGTGCTGTTGCCATGCCCGCGCCGATGCCGGCGGCGGAGGCGAGGATCAGGCCGAGCCCGCCGGGCAGCGGATGAAGCAGGACGCCGAGCGTCGCTGCCGTCAGCGCCGCGACCACATTGGCCGTGCCCCGCACCATCGGCGCCACGACCGCGAGGAAGGTGGCGGGCACGACGAAGTCGAGCCCCCAGCTCTCCGGCAACGCCGTGCCGAAGAGCGCGCCGAGATAGCTCGCCATCAGCCAGACCAGCACCGTCACGATGCCGACGCCGAAGAAGAAGCCGAGCTTGTCGGTGATCGGCTCGTCGGGTTCGGCGTCGTAGCGCGCCATGGAGAGCGCGAAGGCCTGGTCGTGCAGGAACCACGCCGCCGGCACCCGCCAGAGCATCGAGACCTCCTGCCAATGCGCCGCGAGGCTGGCCGAGTACATGGCCATACGCAGGTTCACGACCGCGCCGGTGAGAATGGCCACGGCCACCGGCGCGCCATCGCTGAGCACCTGGAGCGAGACGAGCTGTGCCGCTCCGGCCACGACCACGACGGTGAGTGCCATGGTCTCGAGCATGTCGAGCCCCGCCTCGCGTGCCACGGTGCCGTAGATCAGCCCGAAGGGAATGATGGCGACGAGGATCGGCAAGGTGGCCCACATGCCGGCCCGGAAGCCGCGCCGGCTGGGGCCGATGCCGCCGCCCCCGAGACCGCCCCCAACGCCGCCTCCGGGTGCGAGGGGCGAATCGTTTCCTGTCGCGGATGTGCCAGGGCGGGGCTGCATGGCGTCAGCGCTAGACGGGCCGTGGCGGTGCCGCCACCTGAATCTTGTGATGCCTGACCTAAGCATATGTGATGCAGGGTGAAAGCGCTGCTTCCAGCACACGGCATGATTGCAAAATGCGCCCCATTCTGCGCGCTGGGGGCCGGCTTGATTGAGCGCACGGCGGGCATTTGGCAGATTTATACGAGTACCGCGTGTGTCGCTGCGTTTCGCTTTTTTGTGCAACACTCGGTTGGAAAGGGGCCTGTCCGTGCTCCGTGATATCTTCGACTCGTTCTCGCGCCCGTTCTTCGCCTTCGTGCCCGCCGCGGCGCTTTTTGGCGCGCTCGCGCTCGCGCTGACGGCCGGCCCGGCTGCGGCGGAGGAGCTGCGTCCGGTGCCGCTTGAGCCCGCTTCGGTGGATGCCAATGCGGTGGCCGCCGAGCTTCAGGCGGCCGTTCCGGAGACGCTCGGCGCGCCTGCCATGGGCCGCCTGGTCTGGCCCGTTCTGCCCGCGCTCCGGCCCGAGACGCTCTCGGCCGTGTTCTTCGACGGCGCCCCGGCCCGCCCGCTGCCTGCGGTGGAGACCGTGGAGGGCAATGCGGGCTGAGCCCGCGCGAGGCTGATGCGAGGCGCCTGGCGCGGTCTGCGCGGGGCGCCCCGATTGCCGCGGCCCGCCTCAGCCGCTAAGCAGGGTTGCCCGGCGGGACGCCTCTCCGGGCGCGGCACGAGGCTCTGCGGCGGCGGCGCATGCGCGATATCTCGGAATTCCTGATCGCTCCAGACCCGGAGGACAGCCTGCTCACCCGCGCGGTGGAGGGAATGGACCAGACCGGGCAGACCGCGCCCATCAAGGTGGTGGAGGAGCGCGCGCTCACGATTTTCCTGAACGGCCAGGAGATCGTGACCGCCATGACGATCGGCGACTATCCGGAGTTCCTGGCGCTCGGCTATCTCCTCAACCAGGGCATGCTGCGCGCGGATGACCGGGTCTCGGCCGTGGATTTCGACGCCGAGCTCGAGACCGTGGTGGTGCGCACCGAGCGCGCGACGGACTACGAGGAGAAGCTGAAGAAGAAGACCCGCACCTCGGGCTGCGCGGTCGGCACCGTCTTCGGCGATGTGATGGAGGCGCTGGAGGGCCTGAGCCTGCCGGCGGCCGAGATCCGCACCTCCTGGCTCTATGCGCTGTCGCGCAAGATCAACACGCGGCCGAGCCTCTATCTGGAGGCGGGCGCGATCCATGGTACGGTGCTCTGCCGGGAGGATCGCCCGCTCGTCTTCATGGAGGATGTCGGCCGGCACAACGCGGTGGACAAGATCGCGGGCTGGATGTTCCGCGAGGGCGTGGGCGGGGGGGACAAGATCCTCTACACCACCGGCCGGCTGACCTCCGAGATGGTGATCAAGACGGCGCTGATGGGCATCCCGGTGCTCGCCTCGCGCTCGGGCTTCACGGCCTGGGGGGTGGAGCTCGCGCGCCAGGTGGGGCTTACGCTGATCGGACGGATGCGGGGCGAGCGGTTCCACTGCCTCTCCGGCACCGAGCGGCTGGTCTTTGACGCGCCCCTCTCGGGCCGCGAGGAGGACGCGCGCCACCGCCGCAAGGGAGCGGCGGATGCTGGCTGACCGGCATCGCGAGGCGGTGGAGGCGGCGCGCCGGCTGATCCAGACCCGCGCCAAGGAGGGGCGCCACCATGTGGCGGCCACGGTGCTGACGGCGGCGGGCGGCAGCTACACGGCGGTGAACACCGACTGCGTGCTCGGGCGTGCCGCGATCTGTGCTGAGGGGATCGCGGTGGGCATGGCCTGTGCGGCCGAAGCGGAGGCGGAGGTAGTGTTCTGCGCGGCAGTGAACCGGCGGCTGGTGGTGATCCCGCCCTGCGGGGTCTGCCGCGAGCTGCTGCTCGATTACGGGCCCGCGGCGCTGATCGCGGTGCCGGCGGAGGGGGCGGATTTCCGCGCGGTCTCGCTGCAGGCGCTTGTCCCCTACGCCTACAAGGCCGGCCTCAGGGGAGTGTGATGGGCGAGACCGGGACAGCCGCGATCCTGAAGGCCCGCCGGGCGCCGGCGCGCGCGGGATACGCCGATGTCTGACGGGACGATCGAGCTCCGCTATCCTTGGGACAAGGATTTGACGGTTCGCATGGCGCAGCGGGCCAGCTTCGCGCTATTGGAGCGTTCCGGGGACGGTCTTGCACTGCGCGTGGTCCGCCCGCTGCTCTGGGCTGCGGTTCCCTTCGTGGCTCTGTTCGGGGCCAGCCTGGCGTTCACCGGGTGGGAGGGGGCGCTGACCGTCGTCATCGCGGGTGGGCTGGGCGTCTATGCGGCGCATCTGCTTGCCATGGAGAGCCATGCGATGCTTCAGGAGCACGGGCACAAGGCCGGGCTCGGCGACGCGCTGGTGCAGGTGACGCTGGACGATGCCGGCGTGACGGAGACGGCGGGGCCGTTTCGCAGCGTCTGCCACTGGCGCGGCGTGAGCGGCATGCTGGAGGCGCCGGACGGCGTCGGCCTGATGGTGGGCGCGACCGTGATCGTGCTGCCGGACCTGGCGCTGCCGGTGGGGCTCGACCGGGCGGGGCTGAAGGGGCGGATCGACGATTGGCGGAGGGCGGCGGCATGAGGATCGCTGCGTGAGGGGTGCTCCATGAAAGTTGCGGGCGTGATCCTGGCCGGCGGGCTGGCGCGGCGGATGGGCGGCGGCGACAAGGCGCTGCGCCCGCTCGCGGGCCGGCCGATCCTGGCGCATGTGATCGAGCGGCTCGGCCCGCAGGTGGCGGCGATGGCGCTCAACGCCAATGGCGCGCCGGAGCGGTTCGCGGCGTTCGGGCTGCCGGTGATCGCCGATACGGTGGAGGGGTTCGCGGGCCCGCTCGCGGGCGTGCTGGCGGGGATGCGCTGGGCCGCACCGCAAGGCTTTACCCATGTGGCGAGCGCGGCCGGCGACACGCCCTTCTTCCCGGCTACGCTGGTCGCGCGGCTGGCCGCGGCGGCCGAGGCCGAGGCGCAGCCGATCGCGCTCGCGGCGACCGAGGATCCGCGGCGGGGGCTCTCCGAGCATCCCACCTTCGGGCTCTGGCCCGTGGCGCTGGCGGATGATCTGGAGGCGGCCCTGAGGGCGGATATGCGCAAGGTGATCGTCTGGGCCTCGCGCCATGGCTGTGCGCGCGCGGTGTTCGCCGATGCGGGGCCGTTTCCTTTCTTCAACGTCAACACGCCGGAGGATCTGGCGGAGGCGGAGGGGCTCGCGAAGGCGCAGTCCGCCGGGAGCCCGGCATGAGCGCGCTGCCGCCGGGGCTGATGGTGGCGGGCCTGCGGGTCTACGGCGTCGTCGGCTGGAAGAACGCCGGCAAGACGACGCTGGTGGAGCGGCTGGTGGCGGAGATCGTGGCGCGCGGCTTCCGCGTGAGCACGGTGAAGCACACCCATCACGGGGTGGATGTGGACCGGCCCGGTAAGGACAGCCACCGGCATCGCCAGGCGGGCGCCGGGCAAGTGATCCTGGCCTCCTCGGCACGTTGGGCGCTGATGAGCGAGCTTCGCGGCGCGCCGGAGCCGCCGCTCGAGGCGCTGATCGGGCGGCTCGATCCGGTCGATCTGGTGATCGTGGAGGGCTACAAGCGCGACAGCCACCCCAAGGTGGAGGCCTGGCGCGCGGAGACCGGCCAGCCGCTGATCGCGCGCGAGGACCCGACGGTGCGGGCGATCGCGACGAATGATGCGCCCGGGGAGCCGGCGCCGGCCTGCCCGGTGATCGGGCTAGACGACATCCCGGCGATTGCCGATTTCGTGCTCGCCGATTGCGGGCTGGCGGAGCCGCTCCGCGGGAGTGCGGCGGAATGAGCGGGCGTAAGGAAGACGCGGCAGGCGGACGCGCGGCCGATGACTGCTTTGCGCTGCCACCCGGGGTGGACTGGACGCCGGTGGATGTGGCCCTCGGGCGCCTGCGCGATGCGGTCGGGCCCGTCACCGGGTTCGAGCTGACCGAGGTGGCGGGCGCTGCGGGGCGCGTGCTGGCGCTGCCGGCGGTGGCGCGCCGGGCAAACCCGCCCGCGGCGAATGCGGCGGTGGACGGCTACGCCTTCGCCCATGCCTCGCTGGCCGGGGCGCCGGAGCGCGACGGGCGCGCGGTGCTGGCGCTGGCGCCGGGGCGCGCGGCTGCCGGCGCGCCGGCGGAGGGCGCGGTGTCGCCGGGGGCGGCCATGCGCATCCTCACCGGCGCGGAGATCCCGGAGGGCGCGGACACCGTGGTCCTGCAGGAGGATTGCGAGGCGGGAGCGGGCGAGGTGGCGCTGCGCCCGCCGCGCAAGAAGGGCGCGAATGTGCGCGCGGCCGGGGAGGATGCGACGCCCGGCGCGCTGCTCTTTCCGGCCGGGCACCGGCTGCGCGCGCAGGATCTGGCCAGGCTGACGGCGGCGGGGGTGGCGGAGCTCGGGCTCTATCTGCCGCTGCGCCTCGCCGTGCTCTCCACGGGCGACGAGCTGATCGGGCCCGGCGGTGCGCCGGAGCGGCCCGGCATCCACGACGCGAACCGGCCGATGCTCCTCGCCTTCGCCGCGGCACAGGGGCATGCGACGGTCGATCTCGGCATGGTGGGCGACGATGCGGGGGCCGTGCGCGCGGCGCTCGACCGCGGCGCGGCGGAGGCCGATGCGATCCTCACCACCGGCGGCGCCTCGACCGGGGACGAGGACCATGTGAGCCGGCTCCTCGCGGAGGAGGGCACGATCAACACCTGGCGGATCGCCGTGAAGCCGGGCCGGCCGCTGGCGCTGGGGCATTGGCGCGAGGTGCCCGTGTTCGGGCTGCCGGGCAACCCGGTGGCCGCCTTCGTGTGCGCGGTGCTCTTCGCGCGCCCGGCGCTGGCGGCCATGGCGGGCGAGAGTTGGCCGGTGCCGCAGGGCTTCATGCTGCCGGCGGGCTTCGCGAAGACCAAGAAGCCGGGGAGGCGCGAATATCTGCGCGCGCGCCTCGGCGGGGACGGACGGGTGGAGGCGTTCCATTCGGAAGGCTCGGGGCTGATCGGCGGGCTCGCCTGGGCGGACGGGCTCGTTGAATTGCCAGATGGCGCCCTCACGGTGGAGCCCGGAGACCCCGTGCGCTTCCTGCCCTGGGCGAGCTTCGGGCTCTGAGCAGCGACCCCGCCTCGGAAGACAGGACGGCGGACGCCACGGCGCCCGCGCCGGCCTGGCATTCGCGCGCGGGGCTGCTGACGGCCGGCTACTACGCCGCGGTCTTCGCGGTGCTGGGGGCGTATCTGCCGTTCTGGCCTGTCTGGCTCGCGGAGCAGGGGCTGGGCGTTGCCGAGATCGGCAGCATCGTGAGCGCGGCGCTGCTCCTGCGGCTCGTGACGGTGCCGGCGCTGACCGCGCTGGCGGACCGTTTCGCGCTGCGGCGGGCGATGCTGGCGGGGGCAGGCTTCGTCTCGGCCGCGCTCTTTCTCGTGCATCTCGGGGCGG
>JBCBWF010000557.1:0-2763 GCA_039817245.1 Pseudomonadota bacterium | reverse complement strand
TCGTCACCTCCGGCCCCGGGGCCACGAACGCCGTCACGGGCATGACGGATGCGCTGATGGACAGCATCCCGATGATCGTGCTGACCGGTCAGGTGCCGACCTTCATGATCGGCAACGACGCCTTCCAGGAGGCCGACACGGTCGGCATCACGCGCCCCTGCACCAAGCACAACTGGCTGGTGAAAGACACGGACGAGCTGGCGGACACGCTGCACCGCGCCTTCCACGTGGCCACCAAGGGCCGGCCGGGCCCGGTGCTGGTCGACATCCCGAAGGACGTCCAGTTCGCCTCCGGCCGGTACACGGCACCGCGTGCCGCGCGCACCCGCGGCTACGCCCCGCAGACCAAGGGCGACCGGGCGATGATCGAGCGTGCCGTGGAGATCCTGGAGACCGCCGAGCGCCCGATCCTCTACACCGGCGGCGGCGTCATCAATTCGGGGCCGCGCGCCACGGCGCTCCTGCGCGAACTGGCGGCGGAGACGGGCTTCCCGCTGACCTCGACGCTGATGGGCCTCGGCGCCTATCCCGCCTCGGGCCCGTGCTGGCTGGGCATGCTGGGCATGCACGGCACCTATGAGGCGAACATGGCGATGCATGGCTGCGATGCCATGCTCTGCATCGGCGCGCGCTTCGACGACCGGATCACCGGACGGCTCGACGCCTTCTCGCCGGACTCGCGCAAGGTCCACATCGATATCGACCCCTCCTCGATCAACAAGAACGTCCGTGTCGAGGTGCCGATCATCGGGGACATCGCCGAGGTGCTCGAGGTGATGCTCGAGATCTGGCGCGTGCGCGGCGCGAAAAAGCGCGATGTCTCGGCCTGGTGGAACACCGTCGAGGGCTGGCGCTCGGTCAAGTGCCTGAGCTACCGGGGCTCGGAGACCGAGATCAAGCCGCAATACGCGCTGGAGCGGCTCGAGGCGCTGACAAAGGGGGCAGACCGCTATGTCGCCACCGAGGTCGGCCAGCACCAGATGTGGGCCGCGCAGTTCCTGGGCTTCGAGGATCCGAACCGGTGGATGACCTCCGGCGGTCTCGGCACCATGGGCTACGGGCTGCCGGCCTCCATCGGCGTGCAGATCGCGCATCCCGAGAGCCTGGTGATCAACGTCGCGGGCGAGGCCTCCTGGGTCATGGTGATGCAGGAGATGTCCACCGCCGTGCAGTACCGCGCCCCGGTGAAGCAGTTCATCCTGAACAACGAGCGCCTCGGCATGGTGCGCCAGTGGCAGGAGCTGCTGCATGGCGAGCGCTACAGCCACAGCTACTCCGAGGCGCTGCCGGACTTCGTGAAGCTCGCCGAGGCCTTCGGCTGCAAGGGCATCCGCTGCGAGGACCCCGCCGATCTCGACGAGGCGATCCGCGAGATGCTGGCCTATGACGGCCCGGTCATCTTCGACTGCCTGGTGACCCGCCACGAGAACTGCTTCCCGATGATCCCCTCGGGCAAGGCCCATAACGAGATGCTGCTCGGCGAGGCCTCCACCGACGGCGCCATCGACGACAGCGGCGCGGTGATGGTCTGAGCGCCGTGCGGTTGGGCGATGCGGACCCGCCCGCACGGCCTTCGCGTTGACGGATACGCCCGCTCCGCGCGGGCGCATCACCCGATCTCGTGAGCGCGCACCCTCTTTTGGTGCCCGAGGCGATCGGATAGGAAGATTGTCGAGCGTCGCCGTCCCAACCGACCGCGAACTGGAGAACTCATGAGCCCGATGACCCTGAAGCCCGGCAGCTCGGCCAAGAGCGCCTACAACCTGCGATCCGTGCTGCCGCAGGACCATGAGCGCCACACCCTCTCGGTGCTGGTGGATAACGAACCCGGCGTGCTGGCGCGCGTGATCGGGCTCTTCTCCGGCCGGGGCTACAATATCGAGAGCCTGACGGTGGCGGAGACGGATCATGCGAGCCACCTCTCGCGCATCACCATCGTCACCACGGGCACGCCGGCGGTGATCGAGCAGATCAAGGCGCAGCTCGAGCGGATGGTGCCGGTGCACGGGGTCTCGGATCTCACGGTCCTCGGCCCGCATCTGGAGCGCGAGCTGGCGCTGGTGAAGGTGGCGAGCCAGGGCGAGAAGCGGGTCGAGGCCCTGCGGCTGGCCGATATCATGCAGGCCCGCGTGGTGGATGTGACGCTCGAGAGCTTCGTCTTCGAGGTTGCGGACACGTCCGAACAGATCGACGCCTTCATCGAGCTCATGCGCCCGCTCGGGCTGGTAGAGGTCGCGCGCACCGGCGCGGCCGCCATGATCCGCGGCAAGGAGGCTCAGGTATGAGCCGCTGGCCGCTCCTGCCGCTCGCCGCCCTCCTGCTGGTTGCCGCTTGCGGCGAAGAGACCGAGGGCCCGGCCGTGGGCTCGACCGACACCGGCAGCGCGGAAACCCCGGCAGCGCCCGCCGCCCCTGAGCCGGAGACCGGCACCGAGATCGCCGCCGCACCCCAGGCGACCGCGCCGGTGGAGGGATCGGAGGAGGCGCCCTTCATCTATCTTGCGCTGGAGAAGGGCCAGGGCGGGCAGCCGCACTCCATCGTCTTTGCCATCGACCAGGGCAAGGACGGCACGCCCGCCAACGACCGCGCGATCCGCATCACGCCGCAGGAAGGCCTCTGCAACCCGCAGGAGCTTTCGCGCTACCGCTTCCCCGAGGGCGCGCGCCCGGCCTTCTCGCCCGAAATCGCGGCGCGGGGGATCACCGCGAAGGAGCTCCCCAACTTCATGGCGGTGCAGGTGACGAGCGCCATGATGCAGGTGGG
>JBCBWF010000467.1:0-3894 GCA_039817245.1 Pseudomonadota bacterium | reverse complement strand
TGAGGTGTTATCGATCCGAACGGCGCAGTGACGGAGCGATAATGACGATCAAGAACGCGGCTTGCATCGCCGGGGCCTTCGAGCATCCGCTGCGTAAAGCGCCGGACCATTCGCTTGCGGAGCTGCACGCCGAATGCGCCGCCGGCGCTCTCGCCGACGCCGGGCTTTCCTTTTCAGACGTGGACGGATATTTCTGCGCCACCGACGCGCCGGGCTTCGGCCCCCTGTCGATGGCCGACTATATGGGGCTGACGCTCCGCCACCTTGATTCGACCGAGCTCGGCGGCTGCTCCTACATCGCCCATGTCGGCCACGCCGCAGCGGCGATCGCGCTGGGCAAGTGCGACGTCGCGCTCATCACCCTGGCCGGCCGTCCGCTGTCGGAGCCCGTGCAGCGGATGCGACCCGGGGCGCCGGAAGAACAGTTCGAGGCGTGGGTCGGGCTCACCAATCATACGAGTTATGGCATGTGCGCGGCGCGACACATGAATGAGTACGGAACGACGTCGGAAGAGCTCGCCTGGATCAAGGTCGCCGCTTCGGAACACGCGCAGCATAATCCGAACGCTCTTTTGCCGAACAAAGTGTCGGTCGAGGACGTGCTCGCCTCTCCGATGATCGCCGATCCGCTGCACAGGCTCGACTGCTGCGTGACGACCGACGGCGGCGGCGCGCTCGTCGTCGTCCGGCCGGAAATCGCGAAATCTCTCGGCCGGCCGATTGTCTCCGTCCTCGGCGCGGGCGAAGCGATGAAAGGGCCGCGGGGCGGTCTCGATCTTGATCTGACGACCACCGCTGCAGCCCAGTCGGGTCCCCGGGCCTTCGAGGAGGCGGGCGTCGAACCCGCCGACATAAAGTACGCCTCGATCTACGACAGCTTTACAATCACCGTCCTCCTGCAGCTCGAAGACCTCGGCTTTTGTGAAAAGGGCGCAGGCGGACGGTTTGTCGTCGACGGCGGCCTTATCTCAGGATCGGGGCGGCTCCCCTTCAATACCGACGGCGGCGGGCTCTGCAACAACCATCCGATGTTCCGCGGTGGCATGACCAAGGTCGTCGAGGCCGTCCGTCAGCTGCGGAGCGAGGCGCACTTCGCTGTTCAGGTTCCGAACTGCGATCTCGCCGTCGCCACGGGCATCGGAGGCTCTCTCGCCGCCCGGCACGCCGCCGCCACGCTTATTCTGGAGCGCCGTTGATGAGCCGCACGCTTCCCGCGCCGAAGCCCGATCCGGAGACAGAGAAATTTTGGGCGGCGGCGGCCGAGGGCCGCCTCCTTCTTCACCGATGCAAGAAGTGCGGCCGCGTCCATTATTATCCGCGCATCGTCTGCCCCGCCTGCGGCGCGATGGAGCCGGAAGCGCTCCAGAGCAGTGGCGAAGGCGAGATCTACTCCGTCTCCGTCATGCGCCGCGGCGAGGACGCCCCGTATGCCGTCGCCTACGTGACCCTCAACGAGGGCCCGTCGATCCTGACGAACATTCTGGCTGACGACCTGGGCGCTCTCAAAGCGGGCGACCGGGTGCGCCTTGCATGGGCTGAGACCGACGGCGGCCCGCCGGTCCCCATGTTCACGCCTGCGGGGTAACCCCGCTTCGCCTGGATCTGCTCTTAAAGGATCGATTGTCCGGTTTCAGCCCAATCGCTCACAAATGCGGCGAGACCTTTGTCCGTGAGCGTATGGCGCGCGAGCTGGTCGAAAATCTTGAGCGGGATCGTCGCAACGTCGGCCCCTGCAATCGCCGCATGCTGAACATGGTTCGGGGTACGGACCGAAGCGGCGAGGATCTGTGTTTCGAAGGCCTGCCGGTCGTAGATCGCTCTGATGTCGTGGATAAGCTCTATGCCGTCCAGGCCGAGATCATCGAGGCGGCCGATGAACGGCGAGACATATGTCGCGCCCGCCTTCGCCGCGAGCATCGCCTGATTGGCGGAGAAACAGAGCGTCACGTTCGTCTGCACGCCTTTGTCGCTCAGGACGCGACACGCCCTGAGGCCGTCCCAGGTCAACGGCAGCTTCACCACGACATTGGGCGCGATCGCGGCGAGCACATCGGACTCTTTCAGCATAGTCTCCGCGTCCGTCGACGCCACCTCCGCGGAGACGGCTCCGTCGGTCATCGCGCAGATTTCCGCAATCACTTCTTTGAAGTCGCGGCCCGATTTGGCGATCAGGCTCGGATTGGTCGTCACCCCGTCGACGAGACCGGTCTTGAAGGCGGTCTTCAGCTCGTCGATGTCAGCGGTGTCGATGAAAATACGCATGCTGCGTTTTCCCCTTCGACGCTTGAGCGAAGCCCGCAGACGTAAGAGACTGAATGAAACTGGCGGTGCGAGCAGTCCCGCCAAACTTCTCTCCTCGCCCTTAGCCCAAAAACAGGGAATTTACAGGGAATTTGTCGCCGACTGCGGCCCCTGAGCGGCGCCAGATTACGGTGAGCCCCTGACCGGGGTTGTCGAAGTGGTCCAGCTCCAGCGTTAGAGTCCGACCTCGGTTGCGGGCGCTAGGCTGGCCCGCCCCCTAGCGTAGGCCAGCCGGGCCTCGGGCGGCAATGTCGCCTTTGGAGCTGGCGGGAGGTACCCGAGAGACGAGTGCGGACGTTCGGTATTGTAGAAGCGCCGCCAGCCCTCGATCAGGATCTGCGCCTCTTTGAGCGTGTAGAAGATCTCCCCATTCAGGAGCTCGTCTCTGAGCTTGCCGTTGAAGGATTCGTTGTAGCCGTTTTCCCATGGGCTGCAGGGCTCGATGAAGAGCGTTTTCACGCCCATCCGGGCGAGCCAATCGCGGACGGCTCTGGAGATAAACTCGGGGCCGTTGTCGGACCGGATATGCTCCGGCGGTCCGTGCGTCACGAAGAGCTTGCCGAGGACGTGCAGCACATCCTGGCCGTTCAGCTTCCGACGAACGTGTATCGCAAGGCTCTCGCGCGTGAACTCGTCGATGACCGTGAGCATCCGGAACGCTTTTCCATCATGAGTGCGGTCCATCACGAAGTCGTAGCTCCAGACATGGTTCTTCGCCGTTGGGCGAAGACGGATACACGATCCGTCGTTGAGCCATAGACGGCCCCGCTTCGGCTGTTTCTGGGGCACTCTCAGCCCTTCGCGCCGCCAGATCCGCTTCACCCGCGAAAGACTGACACTCCAGCCGCGCTGTTCCAGAAGCCAGTGAACGCGACGGTAGCCGTAGCGCCCATACTTAGAGGCGAAGCGGATGATCGTCCGGGTAAGAACGTCCTCATCGGGACGGCCCTGCGGGATCTTACGCTGCGTCGATCGATGCTGACCGAGCGCCGCGCAGGCGCGCCGCTCGGAAACGTTCAGCTGTTTGATCACATGATCGACGCAACGCCTGCGGCGCGGAGGGCTTAATACTTTCCCGTAAGCGCCTCGTTCAGGATCGCCTTGTCCAGCGTCAGGTCGGCGACGGCCCGCTTCAGCCGGGCGTTCTCGCGCTCCAGCTCCTTAAGGCGCTGCGCCTGGCTGACCTCCATGCCGCCATACTCCCGGCGCCAGCGGTAGTAGCTCTGCTCCGACACACCGAGCCCGCGGCAGATCTCACCGATCGTCTGGCCCTGCGAAAGCCGAACCTCGGCTTCTCTCAACATCCCGATGATCTGCTCAGGCGAATAACGTTTCCGGCTCATCTCGTTCTCCTTCCATCAACGAAGGAGGCCAGATTCTCTCACTCAAACCGGACCACTTTTCTCAACCCAGGCCACCCCACGCGATTGCAGATACCAGGTCCGTAGATCGGCTTCGTATTGTCGATCGCATCGTCGTCGGCCCGCACGACCTTGAGCTTGGTCTCGCCGCCGCGCCGTCGGAACTCGATCAATGATGTAAACTTCAGCGGCACGTCAGCGACGCCGATGGCAATCTCCAGGTCGTGCGGGC
>JBCBWF010000263.1:0-7173 GCA_039817245.1 Pseudomonadota bacterium | reverse complement strand
TGCTCGTGCCGACGGCCTTCTCCATCGTCTGGTTCGGGGCCTTCGGCGGGCTCGGCTTCTACGAGACGCTGCAGGGCGAAGGCGTGCTGGCGGAGGTGGCGGCGGCGCGGTCGGAGCGGGTGACCTTCGTGATCCTGGAGAACCTGCCGCTCTCCTCGCTGACCACGCTGGCGACGGTGCTGGCGGCCTTTCTCTTCGTGGTGACGAGCGTGGTGAGTGCGGCCTTCGTGCTCGGCATGTTCTCGACGGGCGGCAACCCGGATCCCTCGCGCAAGATCAAGCTGATCTGGGGGGGCCTGCTCGGGGTGCTCGGTTATGCGCTGATCCTCTCGGGCTCGATCGATGCCATCAAGAAGGTGATCGCACTCGGGGCGATGCCGTTCGTGTTCATCACCATCCTGATCCTCGTCTGCCTCGTGCGCGCGATGCGCCGGGAGATGGCGGGCGGCGCGGAGGGCCTGGCGCATGCTGACCGGTGAGCTGATCGATACCGTCCTCAACCTCACGGTCTTTGCGTTTCTGGGCCTTGTCGGCTGGCTTCTGGCACGCCCCCTCGGCGGCGGCACGGGCGAGGACTAGCGGCGCGCCTGGAGATCCCGCGCGCGCGTTTCACGGGGCCCGGCCGGGGCCGCCATTCGAGCTGCAAGGGATAACAGCATGACACAATCGGCGCTTTTCCGAGCGGTGCTCGCCGGGTTTCTCGCCCTCCCCCTCCTTGCTCAGGGCCAGGTGACGGAGGCGGAGCTGGACGCGATCACCACCCCGGACACGGTGGAGACCTCCATCGGCACGCTGCGCTTCATCGACGGTGCGCCGCTGCCGGAGACCGCGGAGACCGTGTTCGACAATCTCGACCGGATGCGGGGGGTGGATGCGTTCCTGAAGGGGATGCCGGCCGCCTCGGTCTACATGCTGGTGGAGGGCGCGCGCAGCCTCGGCGCCGTGGAGGCGCATCAGGTCGCGATCTTCGACAAGCTGATGGACGCGAACTCGCTGTTCCTGACGGGGAACAGCTCAACGATGTATGTTTTCCCCAATCTCGACCTCGAGCGCGACGGGCCGACGGTGATCGAGGTGCCGCCGGGGGCACTCGGCGCCTTCAACGACGCCTATTTCCGCTACATCGCCGATGTCGGGCCCGCGGGCGAGGATGGCGGCAAGGGGGGCAAGTATCTCATGCTCCCGCCGGGCTATGACGGCGCGGTGCCGGAGGGATACTTCGTCGTGCGCTCACCGAGCTACTGGGTCTGGACCTTCATGCGCATGTCCGTGGCGGAGGGGCTGGAGGCGGCCTACCGCAACGTGGAGGAGAACTTGCGGGTCTATCCGCTGGCGCGCGCCGGGGATCCGCCGGCGCTGGAGCTGATCAGCGCCTCCGGCCGATCATTCAACACGGTGCATGCCAACAATTTCCAGTTCTACGAGGAGCTGAACCGGGTGGTCCAGCGCGAGCCCGCGGATCTCTTTCCGGCGGAGACGCGGGGGCTCTGGGCCTCCATCGGCATCGAGAAGGGCAAGCCTTTCGATCCCGATGAGCGGATGCGCGCGATCCTCGAGGATGCGGTGGCGATCGGCAACGCCACGGCGCGCTCGATCGTCTGGTATCCGCGCCTCGGCAGCACGCTGGCGGGGCTGCAGACCTTCGAGGGGATGAACTGGAACACCGCCTTCCTGAACGCCAACGTGTTCTTCAACGGCCCGGACGGGGAGACGATGAACACCGATGCCCGCGTCACCTTCCACTATCCCTACACCGCGGTGACGCCGGCGATGGCGAAGCCGCGCCCGGGCGTGGGCTCGGACTACCGGATCGCGTATCTCGATGCGGACGACCAGCCCTTCGACGGCGCGAAGACCTACAAGGTGACCATGCCGCCGAACCCGCCGGTGGAAGATTTCTGGGCGTTTACGGTCTATGACGCGCAGACTCGCTCCATGCTGCAGACCGACCAGCGGCTGCCCTCGATCGACAGCATCCAGAACGACCCGGCGCTGAACGATGACGGCTCGATCGACATCTATTTCGCGCCGGAAGCGCCGGAGGGGCGCGAGGCGAACTGGGTGCAGACCGTCCCCGGCAAGAGCTGGTTCACGATCCTGCGCATGTATGGCCCGAAGGAGGCGTGGCTGAGCGGACAGTACGTGCCGGGCGAGATCGCTGTGGTGACGGAATAGCGACCCTGCCCGGCCCGGCTCGCCTAGCGGGCCATGCTGGCGCGGTCCCAGTCCGCGTAGTCGGGCGAGCCCTCCACCGTGAGGGCGTCGGCATGGGTGAACTCGATCATGTGGACGGTGACCGAGGGGCCGTCCACCGAGATCACCCCGTAGGCCTCCGGCAGCGCGCTGCGGGTGAGCAGGCGGCGCTCCGCGAAATTGGCGAAGCTCGCATGGTTGGTGCCCCGCGGCGCGCTCACCGGCACGCCGTGGAACGAGCCCGTGAGCGGCATGTGGCAGTGGCCGAAGAAGATGTGGCGGATCTTGCGCGCATGCCGCGCGATCACCACGCCGAAACTGTCCGCGTCCTGCAGCATGATCCGGTCCGTCGGCACCACGCCGGTGGGCACGGGGTTGTGGTGCATGAAGAGCCAGACGGGGCCGGGCGCATCGGCGACCTGCGCGTCGAGCCAGAGCCGGCGGCGCTCGCAATAGCGCCCCGCATGGGTCTCGGGCCAGCAGGTGTCGAGCGTGATGCCGATGCCGATGGGCAGGTCGAAGACGCGCTGCACGAAGCCGTGCTCGTCCGCATGCTCGGGAAAGACGGAGAGGAAGGTCTCGCGGTCGTCGTGATTGCCGATGCAGAGCTCGACCGGGAGCGCGAGGGCCGCGATGCGCGTGCGCAGGCGCTCGTAATCCGCCCTGTCGCCCCAGTCGGAGAGATCGCCGGTGATGACGATCCGGTCCGCGTCCGGATGCGTCTGCAGCGCATGGGCGAGCGCAGCCTCGAAATTGGCGTTCGGATCGCGGCCGCCGATGGTCTGTCCGGGCGTGGTGAGATGGATGTCGGTGAAATGCAGGAGTTTCATGGGCGTTCGTCCCCGTCGTCCGCGGCGTCGTGGCTGCGCCGCGGTCTTGTTGTGCCGGAGGGGGCCGCCGAGGCCCCCTCCCCGCCCCTCCCCCGTTTTCGGGGTGAGGAGACGCCCCTCATCCGGGCGTGACGTCGCGCGGCTGCGCGATCAGGAGCCGTCGGCCGGGAGCAGGTCCTGGACCTCCTCGTTCAGCTCTTCCTGCAGCTCCGTCATGTCCTCGAACTCGCCGGTGACGATGCCCTCGATGCCGTCATAGACGACCTGGGTGACCGCGAGGCCGTTGTCGCCCGGATAGGCCTGCCACTCGCGCAGCAGCGGGAGCTGGCGCACGGCCGTCTCCTTGTTCGGGTTCTGCGTGTAGAAATCGGCGAGGATGATCTCGTTGGCGGCCTGGTTCGGCGGCATGTAGCCGGTGGTGCGCGCCACATCGGCGGCCCCCTCGCCCGAGGTGATGAATTTCAGCCAGGCCCAGGACGCTTCCAGCACCTTCGGGTCCTCGGACTGCGAGACCAGCATGGCGGAGTTGCCGCCGGCCGGCAGGCCCATCGGCGCCTTGCCGATGCCCGGGAACTCGTTGGTCTTCAGCGTGAAGTCGCCCTGGGCGCGCTCCACCGCGCCGAGCGCGGAGGTGGACCAGTACATCATGGCGATCTCGCCGGCGGAGAAGGAGGCCAGCGCGGCCTTCCACTCGAGGTTCTGCATCTCGCAGCCGCGGAAGATGCCGTGCATGGTCTCAAGCGCGGTCAGGCCCTCCGGGGTGTCGATCTGGAAGTCGACATTCTCCACGGTGGCCTTGTCCTGCGACCACATCAGCGCCTGCAGGAACCAGTTGCCGGTGATGTTCCAGCCCCAGAAGACCGGGTTGTCGACGCCGGCCTCGCGCAGCTTCTGGCAGGTCGCGACCACCTCTTCCCAGGTGCTGGGCAGGTTGGTCTCGTCGATGCCGGCCTTCGCCATCAGGTCCATGTTGTAGTAGCCGACCGGGAGCGAGACCGAGAAGGGCAGCCCGTAGACATCGTTCTCGAAGGTGCCGAGGTCGAGCATGGCCTGGTGGTAGCCGTCCTTCGCGAAATCCGCCTCCTTGGCGATGAAGGGCTCGAGCGACTTGGCGATGCCCTTCTCGACGAGGATCGCCTGACGGTTCAGGCCCTGCATGGTGACGTCCGGCAGCTCGCCGGCCACGGCTTCGCGCAGGATGGTGTTGGTGCCGTCCTCGTAGCTCTCGTAGGTGGCGCGGAACTTGACCTCGATGTTCGGGTGCGCCTCCTGGAACTTCGGCATGATCTTCTCGTAGGTCACGTCGAAGAGGTGGCTGTAGGGATAGGCGAACTCGATCGTCACCTTGTCCTCGGCCACGGCGGCGGAGGCCACCAGGGCGAGCGCGATTGCCGATGCTGTCATCTTCATGTCATGGTTCCCTTCCTGTTATGGGGAGCGGGCGGTCGCCAAACTCACCGCTCCCCGGTGTCCCCGCGGGGGGATGGCAGGGCGGGGGCGGCTTTCGGGACGCCCCCGCGCGTCTTGTCGTCACTTCATGCCGGAGAGGGTGATCCCTTCGATGAAGCGGCGCTGGGCGATGAGGAAGGCGACGATGAGCGGGGTCACGATCACCACCGCCGTCGCCATCATCGGCCCGAAATTGTCCCCGTCCGCATCGCCCTTGAACTCGCGCAGGCCCAGCGGCGGGGTGAAGAGGTCGCGATTGCCGGTGATCACGATGCGCGGCCAGAAATAGTCGTTCCAGTGCGCGACGACCGAGAAGATCGCGAAGGCCAGCAGCGCTGGGATCGCGGTCGGCAGCATCACCCTCCAGATGATCGAGAACTCGGTCATCCCGTCCATGCGCGCGGCATCGATCAGGTCGTCCGGCACGGTCATGAAGAACTGGCGCATGAGGAAGATGCCGAAGACGGAGATCGTCCAGGGCACGATCAGCGCGGCATAGGAATTCGTGAGACCAACCTTGGCCAGCATGATGTAGAGCGGCAGCGCGATGGCGTGCACCGGGATCAGCAGGCAGAAGAGCACGAGCGAGAAGACGAGCTCGCGCCCCCAGAACCGCATCTTCGCCAGCGCATAGGCGCAAGGCAGCGCCACCAGCACCTGGATGAAGAAGATCGAGACCGTGACGATCACGCCGTTCATCAGGTAGCGCAGCAGCGGCGCCTTCTCGAAGGCGGTGGTGTAGTTGTAGATCACCGGGGTGACCATGCAGTCCTCGACCGCATTGCCGAGCTTGATGCAGAAATCGTCGCGGAACGGCTCCTGCGAGCCGATGAAGCCGCCGGTGTTCTGCATGATCTCGGCGGGCGACTTCAGCGAGTAGCTGACCATCACGTAGAAGGGCAGGATCACGATCAGCGCGCCGAGGATCAGCACGGCATGCTTGATCGCCTCGCCGGTGGAGAAGCGCAGGGCCATGCCGCTGCGCGTGGTCGGGCTGTCCATCGCGAGATCGGTCATTGCGCGGCTCCGGTGCGTCCCGGGCTTGACCCGGGACCGCCTTGGAGGCCGCGACCGGGGAGGTCCCGGGTCGAGCCCGGGACGAAACGGCAGCGCGGGATGTCGATCGCGGCGCTCATGTGTAATGGACCCTCCGCTCGACGAGCCAGCGCTGCAGGAGCGTCAGCACCATCACGAAGCCGAGGAAGACCACGGTGATCGCCGCCCCGATGCCCATGAGGTTCTGCTGGATCGCCTTCTCGTAGATCGCGAACATCATCACGAAGACGGATTTCGACGGGCCGCCGCCCTGCGGGTAGAAGGCCTCCACGGTGTCGAACACCTGGAAGGAGCGGATGCAGGAGATGGTGACGACGAAGACCGTCGTCGGCCCCAGCATCGGCCAGGTGACGAGCCGGAAGCGCTCCCAGCCGGTCTTGGCGCCGTCCATCTCGGCGGCATGGTAGAGCTCGCGCGGGATCGAGGTGAGGCCAGCGAGATAGAGCACCATGTTGAAGCCGAAGCCCTGCCAGACGCCGATGAAGGCGACGGTCCAGATCGCGTAGTCGCGGTCGGTCAGCCAGAGCGGGAAGTTGCGCCCGCAGCCCTTGGCGTACCAGTCCCAGGCCTCGAGCCAGGTGCCGCAGCCGATCTCGAGCGTACGGTTGACGATGCCGATGGTGGGGTGGAGCGCGAACTCCCAGACGATGGCCATGGCGAGGAGCGCAGCCATCACCGGCAGGAAGTAGATGGTCTTGTAGAGATCGCCCCAGCGCTTCAGCGAGTTGATCAGCAGCGCCGCACCGAGGCCGAGCGCCACCGAGAGCGGCACCACCACGAAGACATAGCGGAAGGTGGCGCCGAACATCTTCTCATAGGTGGAGCGCGTGAAGATCCGCTCGTAGTTCTCCACGCCGACGAAGCCCGGGGCCGAGCCGCCGAGGCTGTAATTCGTGACGCTGAGCACGCCCGCGATGGCGATCGGCAGCAGCAGGATCACGACCATCAGCACCAGCGCGGGCGCGATGAACCAGATATGGGCGCGCGAGCGGTGCATGGCTCAGGCGACCTGCTCGCGCAGCGCGCCGGGGGCATCGACGAAGGGCAGCCGCGCGCCGTCCGCGCCGAACACCATCGCCTCGCCGCGCTGGCGCTCGGCATGGACCGTGTCGCCGATGGCATAGGCCGCGACATCCTCGGGGCGTGCGCGCAGGATCAGCCGGTGCGCACCGTCGCCAAGCGCGATGTGGAGATAGGCATCGGCGCCCAGGTTCTCGCGGTGCACGAGGCGGCCGGTGAGCCCCTCCTCGGTCGGCGCGGCGCGGATCTCCAGATGCTCGGGCCGGATGCCGATGGTGGCGGGGCCCGCCCGACCTGCGGCGACGCGGCGGGCGAGCGGGTGGCCGAGGCGGGTGACGCGCCCCTCCGCATCCACCTCGCCGGGGAGGGTGTTGATGCGCGGGCTGCCGACGAACTCGGCCACGCGGAGATCGGCGGGGTTGGCGTAGACCTCGGCGGGGCTGGCGAGCTGCAGGATCTCGCCGCCCATCATCACCGCCATGCGGTCGGACATGGTCAGCGCCTCCGCCTGGTCGTGGGTGACGTAGACGAAGGTGGTGGCGAGGCTGCGATGAAGCTCCGAGAGCTCGGCGCGCATATGCACGCGCAGGGCGGCGTCGAGATTGGAGAGCGGCTCGTCCATCAG
>JBCBWF010000015.1:0-29391 GCA_039817245.1 Pseudomonadota bacterium | reverse complement strand
CGATCTCGACCACCAGGGCGCTGATGTCGTTGACCTGGGCGGCGATGGCCTGGAGGGCCGAGCCGGCCTCGCTGACCAGGCGCACGCCGTTCTCGACCTCGGCGCCGGAGCTGTTGATCAGGGTCTTGATCTCCTTGGCGGCCTCGGCCGAACGCTGCTGGCGATCGGCGGTTCGGACGCGGATCGCGAGGCCCTGAACGTGCTGGAGCGCGCGCGCCGCGCCGATCCCGGCGATGCCTCGATGATGCGCAGCCTCGCGGTGGCCTATGATCGCGCGGGCGACCGGGGTATGGCCACGCTGCTGACCGCGGAGCGCTACGCGGTGACCGGGCGCAGGGAGGATGCGCTGCTGCACGCCAAACGCGCCACACGGATACTGCCGGACGGCTCGCCCGGCTGGCTGCGCGCCCAGGATATCCTGGCGTTGAAGAAGGAGTGAGCGTGCGCCGCCCTGTCCGGCGGCCCGCTCCGCAACAAGGAGACAGACGTCCGATGCTTATTCTCGCCCCTGCCCGCAGGCTGCTCGCGACCGCGGCGGCTGTCGTTGCCCTCGCCTTCTCCCTCGTCGCCACCGGGCCTGCGGCCGCGCAGGAGCGCTTCGACTACGAAGCCATGACCGAGGCCGAGCGCGAGGCTTTCGGCGATGCCGTGCGCTCCTATCTGCTCGCCAATCCCGAGACGATCTTCGATGCGATCCAGGTTCTGGAGGAGCGCCGCCGCGAGCAGGCCGAGAACGCCGATCGCGATCTCGTCGCCCAGTATCGCGGGGCGCTGTTCGACACGGATTACAGCCATGTCGCCGGCAACCCGGAGGGCGACATCACGATCGTGGAGTTCCTCGATTACCGCTGCGGCTTCTGCAAGCGCGCCCATCCGGCGGTGAAGGAGGTGCTCGAGCGCGACCCGAACATCCGCCTGATCGTGAAGGAATTCCCGATCCTCGGGCCGGACAGCGTGACGGCGGGACGCATGGCAATGGCGGCGCATCGGATCGCGCCGGACAACTATGCCGAGCTCAACGACCGGCTGATGACCTTCAACGGCCAGCTCAACGAGACCGCCGCCTACCGGATCGCCGCGCAGGTGGGCTACGACATCGAGGAGCTGAAGACGCTCGCGAACTCCGACGAGATCGAGCGCGAGCTGAACCAGGTCTACCAGCTCGCTCAGGCGCTGCGCATCGAGGGCACGCCGTCCTTCATCGTCGGCGATCAGATCGTGCGCGGCTTTCTGCCGGCGGATCAGATGCTCGCTGCCATCGAGTCCGAGCGCGCCGCCAACTGATGCCGTTGCGGCGCAGCGCAAACCGGCGGGGGCCCTGCGCTCTGCGCCGGTTTGACGCGCCCGTCCATTCACGATAGGCCGCAAGGCATACGCGCTGTGCCGCGGTCCCGTTTTCCGGGGCCGCGCCCGGCGCTTGCCCCGAGTGTCAGCCGCCGGGCCGGAGCCGGCCCCCACCCGCCGAGGAGTGCATGAGCAAGGACACCGAAGCCGATGTCGCCTTTATCCGCGCGCTTGCGGAAATCTTGCGCGAGGCCGATCTGAGCGAGATCGAGGTCGAGCGCGAATACGGCGAGGATGACGAGCTCAAAGTGCGCCTCAGCCGGCAGGCGGCGGCCGCGCCGCAGCCGGTAGCGCCGATGCCGGTTCATGCGCCCGCGCCGCTGGCGCCCGTGGCGCAGCCCGCGCCCGCGCCGGCCGCCCCTGCGCCGGAACCCGCGGAGGTCGGCGGGGACGGGGTGGTGCATTCTCCGATGGTGGGCACCGCATATCTCTCGCCCGAGCCCGGTTCGGCCGCCTTCGTGACGGTGGGCGACATGGTGACGGAGGGGCAGACGCTGCTCATCATCGAGGCGATGAAGACGATGAATCAGATCCCCGCGCCGCGCTCGGGCCGGCTTGCGCGGATCCTGGTGGCGAATGCGGAGCCGGTGGAGTTCGGCGCGCCGCTGATGCTGATCGAGTAGCGCACGGGCATGTTCAGGAAAATCCTCATCGCCAATCGCGGCGAGATCGCGCTGCGGATCCACCGCGCGGCGCGGGAACTCGGCATCCAGACCGTCGCCATTCACTCCACCGCCGATGCGGGCGCGATGCATGTGCGCCTCGCCGATGAGAGCGTGTGCGTGGGCCCGCCCTCGGCGACGGAGAGCTATCTCAACCAGCCAGCCATCGTGACCGCCTGCGAGATCACCGGGGCCGAGGCGGTGCATCCGGGCTACGGGTTCCTCGCGGAGAATGCCGGGTTCGCGCAGATCGTGGAGGAGCACGGGCTGGTCTTCATCGGCCCCTCCTCCGAGCATATCCGGGTCATGGGCGACAAGATCAGCGCCAAGGAGACGATGCGCAGGCTGGGTGTGCCCTGTGTACCGGGCTCGGACGGGGCGGTGAACACGCTGGAGGACGCGCAGGCCGCCGGGCGCGATATCGGCTATCCGGTGCTCGTGAAGGCCGCGGCCGGCGGCGGCGGCCGGGGCATGAAGGTGGCCGAGACCGAGGCGGATATGGCCAATGCCTTCCGCTCGGCGCGCGCCGAGGCGAAGGCGGCCTTCGGCGACGATGCGGTCTATCTCGAGAAATACCTGCAGCTGCCGCGCCATATCGAGATCCAGGTCGTCGGCGACGGGCGGGGCAATGCCGTGCATCTCGGCGAGCGGGACTGCTCGCTCCAGCGCCGTCACCAGAAGGTCTTCGAGGAGGCGCCCTCGCCGGTGATCGACGCGGCGATGCGGGCCCAGATCGGCGAGCGTTGCGCGCAGGCGGTGGCGGAAATGGGCTATCGCGGCGTCGGCACCATCGAGTTTCTCTACGAGAAGGGCGAGTTCTTCTTCATCGAGATGAATACGCGCCTGCAGGTGGAGCATCCGGTGACCGAGATGGTCTATGGCGTGGATCTCGTGGCCGAGCAGTTCCGGATCGCCGCCGGCGAGGGGCTCTCGCTGAAACAGGGCGATCTGGTGCCCCAGGGCCATGCCATCGAGTGCCGGGTGAACGCGGAGCGGCTGCCGGATTTCAACCCCTGCCCGGGGCTCGTGACTGCCTTCCACGCGCCGGGCGGGCTGGGCGTGCGGATGGATAGCGCGCTCTATTCGGGCTACCGGGTGCCGCCCTATTACGACAGCCTGATCGCGAAGCTGATCGTGCATGGGGAGAGCCGGGAGGCGTGCCTGCGCCGGCTCGACCGCGCGCTCGGCGAGCTGGTGGTGGACGGGATTGACACGACCTCGCCGCTCTTTCGTGCGCTGCTGGAAGAGCCACAGGTCAAGGCCGGGATCTACAACATCCACTGGCTCGAGGAGTGGCTCGGCTCCGGGAGCTGAGGGGGGCTGCTTCAGGGAGGTCCCGGGTCGAGCCCGGGACCGCCTCGGAGCGCGGCGCGTCCCTCAGACGGGGCCGTCGAGCGCCAGGCGCATGAACACGCTGTGGGGGTCCGGCCGGTAGTCGGCGAAGGGGCCGCAGGGGCGGAAGCCATGGGCGGCGTAGAGCGCGCGGGCTGCGGCGAAGGCCGCCATGCTGCCCGTCTCCAGAAGCAGCGCGTCGTAGCGCCGGGCGCGGGCCTCGGCGAGGATGGCGCCGAGCAGGGCCCGCGCGACACCGCGGCGCCGGAAACCGCTGGCGGTGTGCATGGATTTCACTTCGCCCGTGCCCCGGTCGAGGGCGCGCAGGGCGCCGCAGCCGGCGATCTCGCCCTCGCCCGACCAGGCGCTCCAGAAGGCGATGTCAGATGCGCCGAGCGCCTCCGAGGCCAGCGCGTGGACGCTCTCCGGCGGGCTGCTGGCGGCTGAATGGGCGAGATGGGCCGCGAGGAGACGCTGCACCGCGGGCTCCTCAAGGCCGCCGCGGCGGATGAGGATATCGCCGGGGTCCGTCGCTGCCATGGGTCATTGCCTCCGCGCCCGGAGGCTGACGCGCGGCGCAGGCGCGGTCAACGTGAGGTTGTGGCTCAACATGCAACAGGTATTGATGGGCGACCATTCGGTGCCGCCCCTTCCCTGCCGGCGGCGGCTGTGCAAGCATTTCGCGATGGCAATCAGGGTCCTGCGATGAAGGACAGCGAGCACACACCGCTGGAAGTGACGCCGGAGCTCCTGCTTCGCGCCTATGCGGCCGGTGTGTTTCCCATGGCGGACAGTGCCGAGGCGGACGAGATCTTCTGGGTCGAGCCGCGGCGGCGCGGTATCCTTCCGCTCGACGGCTTCCATCTGTCGCGCAGCCTGCGCAAGCGCCTGCGCCGGGCGGACTACGAGATCCGCGTGGACAGCGCGTTCGACGCGGTCGTGGAGGCCTGCGCCGAACGGCCCGAGACCTGGATCAACGGCCAGATCTCGGAGCTTTACGGCGCGCTCTACCGGCTCGGCAACGCGCATTCGGTGGAGATGTGGATGGAGGGCCGGCTGGTCGGCGGGCTCTATGGCGTGCGGCTTGGCGGAGCGTTTTTCGGCGAGAGCATGTTCAGCCGGGCGCGGGACAGCTCGAAGATCGCGCTCTGCTATCTCGTTGCGCGGCTGCGCGCAGGTGGGTTCCGGCTGCTCGACACCCAGTTCACCACCGGGCATCTGGAGAGCCTGGGCGCCACCTGCGTCTCGCGGCTCACCTATCGCGCGCTGCTGGACGATGCGCTTCCGGTCGCGGCGGACTTCTCCGCACTGCCGGCGGATGCCTGCGTGGAACGGGTGATACAGGAAATCAGCCACACATCGTAGCGCGCATGGTCGAGGGCGGAGAGCGCGGGGCTCTCGGCGAACATCCAGCCGCTGAAGGCCGGGGCATCGGCGGCAGTCTTGCTGTCCCAGATCTGCAGGAGGCCCACATCGCCGAGGCCCGTGCCGTCGGCGGGCGTCTTGCAGTCGAGGACACGCAGGCGCAGGCGGCCGACGAGCCCGTCCGTGCCGGCGGCGATCTCCACGGTCTCGGTGCTGCCGGCGATCATGTCGAGGACGCGCAGGCGCGCGCCGAGCCCGCTTTCGACAGCGCCGAGGCGGATCGGGAAGTTCTCCTCCGGAAAGCGCGGCAGGCGGAAGGGGGCGGCCTTGAAGCGGTCCTGCTCGCCCTCGTCGTCCTCCGCATCCGGGTCGCGGCGGGTGAGGGTGCGGAGCGAGGGGAGCGTGGCGAGCTCTTCGGTGTCGTCGCCGCTCCCGGCAGCCGGGTCGTCTTCGGTGGGCAGCGGCTCCTCGGGGCCGGGATCGGCCGGCAGGCCGGGGAGCGCGAGCGCGTCGGCGTCCTCGCCGGGTGGCGGCAGGGTTTCAAGCTCGGTCGGTCCGCTCCCCGGGGCAATGCCGCCGCGCTCCGGCGGGAGCGGCGTGGGCGCGCGCGGGACCTGGGCGCCGGGCAGGAGCGTGCCCTGCCCCTCCGCACCCGGCGGGACGATGGCGGAGCGGGCGCCGCCGGTCTCGGGGAGCAGCGTGGTCTGCCCCTCCGCACCGGGAGGCGCGATGGCCGAGCGGCCACCGCCGCTTTCGGGCAGGAGACGGACGCTGCCGTCGCCGCGCCGAGGCGGCAGGCGGACGAGGCGCGCGCCCGGCTCCGGCCCGGCCTGCGTGCCCGTGGTGTTCTCTGTGGTGTCGTCGGTGCTGGCCGGCGCGCTCTCCGCAGGGCCCGAACCGGGCGGGGCGAGTGGAGCGCTCTCGATCCCGGTGGTCTGCGCCGCTGCCATACCGGTCAGCGAGACGAGGGCGAGTGCCAGCACGGGCGAGAGGCGCGAGGCGCGCGTGCGGGCCGGCGCGGCGCTCGGGCGCCGGGGGCTATGTGGCCGTCGGATCATGGTTTCGACTAGCGCAGACGGGCGGCGAAGCGCAACCGGATGTAGTCCGCGACCCAGTTGCCGCGGCTGTCGCGGAGCGCGGGCGCGAGGAGCCGGGCGATGGCGGCGACGGCCCCGGGGCGCGCCTCCTCCGGCAGCCGGGCCAGCACGGGGGCTGCGAGCGTGGTCAGCCAGGCTTCGATGCCGCTGGCAACGGGGGTCGGGCGCGGGATGAGCGCGATTTCCTCGACCGCGAAGCCGGCCGCCTCGAGCCGGGCGCGGTGCTCTTCCACCGTCGGGAAGTACCAGATGTCGTGCAGGTCCGCCTCGATCCCGTGATCGCGCGCCAGTACGGCGATGATCGCCGTGCGGATGGCGGCGACATTGCCCATGCCGCCGAACTCCGCCACGAAGCGCCCGCCGGGGCGGAGCGCGCGGGCGACGCCGGCGATCACCGCGTCCGGCCCGGTCATCCAGTGCATGGCGGCGTTGGAGAAGACGGCGTCGAAGGCCGTCTCGAAGGGGAGCGCATGGCCATCGGCGACCTCAGCGTCGAGCCCGCGGGCCCGGGCCGCGGCGACCATGTCGGCCGAGGCGTCGACGCCCACGACCCGCGCGCCGGCGGCCGCAAGCCGCTCGGTCAGCGCGCCATCGCCGCAACCGATATCGAGAACGTCGCGCCCCGCGACCGGGCCCAGCAGGTCGAGCAGCGGCGCGCCGAGATCGGAGACGAACCGGGCATGTGCGGCATAGTCCTCGGCGCGCCAGGCGTCGCCGGCTGCCTCCCCGCCCCGGGCGTCGCTCATTCCGAGGTGCTGCCGGTGATGAAGCGGCCGACCATGTCGATGAGGTTCACGGAGTCCTGCGTGTAGGCGATGCTCTCGCCGTCCGCGAGCATGAACTCCGAGGCGCCGGGATCGATCAGGATGTAGCTGTCGCCCAGCAGGCTGTTGGCGGTGATCTTCGCGGCGCTGTCATCCGGCACCTGCACGCCCGGCTGGAGCGCGATGGTGATGCGTGCGCGGTAGGAGTCGGGGTCGAGCGCCATCGAGGTGATGGAGCCGACCCGCACGCCGGCGATGCGGACATCGCCCCCGGGTGCGAGCCCCTCGGCCTTGCGAAACTCCGCCACGAGCTCCGTGCCGCCCGATCCCGCGCCGATCCCGAGATCGGCCGTGGTGGCGGCGTAGACGACGAAGCCGCCGGCTACGGCAATCACCAGGGCGCCGACCAGCGCCTCCGCGGTGCTCTCTGCCATGCGCCTTACTCCGGTTGCCAGGCTTCGTAGTCGCCCCGCGTGGGCGCGCGGCTCTCCGGCGTCAGCACGCTGCCGGGCGGCCGGTAGGCGCCATCCGTGCCGGTGAGGTTGGGGATGTGCGGGCGCTCCCAGTCCTTCACGGGCAGCGGCACCTCGCTCGGCGGCTCGTCATAGGTGTGGTGCAGCCAGCCATGCCAGTCAGGCGACACGCGGCTGGCCTCGGCCTCGCCGTTGTAGATCACCCAGCGCCGCTCGCCATCCGCGGTCTGGTAGAAGCGGTTGCCCACCTCGTCCTCGCCCACCAGCGTGCCGTGGCGCGAGGTGTAGATGCGGGTGCCGACGGTCTGCCCGTTCCACCAGGTGAAGATTTCCTTGAGCTGATCCATCAGCGCCATGGTCGCCTCTTTGCCGCTGCTCTTCGGTCGCGCGCACTATGGACCGAGCGCGAGGCCGCCGTCCATAGAGCCGAAGCCGCGGCTAGGAGGGCTCAATCTGACGTATACGTCAAAAAAGTGAACACGCTCCAGCAGCGTCATGTCTTGAAAGCGCACAGATCTTGCTACACCGGGAACTTGTCGAAGCGATCGTGACAGAATCGCGAAGTTCAGGAGAAACGCCCATGACCCGAGCGCAGAATGCCGCTCTGGCCAGCAGCGTCGTTGCGCTGGCACTGACCTCTCTCTCCGGCCAAGCTCTGGCCGGAGCCTTTCAGCTGAACGAACGCTCCGCCAAGTCGCAGGGCATGTCGTTCGCCGACAGCGTCTCCGGCGCGAAGGACCCGACCTATGCGGGCTTCAACCCGGCGGCCCTCTCCAAGGTCGAGGGGTTCCAGGCGGCCGGCAATCTCTCGGGCGTCTTCCCGATCTCCGACGGCGAGACAACCTCGGCGGTCTTCAACGGTGCGCCCATTCCGGTCTCCGCCGTTCCCGGATCGGTGGAGACATCGACCAACGCGGATCGCAGCGGGTTTGTTCCGGCGTCGGCGCTCGGCTACCGGGTGAGTGACAGGCTGGCGATCGGTCTCACGGTGAATGCGCCCTTCGGCCTGTCGACCGAGAACCCGGACAACTTCATCGGCGCGGGCGACGGAATCCAGTCGAAGCTGCTGACGGTGCAGATCTCCCCGGCCTTCGCCGTGGACGTGACCGACCGGCTGGCGCTCGGCGCCTCGATGAACCTTCTCTTCGTCGATGCCCGGCTGACGAGTTCGGTGGTCTCGCTCGACGGTGACGATCTCACGGTCGGCTTCTCGGTCGGCGCGCTCTGGGAGCCGATCGACGGCACGCAGATCGGTCTCGCCTATCATCACGGCTACGACCTCGATGCGGAAGTGACGACCGATTTCAGCCCGATCGCACCGGCCCCGCTCGGCCTCTTTTCGGGGCAGGAGCTCCAGGGCGTGGTGCAGGGCGATCTTCCGGCCACCTTCCAGGTGGGCGTCACGCAGGCGATCACCGACACGATGCGGGTGAGCGCGGAGTTCCGGTACATCAACTGGTCGGTCTTCGACGAGCTCACCACCATCGTGCCGGCCTTCGATCTGGAGACCGACGACGCGCAGAACTACCGCGACGCGATCTTCGCGGCCGTGGGCGGCGAGATGGACATCTCGGACGATTTCACCGTCCGCGTCGGGTTCGCCTACGACAAGACGCCGACGCAGGACACCACCGCGCTGACCGAGGCGAGCCTCGGGCGCACGGTCCGTGTGCCGGACGAGACGCGGCTCTGGTTCTCCGCCGGCATCAGTCACGACATGCAGATGTTCGGCCTCGATATGACGGTGGATGCGGGCTACTCGTATCTCTACGCGATCGACGACCCGGAAGTGGTGATCCGCACGGGGCCGTTCGCGGGCTCGACCGTCACCTATGACGGCGGCGCGCACATCTTCTCGGTGGGCGGCTCGGTCCGCTTCTGATCCCGCTCCGTCGCCGCTGCGCAGCCTTCGGGCGCGCGGAGCGGCGGCAGCAGGCGCTCAGCCGAAGAGGCCGTCGTCGAAGACAATGACGTCCGCGTGCTCCGGCTCGTAGTCGTCGCGCGATTGTGCGCGGCCCGCTGCCTCTCGGGCCGACTGCACGGCGGGGAGGAGCAAAGCGACGAGGATGGCGTCCTCGTCCTGCTGGGCGGTGAAGTCGCCCGGCCCGGTGCCGTCGGCCTCCGTGACCGGTTCGTCCAGGATGATGACATCGGGCCGGCCCAGCAGGCCGCGGTCCTCGTCGACGGGCTCATAGGCGATCTTGTCGATCCGGGTCATCCGGTCCTCCAGCGCTCAGCTTCCGCGTTCCGTCCGCACGCACGACCGTGCCCGGATCTGGCGAAAGGCGGTGTGAGGATCCGCACAGCGCGAGCACGCGAGGCCCGGGGCTAGAGCGCTGGCAGATCTCCGGAGGCCCGCTGGCGGCGGAACGCCTCGGCATGCTCCGCGAGCCGGCCCTCGGCGATGGCACGGCGGAGGCCAGCCATCATCTCCTGATAGAAATGCAGGTTGTGCCAGGTGAGCAGCATCGACGCGATGATCTCTCCGGAGCGGTGCGCATGGTGCAGGTAAGCGCGGCTGTACCCGGTGCAGCAGGGGCAGGTGCAGTCCGGATCGAGCGGGCGCGGATCGTCCCGGTGGCGGGCGTTGCGCAGGTTGATGTCGCCCCGGCGCGTGAAGGCCTGCCCCGTGCGACCCGACCGGGTGGGCAGGACGCAGTCGAACATGTCCACCCCGCGCTCCACGGCGCCCACGATGTCTTCCGGCTTGCCCACGCCCATGAGGTAGCGCGGCCGGTCCTCGGGGAGCTGGCCGGGGGCATAGTCGAGCACGCCGAACATGAGCTCCTGCCCCTCCCCCACGGCGAGCCCGCCGATAGCGTAGCCGTCGAAGCCGATCCCGGTGAGCGCTTCGGCGGAGGCGGCGCGCAGATCCGGATAGACCGAGCCCTGCTGGATGCCGAAGAGCGCGTGGCCGGGGCGCGATCCGAAGGCCTCGCGTGAGCGCGCTGCCCAGCGCATGGAAAGCTCCATCGAGGATTTCGCGGTCGCCTCGTCCGCCGGCCAGGGGGTGCATTCGTCGAAGGCCATCACGATGTCCGAGCCGAGAAGGCGCTGGATCTCCATCGAGCTCTCGGGGCTCAGCATGTGGCGCGAGCCGTCGATATGGCTGGCGAAGGTGACGCCCTCCTCGGTGAGCTTGCGCAGACCCGAGAGGGACATGACCTGGAAGCCGCCGGAGTCGGTGAGGATCGGGCCCTGCCAGTTCATGAAGCGGTGCAGCCCGCCGAGCCCTGCGATCCGCTCCGCGCCCGGGCGCAGCATCAGATGGTAGGTGTTGCCGAGGATGATGTCGGCGCCGGTCTCGGCCACGCTCTCGGGGCGCATCGCCTTCACGGTGGCAGCGGTGCCCACCGGCATGAAGGCAGGCGTGCGGATTTGTCCGCGTGTCGTCTGAACTGTGCCCGTGCGCGCCCGCCCATCCCGCGCCGTGATCGTGTAACGGAAAGTATTGGGGCGCTCCGCGGCGCCGCGCGTCTCGTCGGGGGACTGGGTTTCCTTCAGCATGGCGCTGACTAGCCCGCGGCGGCCTGTGTGTAAATCCAACCGCGCCGAACAGGCGATTGCCATTGTTGCGCTATCGCCGCGCAGCCCGCATATATTGGCGCATGTAAACGTGGAGGCTGAGATGGACGGGAGCATCGAGGGCACGCCCCTCATTCCGGAATCGAGCACGGATCATCCGCTCTACGGCGGCGTGGTCGAGGCGTGCAGAAGCGTCTACGACCCCGAGATCCCGGTGAACATCTATGACCTGGGGCTGATCTACAGCATCCGGATCGACGGCGAGGCGAATGTCGAGATCGACATGACGCTGACCGCGCCCGGCTGTCCCGTCGCCGGCGAGATGCCGGGCTGGGTGGCCGATGCGGTGGAGCCGCTGCCGGGCGTGAAGACCGTGATGGTCCAGCTCGTCTGGGAGCCGCCCTGGGGCATGGACCGCCTGTCGGACGAAGCGCGCCTCGAACTCGGGCTGCTCTGAGGCGCGTCCATTGCCGAGCCGATCTCCCATTGTTAAGCGATTATTGCAGAGGCTGGCGTGCTTGAGACGCTGCTAGCGCTGATTTTCGCCCATCTGGTCGGGGACTTCCTGCTGCAGAGCGACTGGATGGTGGCGCGGAAGTCGAACCCGCGCATCCTGATCCTCCATGTGGCGCTACATCTCGTGGCCACGGCGGTGGTGCTCGGCCATATGCCGCTGGGCGCGCTCGCGGTGATCGGGGTCACGCACTACGCCATCGACTGGCTGAAGGAGCGCGCGGGCGGCGGGATCGGCCCGTTCCTGGTCGATCAGGTTGCGCATTTCTCGGTGCTCATCGGCGTGGCCGCACTTTGGCCCGCGCTATTCCATGACGGGGCCTGGGCCGAGAAGGCGTCGCTTCCGTCGGGTTTCGCGCTGGTCTCCGGCCTCATCGCGGTGCTGGTGGCCGGGCGCTACGCCACAGAGACGCTGCTGCGCGATGTGCGCGAGCGGGGCGGGCCTTCGGTGGCGAGCCCCGCCGCCGGGGCGCAGACGGCCGAGCAGGCGGCGGACGGATCTCTGACGACCGGCATCACGCTCTCCTCCGGGCCACCGCTCGATCTCGGCGGGTTGCGCACGGGCTTCATCGAGCGCGGTGCCGTCTTCGGGCTGATCCTGTGCGGGATGCCGTTGGCGGCGGTCCTCTTCGCCTTCGGCAAGCTCGGGATGACGGTCTTGGGGATCCAGTTCGGCTGGTTGCGGCGCGCCGCCCTTGCCGGCTCGGTGTTCAGCCTGATCTGGGGTTTCGGATGCGCGGGGCTCACTGCGATTGCCCTTGAGCGGCTGGGCTCTTGAGGCAAGAGCGCGGCTTTCATACCTTAGGGGTGAACAGCCAAGGAGCACGCCCATGTTCGCCATCCCGGGTCAGGATCCGGTGAGCCTCACGCCCGCTGCCGTGCGGCGCATCTGCAAGCTCATGGAGAGCGGTGAGGTGAAAGGCCTGCGCATCGGCGTGAAGAAAGGCGGCTGTGCGGGCATGGAGTACACCATGGAGCACGCCACCGAGATCGGCGAGCATGACGCTGTGGTGGAGAAGGAAGGCGCGCGCCTTCTCATCGCGCCCATGGCGCAGATGTTCCTCTTCGGCACGGAGATCGATTACAAGACCTCGCTCCTCGAAGCGGGCTTCGTGTTCAACAACCCCAATGTGGTGGAGAGCTGCGGTTGCGGCGAATCCATCAAGTTCGCCGCGCCTGCTGGCTGAGGCGGCTCCCTGCCCTTTCCAAGCGGGGCAGCGGCTGACTAGGCTCCCCCGGACATCGACGCACCGCGAGGGGGAAGCATGGGCCGCAGGATGCTGGTTGCCGGAAACTGGAAGATGAACGGGCTTGCCGCCTCGGCGGCGGAGTTCGAGGCGATGCGCGACGGTGCGGGCGCCGACGGGCCGGAGGTGCTGGTCTGCCCGCCTGCGACGCTGATCCGCCTTTTCTCGGACCTCGCCGGCGGGCGGATCGCGGTCGGCGCGCAGGACTGCCATGTGGCGGCGAACGGTGCGCATACCGGCGATCTCTCCGCCGAGATGCTGGCCGATGCGGGGGCGAGCGCGGTGATCGTCGGCCACTCCGAGCGTCGCGCCGATCACGGTGAGGGCGACGCGCAGGTGCGCGCGAAGGCGGAGGCGGGCTGGCGCGCGGGCCTCACCGCGATCGTCTGCATCGGCGAGACGGAGGCGGAGCGCGATGCGGGCCGGACGCTGGATGTCGTGTCGAGCCAGCTTTCGGGCTCGGTGCCGGATGGAGCGACGGCCGCGAATACGGTGGTGGCCTATGAGCCGGTCTGGGCGATCGGCACCGGGCGCACGCCGACGCTGCCGGAGATCGCCGAGGTGCATAACCATCTGCGTGCGCAGCTTGCCGAGCGGCTCGGCGCCAGCGTGGCGGATGCTGTGCGGCTGCTCTACGGCGGATCGGTCAAGCCGGCCAACGCGGCGGAGATCTTCGCGGCGGCGAATGTGGATGGCGGCCTGGTGGGCGGCGCCAGCCTGAAGGCCGCCGATCTCCTCGCAATCGTCGCCGCGGCTCGGAGCGCCGCGTGAAGTTTTGCCGGGGCCGTCTTCCGGTCCCGGCCGTTTCGTCTGCGCGGGGGGCGGCTCAGCCGAGCTGGCTGCGCGCCTGGCCCACCCAGTCGTCCCGGAAGCAGCGGCCCTTGAACGAGGTCAGGTTCTGGTCGACCCAGGTCAGGTTGCCTTCGCTCATGCTGGCGATCTGCTCGAAGCGATAGACGCCGAGGATGTTGAGCTGCTTCTCGAGGCTGGGGCCGATGCCGCGAATCATCTTCAGATCGTCCACCTCCGCCGGCGCGACGTTGAAGAGATTGCCCGGCTTCTCGGCGGCAGCGCCTTCTGCCGGCGCCTCGGCCATCGTGGCGACCGGCTCGGCCGCGGCAGGCTCGGCAACGGCGGGCTCGGCGACAGCCGGCTTGGCGGCGACGGGCTTCGGTGCAGGCGCCTCGGGTTCGGCCTTTACAGGCTCGACCTTCACAGGCTCGGCCTTCACGGGCTCGGCGGCGACGATCTCGGCCTTGGCGGGCTTGATCGGCTCGACGACCGCAGGCTTGGCAGGCGTCGCCTCAACCACTTTGGGCGCCGCAGCTTTCGGCGCCTTGGCGATCGGCTTCGGCTTGGCGACGGGGGCCGGGCTGGGGCTCGGCGCGGCTTCGCCGGCGCCAGCCACCGTACCCGGCATCAGCTTGGAGAGCGGTTCGGCGAAGCGGTATTCAACGCCGAAGAACGGCGCGACGGGCCAGAAGCTGACCCAGAGCTCGAAAGCGGCCTTGGCCGGCTTGGACCAAGTCTCGAATGCTTCCGTGGTCTGCGTGAATTGCGTGGAGAACATGGTCCCTCCCGACGGATCAAGACATCTGCATGCGGCATACGCTAACTTATTGTGCAATGCAACATGCCTTGCAGAAACGCGACGGTCGGTGGCGCCGATGCCACTGTCAGTCTGAGACATGAAGATTGTCGAAAGGTTCGCGCCGAGCCCGACCGGGCGACTCCATCTCGGCCACGCGTTCTCGGCTCTTCTTGCCCATGACGCTGCGGTCGCCGGCGAGGGGCAATTTCTTCTGCGGCTGGAGGATCTTGATCGCGGTCGCTGCCGGGACGGGTATGTCGAGGGCATCTTCGAGGACCTTGCCTGGCTGGGTCTCGACTGGGAGCGGCCGGTGCTCCGGCAGTCCGACCGCATTGCGGCTTACGAGGCGGCGCTCGGGCAGCTCGCCGCGGCCGGGCTGGTCTATCCCTGCGCCTGCAGCCGGCGCGACATCCGCGAGGCGGCCTCGGCGCCGCAGGAAGGCGCCACGATGGGGCCGGACGGGCTGGTCTATCCCGGCACCTGCCGCCGCCGCCCGCCGCCTGCCGGGGCGGAGACGGCGCTGCGGCTCGATATGGGCGCGGCCCTTCGGTCCCTAGGCGCCCGGGCCGAGGCGCTCGCCTTCTACGAGACGGGAGCGGGGCCGGACGGGCAGACCGGCGTGATCGCGCTCGAGCCCGACCGGCTGGTACGCGAGACCGGCGATGTGGTGCTCCGGCGACGGGACGGCGCGGTCGCCTATCACCTTGCGGTGGTCGTCGACGACGCGCATCAGGGCGTGAGCCATGTGACCCGCGGGGAGGATCTCTCCAGCGCCACGCCCATCCACCGCCTGCTGCAGGCGCTCCTGGGCCTGGCAACACCGCTCTACCGCCACCACCGGCTGATCCGGGACGAGACGGGCCGCCGGCTCGCCAAGCGCGACGATGCTCGCAGCCTCGAGAGCCTCCGGGCAGCCGGCTGGCGCCCGGCGGATGTGCGCGCGGCAGTGGGGTTGGCGGAGGCCTAGCGCTTCGGGCCGAGCTGCTCGCGGAAACGCTCGCTCTGAGCATCGCGCGCCGGGTTCTCGTCCCCCTCGCTCACGCCCACGGTGAACAGGCGGCGCAGGATGCCGGGGGCGAGGAGCGAGAACGGGTTCACGGAGATATCCGGGTCGTTGAGGCTGCCGCGCACCTGAAAGGTCATGCCGAAGATCCCCTCGCCGCGCGAACCGGTCAGGATCTGGCCGAGAACGGGGACGTTGTTGAGAAAGCCGGTGAGCGCATAGGCCGGCGAGATCACGCCGCGCAGGTCCAGATCGTCCGACACCGGATCCACGCGGCCGCCGAGGCGTACGGCGAGGGCCGGCCCCGTCGCGATGGCGTCGCTCAGACGGATCTCGCCGCTGCGATAGGAGAAGGGCATCGTCACGTCGCGGAACGAGAAGCCGCCCTGGGCGTCGGTTTCTATGGTGACGCTGCCCTCGCCTTGGCGGACGATGCGGTTGAAGGCGCTGCCCTCGGTAAGGCGGATGTTCTGCATCACCACCGTGCCGTCCACGGCGTCGAGCCCGCCATCGCTGAGGCGGGCATCGAGCGCGAACTGCCCGCCGCTCGCCTCGGAGGCGACGTCGATGGCGCGCAGGAAGGCGCCGGCATCGGGGGCTTCGAGGCCGAGGGTGCCGTCTCCATCCTTGGGCAGCGCGATTTGGCCGGCGACGGCGGCGGTGCCCCCCACCGCGCCGTCGAACACCGCTCCCAAGGCGCCGGAGGCCTCGCGGCTGACGCGGCCCTGGGCCGGGCGCAGGGTGATCTCGTCGTTGAGCCGGAGTGCGGCGATCTCGAAGTCGAGCGCGATGGGGATCGGCGGTTCCTCGGCCGCATCGCTGCCGCGCTCGGCCTCCGCGCTGCTCGCCGACCCGAGCAGGCCGATATCGAAGAGCGCGCCGGTGGCGCTGATGCTGTAGCCCTCCGGCGCGCCCGGGGAGCCGCGGGCGATGTCGACGGCGAGATCGACGCGGTCGTCGAGCTTGAGGCTGGTGAGGCGGAGCGTCTCGATCCCGCCCTCGCGGGCGAGGCTGGCAGAGCCCTCGGCAAGGAGGCCGGGGGCGTCGAAGCGCAGCGTATCGAAGGCGGCGCGCTCGCCAACGGTGCCGGCGAGTGCGACCGCGCCGGGCACGCCCACGGCCTTCTCCCAGCCGATCTCCGGAAGGCTGAGCGCGGCGGCGGCGAGGTCGCCCTCGATGCGCAACCCCGCCGGCTGCCCGGTCTCCTGCGTCAGGGCGAGCGTTGCGGCCATCGAGCCGCCGGTGAAGCCCGGCAGCGGGCTGCCGCGCTGCGCCAGCAGGGCGGGCGTGAGCGTGCCCTCGAGCGCGAGGCTCCGGCCGCCGCTGGCCGCACCGTATCGCTCGCGCCATTCGACGGTGACCGGCGCGTCCTCGAGCCGCGCATCGCCGGAGAGCCGCATCTCGCTGGTGGTGGCGGTGAGCGAAAGCGCTTCGGACTCGGCGCGCAGCTCCGGCAGGCGGCCGATGGCGAGCGTCGCCCGGACATCGTTGAGCTCCGCGCGGGCATCAACCTCGATCTCCTCCAGCTTCAGAGCGGCCAGGAGCGGGAAGAACAGCGTTGTGCGGACCGTGGCCCGGCCGGCCACATCCTCCGCCGGCAGGCCGAGCTTCTGCACGAGGTTGAGGGGGGACCGGTCGATGAGCTGGAGCACCGCGTCGACAGGGCCTTCGCCGCGAATGTCGATATCGGCAGGCGGCACGTCGCGGTCGAACCCGAAGATCTTGAGGCGCGAGCCGTCGAGCGTGATCACCCCGCCCGGGCTCGGCTCCACCTGCCCCGCCGCCATGGCGAGATGGAATTCCTGCAGGTTGAGATGGCCGGAGCCCGTGGCGCCGGTGATCGGGGGCAGATCACCGAGATAGCGCGAGACGAGATCGCTGAAGGTGAAATCGAGCGCGACCTGCGGCTCGCCCTCGCCCAGCCGGATCTGGGCCAGGAGCTGGTCGATCCGGCCGCTCTCGATGTTCTCCACCACCCAACGGCGCGCATTCGGGGCGGCCTTGAGCGGCCAGAATGCCTTCAGCTCGGCAACCGTCATCCCTCGGCCCGTGGCGCGGAGATCGGCGCGATCCTCGCCATCCTGCCGCGCGGCGGTGCCGGAGACGGAGAGGGTGAAGGGCCCTTGCTCCAGCCGCGCCTCGGCGATCTCGAGGCGCAGGGGCTCGAAGCCCACCCGGGCGACGACCTGGCCCGCCTCGAAACCGAGCGGATCGGCGAAGAGCTGCGGCAGCGCGAGGCGCAGATCCCTCAGATCCGCCTGCACTGCGAGCCCGGAGAGCCCGCCCGCCTCGCCACGCTGCAGCATGGCGATGCCGCTGAGCGTGGCCTCGGCCTTGGCGCTGTCGATGTAGAGGCGCTCGAGGGCGACCTGGTCGCGCTCGGCGTCGTAGCGCGCCTCGAGCGACAGGGCGTCGAAGGGGATGCTCTCCTCGCCCGCGCGCAACCGCCCCGCCGCGGCCTCGATCGCGAGCACGATGTCGTCCAGCGTCCCGTCCGGCAGAATGCGCACGGAAAGCGAGCCGCGGACGCGCGCCTCGATGGGGGCGAGCCAGTTGAGCTCGGGGATCTCGCGCGCGATGACGGCGGGGCGCAGGTTCCGGAAGCGCGCGGTGGCCGTGATGATCTCGCCGCCATAGGGGCGCACGGCGTCGAGCCGGATGCGCCCGCCCTGCTCGCCCATGCCGGCGATGGGGAGCACGAGCTGCGCGATGAGCGCCGTCTTTCCGCGGTTGAGCGTGAGCGTGGCGCCGTCCGCGCTCCAGCGCGACTTCGTGAGCTGGTTGACGAAGCTGAGATTGGCGCGGTTGATCCGCACATGCTGGAGCCGTTCGGTCCCCGCAGCCGCGGGTCCCGCGCCGGCCAGGCCGTCGAGCACCCGGTTGACCGCCTCGAAGCCGGTGAGAGCGCCCTCCGCCGGGGCGTCCTCTGCTGCGCTTCCGTTCGCGCCGGGCGCTTCGGTCGGCAGGGCGACGGCGCCGAGATCGAAGCGGATCCGCCCGTCGGCGGTGCGCAGCACCCGCGCGGTCGGTTTCTCGATGCGGATATCGAGGGGGCTGAGATCGCCGAGCACGAGGTCGCTGAGCGCGAAGCGCGCGCCCATCTCGGGCACCGCCAGCAGCATCCGGCCATCCTCCCGCGCGCGGACGCGCACGCCGCGAAAGCGCAGGGTGGGCCGCGCCGTGTCGCCGGCGAGGGTGAGCACCGCTCCATCGACATCGAGAAGCACGGGCGCCTTGCGGTCGGCGAAGAGCCGCTCGGCGGTCTCCGCCAGAACCGGCAGCGGGATCGGGCCCTTGCGCAGCTCGTGGAGCAGCATCCCCGTCGCCGCGGCCGCGATCACGGCGCAGGCGATGACGAGCCGCAGCGCACAGCCGATCCCGCCGAACACGCAGATCGCGCACAACCAACCCAGCGCCGAACCGGACTGGCGCCGCCTGGCTCCCGCTCTCCCCACGTTCCGGATCGGCATCGGCCCTTTCGCTCAGCCGCAATGCTCCGCGGGGCGCGCTTGCCGCCCCGGAGCTGCAGGATACTTACGCCTCCGGAGTGGTGCGGCGCAACGGCGCTCGCGCATCGCTTTGGCGCAGGGGCCCGCAAGGCCCGAGCGCGGAACGAAGATCAGGGAGACCATCAACATGACCGATACCGTCGCCGAGGGTGCCGCGGCCCCCGAGTTCTCGCTGCCGGCCGATGGCGGGCGCACGCTCTCGCTCTCCGATTTCTCCGGCAAGCTACTGGTGCTCTATTTCTATCCGAAGGACGACACCTCCGGCTGCACGAAGGAGGCGATCGGCTTCACCGAGGCGATCGGTGACTTCGAGAGCGCCGGCGCTGCGATCGTGGGCGTCTCGAAGGATCCGGTGGCCAAGCACGACAAGTTCGTCGCCAAGCACGGGCTGAAGGTCGCGCTGGTCTCAGACGCGGAGAGCGATCTTTGCGAGCGCTACGGCGTGTGGAAGGAGAAATCCATGTACGGCAAGAAATACATGGGGATCGAGCGCTCCACCTTCCTGATCGGCAAGGACGGCACGGTGCTGAAGGCCTGGCGGAACGTGAAGGTGCCGGGGCATGTCGACGCGGTGCTCGGCGCGGTGAAGGACGCCGCGTGAGCGCGGCAGGCGCAGCGCTGCTGGCCGACGGGCTCGCGCCGGCGGTCGAGCGGGTGCTGCGCACGGCCGATCCGCGGGAGAAGACAGCGGCGGCACGGCGGCTGGCGGCGGCCTGGCGGGATGCGCGCGCGACAGGCGCGCTGCCGCCCATAGGGCGCGCCGATCCGCCGGACTTTCCCGCCCGTCCCGCGCGCCCGGAGCTCCTCGATCCGCGCACGATGCCGAAGCGCCGGCCGGGTTCGGCGGCGGGGCGGATCGCGCTTCTCCACGCGATCGCGCATATCGAGCTCAACGCGGTCGACCTCCATCTCGACGTGATCGCGCGCTTCACGCATGTGCCGATGCCCGCTGGCTTCTACGACGACTGGATGCAGGCGGCGGATGACGAGGCAAAGCATTTCGGCCTGCTGGCGGACCGGCTCGAGGCGCACGGCTCGGGCTATGGAGCGCTGCCGGCGCATGCGGGCATGTGGCGCAGCGCGGCGGACACGGCACAGGATCTGCCCGCCCGGCTCGCGGTGGTCCCGATGGTGCTCGAGGCGCGCGGGCTCGATGTAACGCCCGGAATGATCACGCTTTTCGAGAAGGTCGAGGACGCGGCGAGCGTCGCGGCCCTCTCCACGATCTATGCCGAAGAGGTCGCCCATGTGGCCTATGGTTCGAAGTGGTTCCACTTCCTCTGCGGGCGGCACGAGGAGGATCCGAAGCCCTTTTTCCACGGGCTCGTCCGGCGCCATTTCGCGGGCTCGCTGAAGCCGCCTTTCAATGAAGAGAAGCGCGCCGAGGCCGGTTTGCCGCCGGACTTCTACTGGCCTTTGGTAGGGGAGACGACAGGTCTGTAAAGATGGTCACAATCTCGCCTAAAAAGATTGTGTGCATGCTAAACACCCGCTATAGAGTTGCAGAAAGGGCGCAGCACAACATAAAGCGATGTGCCTCACGAGCGGGACAGTGTAGAGACAGCAGTTGTGACCAGTGGGATACATGCGGGTACAGCGAAGGCTGTGTCCAAGGCGCCTGAAGGCGCGAAATCGCGGCATCGCACACGCCAGCTTCTGCGGCGTACGGCAAGCGCATCGGTGATCGCCAGTATGTTTGCTCTGTCCGGCCTCTGCGCCGGCGGGGTGGCAGGCTTCGTCTGGCAGCAGGGCCTGTCGGGCGCTGCCACGGCGGGGGCGCAAGAGCGGATGCAGACCCAGGCGCTGCAGATCGAACGATTGCGGGCCCAGCTCGCAGCGCTCGATGCGGACCGGGCGGTGGCGGAGGAGCGGCGACAGCAGGTCGCCGACCAGCTCACCTCGGTGCAGCGCGCCTATATCAACAGCACCCATGCGCTGGAGGAGGCGGAGCAGTCGCTCGCCGTCCTGCGACGAGAAGCCGCGGAGCTGCGCACCGATCACCGGGCCCTGCGCGCGGAGACCGAGCGGCTGGCCGGTGAGGCGCTGAGCCTCGAGACCGCGCTCGCCGAGGCGACGGAGCGAGACCGCAGCCTCGACGGCTCCATGACCCGGGTGGGCGAGGCGATCGACGCGGTGATCATGGAGCGCGACTTCGCGCTGGCGCATAACCGCGCGCTCGAAGGCGAGGTCGGCGAGCTCGAGCGCGCGGCTGCCGAGGCCCGCGACCGCGAGGAGCGGATGCTGGCCCGGCTCGAGACGGCGACGGAGGTCGGGCTTGCGGGGCTCGAACAGGTGTTCCGCAGCGCCGAGATCGATCTCGACGACCTGCTCGCCCAGGCGGAGCGGGACTTCGGCGGCCGCGGCGGCCCGTTCGCGCCGATCGGCTCCGATGGCGCCGTGGCGGCGGACGAGGATGTGCGCGTGGTGGCGCTCCTCGACGATCTCGAGAAGATCAGCCTGATGCGCTTCGCGGCGGATCACGTGCCCTTCCTGCGCCCGGTGAACGGCGGGCGGCTGACGAGTGGCTTCGGGCCGCGGCGCGATCCGTTCCACCGGCGCAGCTCGATGCATAACGGGATCGACATCGCCGCGCCGCGCGGTACGCCGATCCTGGCGACGGCAGACGGAATCGTGACCTTTGCCGGCCGCCAGCGCGGCTACGGTAAGGTTATCGAGATTCGGCATGCATTCGGTTTCGAAACGCTTTATGCTCACCTTCATGAAATCCACGTGTCGGTGGGGGACCGGGTGGAGCGTGGCGATCGCATCGGCGATATGGGGAGCACCGGCAGAAGCACCGGGAACCACGTCCATTACGAGGTCCGCATCGACAGCAGAGCCGTCAACCCCATGAAATTCATCGAGGCAGCCCGCGATGTTCTCTAAGAACAAGATCAGCGACACTCCCACCCCCAGCGAAGGCGCGAAGCAGCCGCCGGTGCCGGCGCGCACGCAGACCACGACGAGCGCGCCGGTGCCTGCGGCGGACAAGAGCGCCTCGAGCTTCCCTGCAAAACCCTCGCCCTCGCCCTCGCTGCTTTCGACCGATCTGACGGTGAAGGGCAACGTCATCACCAGCGGCGATATCCAGATCGAAGGCACCGTCGAGGGCGATGTGCGCGCGCATCTGCTGACCGTCGGCGAGACGGCGGTGATCCGCGGTGAGATCGTGGCCGAGGACGTGGTGGTGAACGGCAAGGTCGTCGGCCGGGTGCGAGGGCTGAAGGTTCGGCTGACCACCTCCGCGCGGGTTGAGGGCGATATCGTGCACAAGACGATCGCCATCGAATCAGGCGCGCATTTCGAGGGATCGGTGCAGCGGCAGGAGGATCCGCTCGGGGAAGCGGCGTCGAAGCCGCTTCAGCCGGCCGCCCTGCCCCACATGACGTCGAGCCCCGGCGAGGGCAATCCGTCCTGACGGTGCGCTGAGCGGTCTTTGCGGCCGCGATCGTCGCACCCTAAAGCCCCGGGCCAGCGGTGCCGGGGCTTTTTCGTTGCGGAGTGGCGGTTTGAGGCGCGCTCAGGCGGGCACGCTCTCCACCGGCATGGGCATCGGGTCGCGCAGGACATAGCCGCGGCCCCAGACCGTCTCGATGTAGTTGTCCCCACCGGTGGCGGAGGCGAGCTTCTTGCGAAGCTTGCAGATGAAGACGTCGATGATCTTCACCTCCGGCTCGTCCATCCCGCCGTAGAGATGGTTGAGGAACATCTCCTTGGTGAGCGTGGAGCCCTTGCGGAGCGAGAGAAGCTCCAGCATCTGGTACTCCTTGCCAGTCAGATGCACCGGGCGCCCGCCCGCCTCCACGGTCTTGGCATCGAGGTTCACGGCGATCTTGCCGGTCTGGATGACCGACTGGGCATGCCCGCGCGAGCGCCGCACGATCGCGTGGATCCGCGCGACCAGCTCTTCACGGTTGAAGGGTTTGGTGAGGAAATCATCCGCACCGTTGCCGAAGCTCTTCAGCTTCGCGTCGATTCCGGCCTGACCCGTGAGAATCAGCGTCGGCGTTTCGACACGGCCGAGGCGCACTTTGCGCAGCACTTCGTAACCGTTTATGTCCGGCAGGCTCAGATCCAGGATGATGAGGTCATAGTCGTAGAGCTTGGCGAGCTCGATCCCCTCCTCACCAGAATCTGTAACATATACATTGAGATCGACGCGGCGAAGCATCGTCTCGATGCTGTCCGCAGTCGACGGGTCATCCTCGATCAGCAGGATGCGCATGACACTCACTCCGCTCTGTGAACCAAAATCTTACGCTGAGCAGGAGTAAAGCTAAACCGGGTAAATGATATGTTACTCACGGACCGTGGGAATTGGGCTTCATTCTGAAGCCCGGCGCGTCCGCCCGAGATGGGTGACGCAAAGTCCGCGTAAGCCGTGCCGGCTGAGAGCCCCGCGCCAGAGCACGAATTCCTCTGGGCTGATCCGGTAACGCGCAAGCGCTTCTTCTTCCGAGATCAGTCCACCGTCCACGGCCGCCACAACTTTTGCCTTTCGGCGAGGCACCCAACGCTTGGTGTCCTCCTGGGGCAGGTCGTCGCGCGTCATGCGCTCTCCGTCCGGCCCGATGCAGTATGGCTCGTCCTGGATTTCGATCTTGCACGCCCTCCGTTCTTTCCCAAGTTGCCGGAGAACGATAGGAAACCGCCCTTAATTGCGGATGAAATGAGGTTGTGTCGCAAAATGGGACCATTGACCGACAGGTCAGCTCCGAATCGCCTGGGCTTTGCGAAGCCGCCAGCGGAGACCCGCGTGGTGGTCGCGATGTCGGGCGGGGTCGACAGCTCGGTGGTGGCCGCGGAGCTGGCGACCGAGGGTTTCGACGTCGTCGGCATCACGCTGCAGCTCTACGATCATGGGGCCGCGCTCGCGAAGAAGGGAGCGTGCTGCGCCGGGCGTGACATCCACGATGCGCGCCGCGTGGCCGAGACCATGGGCTTTCCGCACTATGTGCTCGACTATGAGAGCCGGTTTCGCGAGAGCGTGATCGACGACTTCGCCGACAGCTACCTCGCGGGGGCGACGCCCATCCCCTGCGTGCGATGCAACGAGCGGGTGAAGTTCCGCGACCTGATGCAGACGGCCATGGAGCTCGACGCCGACTGCCTCGCGACCGGCCATTACGTGCAGCGGCGGATGGGTGCGGCGGGGCCGGAGCTGCACCGTGCAGCCGATGCGGCGCGCGACCAGAGTTACTTCCTCTTCGCGACAACGCCCGAGCAGCTCGCCTTCCTGCGCTTCCCGCTCGGCCATCTCGGCTCGAAGGCGGAGACTCGGGCGTTGGCGGCGCGCCACGGGTTGAGCGTGGCGGAGAAGCCCGACAGCCAAGACATCTGCTTCGTGCCGCAGGGAAACTACGCGGCGGTGATCGAGAAGCTGCGCCCGGGCGCGGCTGAGCCGGGCGAGATCGTGCATCTCGATGGACGGGTGCTGGGGCGGCATGCGGGGATCCTGCACTACACGATCGGCCAGCGCCGCGGGCTCGGCATCGGCGGGGGCGATCCGCTCTACGTGGTCCGGCTCGATCCGGAGGCGCGGCAGGTGATCGTGGGCCCGCGCGAAGCGCTGGCGACCCGGCGCGTGCCGATCGGCGCTGTGAACTGGATCGGGGACGGCCCTTTCGCCGAAGCGCCTCCGGGCGGGCATGAGGTGCTCGTGAAGGTCCGCTCCGCGCGCCCGCCGGTGCCTGCGCGGGTGCATCCCGGTGCCGGCAAGGGCGCGGGCGCAGGCGCGGAGGTCGAGCTCCTAACGCCGGAGGAAGGCGTGGCCCCCGGCCAGGCCTGTGTCTTCTACGCGCCGGAGGGCAGCCGCGTGCTCGGCGGGGGCTGGATCAGCCGCCGCTGATCCCGAAAGCCGGCCCCACGCTCGCGACGGGACGATGACCTTGCCTGCGAACGCTTCGGAATTCTGTGAATGTCCTCACAGTTTTGGCGCGGGCCCGCATGCGAGGGTCCTTCCTGTCAGGGGTGACAGAGACCGGTCGGGGCTGCGGAGCGCAGCCTTCCGGCCGGGTCAGGCGAGGCGCAATCTGCGCCGGACGCGCGCGGGTTGGAGCGACTCGCGCGCCGCCTGTGTCTCTGGCCCCCCTCTCCCGGCGCCGCGCTTGTCCGTCCCGCCCCTTGGGGCTACTGCTTGGCGCGCACGCCGCAGGGAGATCGCCATGACTGCTGACGCAGCGACCGCACCGACCACCGGACTGACCGCCGCCCTCGCGCATCTCGATGCCGATCGGGACGCCGCGCTGGAGCGGCTCTTTGCGCTCCTGCGCATCCGCTCCATCTCCACCGATCCTGCCTTCCGCGACGACTGCCGCGCGGCGGCGGACTGGCTGGTGTCGGATCTCGAAGCGATGGGTTTCGCTGCCAAGGCGCATGCCACGCCGGGCCACCCCATCGTGCTCGCCACCGACCATGACAGCGACGGCCCGCATGTCCTCTTCTACGGCCATTACGACGTGCAGCCCGTGGACCCGCTCGATCTCTGGGAGGGCGACCCCTTCGAGCCCGCGCTCCTGAGCCGCGACGACGGCAGCCGCTATTTCCGCGCGCGCGGCAGCTCCGACGACAAGGGCCAGGTGATGACGTTCCTCGAGGCCTGCCGGGCCTGGAAGGCCGTTGCCGGCCGGCTGCCCTGCAAGGTCACCGTGCTGATCGAGGGGGAGGAGGAATCCGGCGGCGCCAACCTGCCCGGCTTTCTCGACGCCCATGCTGAGGCGCTGAAGGCCGAGATCGCCCTTGTCTGCGACACCGGCATGTGGGACGCGGCGACGCCTGCGATCACCACCATGCTGCGCGGCCTGGTGGGCGAGGAGATCACCGTGCATGCCGCCAGCCGCGACCTGCATTCGGGCTTCTATGGCGGGGCTGCGGCCAACCCGATCACGCTGCTGGCCCGCGCGCTCGGGCAGATGCACGACGCCGCGGGCCGGGTGCAGATCCCCGGCTTCTACGACGGCGTGCCGGAGGTGCCGCAGAGCGTGCTCGCGCAGTGGGCGCAGCTCAGCTTTCAGGCCGAGACCTTCCTCGGCGAGATCGGCCTCAGCCGGCCGGCGGGCGAGACCGCGCATAGCTGCCTCGAGCAAACCTGGTCCCGCCCGACGGCGGAGGTGAACGGGATCTGGGGCGGCTACACCGGCGCGGGCTTCAAGACCGTCATCCCGGCGGAGGCGCATGCGAAGGTGTCGTTCCGCCTCGTCGGCGACCAGGACCCGGACGCGATCCGCGCCAACTTCCGCGCGTTTCTCGCCGAGCAGATGCCGCCGGATGTGCGCCTCAGCTTCGCGGAGCATGGCGGCAGCCGCGCGATCTCCATGCCAGTGGACGCCGAGCCCTTCGCCCGTGCGCGCACGGCGCTCACCGAGGAATGGGGGCGCGATGCCGCTTTCATCGGCTGCGGCGGCTCGATCCCGGTGGTGGGGCTCTTCAAGCGCCAGCTCGGGATGGACAGCCTGCTCGTCGGCTTCGGGCTGGAGGACGACCGCATCCACTCGCCGAACGAGAAGTACGAGCTCGCCTCCTTCCAGCGCGGTGCGCGCTCTTGGGCGCGAATCCTGGAGGCGCTGGCGGCGCGCTGAAGGGCGCGCGGCGGGTGGAGACGAAAAACCCCGCCTCGCGGCGGGGTCGGTCGGCGGATCGTAACGGTGGCTGCGCTCAGCTCACCTGGCCTTCCGTCTTGTCGGCGGGCTTCTCGGTGGTCTGCTGCTGACCAAACGGGCAGGCGGCCGCCGGCATGGCAAAGGCCGCGAGGCCGAGAGCGAGGATCGGCAGGACAAGAACCTTCATGATCGATCTCCTTTCAAACTTCTCATTCGGAAAGGGTAGCGCATGGCGGGGTCTTTGAAAGAAAATTCTCGGGCGGCCGGTGCGACGGCGCGATCTGTCGCGCTGATCTATACGGGCGGCACGATCGGATCCGCGGGCACGCCGCGCGCGCCCCTGCCGGCGGCGGCCTTTCGTGCCCTGTGGGAGGCAAACCTCGCCGGCCTGCCGGAATTTGCGACACCGCGGTTCTGGCACATGCTCGAACCACCGCTCGATTCGACTGAGATGACGCCGCGCGACTGGGCCGTGCTCGCCACGCTCGTCCTCGACGCCGCCGAGGCGGGGGCGGAAGCGGTCGTCGTGCTCCACGGTACCGATACGCTGGCCAACAGCGCGGCGGCGCTGGCCTATCTGCTGACCGCGATGGACGGCGCGCAACCGGTGGCCCGGCTCGGCATACCGGTGGTGCTGACCGGCGCGATGGCGCCGCTCTTCGAGGGCGAGGGGCTGCTCGAGGGCTCGGATGCGCTCGCCAATCTCAGCACCGCGCTCGGCTTCGCTGCGCATGGCCCGGCCGAGCCCGGGGTCCACCTCGCTTTCGCCGGGCGCACCGGGCCCGGCGCACGCACGGCGAAGCTGCACACCGAGGCGCATGACGCGTTCGGCTGGCCGAGCGGGCCCGGGCGGCTCGCCCCCCTGCCCCCCTGTCCCGCCGCCTCCCTCCGCCCCGCGCTCGCGCGTCTCGCGCCGGAGCTCGGCCGCCGCGCGGTGCTGCTCGCCACCCCGGCGCCGGAGGATGCCGCCCTGCAGGCGGCTATCCTGGAGGGCGCGGTGGTCGGGCTCGCGGAACGGATCGGCGCCCTTCTCCTCGCCGGCTTCGGCAGCGGCAACATGCCGGCAGCGGCGACACTCGGCCCCGTGCTGACGCGCCTGCGCGCCCGCGGCGTGCCGGTCGCGCTCGCCTCGCAGGTGCCCGCGGGCGGCGTCACGCCCGATGCCTATGCCGCCGGGGCCTGGCTCGCGCGCCTCGGCGTGCTGCCCGCCGGCGACATGACCCTCGCGGCCGCCCATGCCAAACTGCATGTCGCCCTCGCCCATGCCGCAGCGGAGGCGTGGGACAGGGACGGGATCGAGCGGTTCTTCATGACCCCCATCGCGGGGGAGCGCGACGGCTGAGCGCGGCGGCTACCCGGCCTCGTCCTGCGCGCGGCGGCGCCGGCGCGAGGCCCGGCCACGGCCCCCGGCGCTCTGCTCGGTCTCCGCCTGCTGGAGAAGCGCGATCATCGGATGCCCGTCCGGCGCATCCGCGTGATGCGCACGCAGCGCCTTCGCAGCCGCCGCCGCATTCGTGCCGGGCGCGAGCCCCATTGCCCAGTCGAAGAAGATCGAGCGGCAATCCTCCGGCCCGATCCCCTCGATCCGGAACGCCTCGCGGATCAGGCCCCGGGGGTCCATCGGATGGGGAGCAGCGGTGTCGGGCGCGCGCGTGGTCATTGCGCGGACATACCGCAGGCGCGGCCCGCGTCAACCCCGCCCGTCGCTGTCGAGCGCCCCGAGCGCGGCCCGGAGCCCGGCCATCAGCGTCGCGGTGTCGTGGGCGAGCGCGACGAGATCCGCCCCCGCCGCCGCCAGCGCGCGCGGCTCCGCGCCCGGCCAGGGGAAGACACCGGCGAGCTTGCCATGCGCATGGGCGGCGGCGACGGTTTCCGCCAGCACGGCCTGCAGCAGGTCCCCGTCCGCCGCCGGGTCGAGGCCCGCATCGCGGCAGTAGTCGAAGGGGCCGAGGAACAGCATGTCCACCCCCGGCACCGCGGCGATGTCGATGGCGGCGGAGAGGCCGCGGCGGGACTCGATCTGCAGCGCCACCAGCGCGCGGGCGTTCCAGTCGCGCTCATAGGCCGCCGCCTCCGCCCCGTAGCCCGCGGCGCGGACGATGCCGGCGAGCCCGCGCGCCCCCTCCGGCGGCAGGAGGGCGGCGCGGACGGCGCGGCGCGCCTCTTCCACGCTCTCCACATAGGGCACGAGGATGCCGTCCGCGCCGGCGTCGAGGGCGTGCTTGATCGGCCCCTCGGCCAGCTCGGGCACGCGCACGAGGGCGCCGGTGCGGGTGAGGGCCAGGGCGCGGAGCATCGCCGTCATGCTCTCCACCCCGATGGCGCCGTGCTCGCAGTCGATCACCGCGACGCGCGCGCCGGCCCGCCCGGCGATCTCGGCGATATGGTCCGAGGGCAGGCCGAGCCAGGCGCAGCCCGCCGGCAGCCGCCCCGCCAACCGCTCCAGCTTCTCCCTCGGCGTCATGCCCCTTCTCCCCGCGCCCGCGCGACCGCCGCGAACCGTTCCGCCCGTTCTGCCACACGCGCCGGGTCCAACGCACGCTCCTTGCAGAGCGCGCGCACGCGCCCGGCCCGCGCCGGGCCACCCTCCAGCCGATCCCGCGCGGCAAGGCAAATGGCCAGCCACTCCGCCGTTGCCCGCGTGAAGGGATGCGCCGGGTTCTCCGCGTCATGGGCGGCGCGCGCGATCTCGAGCGCCTCGGCCAGCAGCGGCTCCGCCTCCGCCAGCCGCCCGGCCTCTACAAGCATGCCGCCCAGATTGTTGAGGCTGAAGCCGAGAGCCGGATCCCCCGCCGCCATCCGCCCCGCCGCGACCAGCCGCCGCCGCTTGGAGAGCGCCGCGCGATGCATCGCCACCGCCTTGCCCGGCCGCCCGGCCGCATCGTGCAGCCCGCCGAGATTGTTGAGGCCGATCGCCACCTCCCGGCTCACCACGCCATGAGCGGCCCGCCACAGCAACGCGGCCGACACATATCGCGCCCGCGCCTGCGCGACCAGCGCCGACCGCCGCTCCGCCGCGCCCTCCCGCCCTGCAAGGTCCCGCAAGTGCGCGCTATGGTTGGAGAGCCAGATCGCCCGATCGGCCGCGGCCAGATCGTGGCTCTCCCCGATCTCCACCGCCTTCGCCGCCGCCGCTTCCGCTTCCTCATGCCGCTCAGCGCTTCTCAGTCGAGCGGAGAGATTGGTGTAAGCTGTTCCCAGCTCACGCGGATCCGGCGGCACCTGCGCCTCGGCGATCTCGACCGCGTTCTCGTAGTCAGCGGGGTCGATGGTGGCGAGCACGTCGCCTGCCCGGAAGGAGCCGCCCGTCACGAGCGAGGGCGACACGGCCACGATGCGGCCCGACACCTCGGCGGCGAGGTTGATCT
>JBCBWF010000509.1:0-3405 GCA_039817245.1 Pseudomonadota bacterium | reverse complement strand
CACCACCCCGGTGCGCCCCTGTCCGCCGGAGCTTCTCTATCTCGACGAGCCCGCCTGGGCCTCTGCCCTCCACGGCCGCGCCGGGCGCGCCTTCTCGCCCCACCGCACCGCCTCCGGGCCCGGCGTCATCGATGCTGGCGGGCGCCAGGGCCGCTCCTTCGCGCCCGAGCGCCAGCAGGAGGGGGCCAACCTCTTCGACGCGCTCGCGCGCCATATCCGCGGGCGCCTGCGCGAGGGCCCCGTCGTCATCGCCTCCTATTCGGAGGGCGCGCGCGACCGCCTCGCCGGCCTCCTCGCCGACCAGGGGATCGCCGACGCCACGCTGGCCGACGACTGGCGCGCCATCAAGCCGGGCGTGAACCTGCTGGTCTGGGCGCTCGAGGCGGGCTTCGAGGCGCGCGAGGGCACCGTCATCTCCGAGCAGGACGTGCTCGGCGACCGCCTGATCCGCCGCGCCAAGCGCACCCGGCGCGCCGAGAACTTCCTGACCGAGGCGCAGAGCCTCATGGCGGGCGATCTCGTCGTCCATGTCGACCACGGCATCGGCCGCTACCAGGGGCTCGAGACCGTCACCGCCGCCGGCGCGCCCCATGAATGCCTCGCGCTCGAATATGCCGGCGAGGCGCGCCTGTTCCTGCCCGTCGAGAATATCGAGCTCCTCAGCCGCTACGGCCACGAGACCGGCGAGCTCGACCGCCTCGGCGGCGGCGCCTGGCAGGCCAAGAAGGCGCGGATGAAGGAGCGCATCCGCGACATGGCGGAGAAGCTCATCCGCGTCGCCGCCGAACGCCAGCTCCGCCGCGCCGACGCGCTGGAACCGGAGGCCGGCGGCTACGCCAAGTTCTGCGCGGGCTTTCCCTATTCCGAGACGGAGGATCAGCTCCGCGCCATCGAGGACGTGCTCGGCGATCTCTCCACGGGCCGGCCGATGGACCGCCTCGTCTGCGGCGATGTGGGCTTCGGCAAGACCGAGGTGGCGCTCCGCGCGGCCTATGTCGCCGCCGCCTCCGGCCTCCAGGTCGCCCTCATCGCCCCCACCACGCTCCTCGCCCGCCAGCACGCGCGCGAATTCGCCGAGCGCTTCCGCGGCACCGGCCTGCGCGTGCGCTCCCTCTCCCGCTTCGTCTCCGCCAAGGAGGCCGCCGAGACCCGCAAGGGCCTGGAGGCGGGCGAGGTCGCCGTCGTCGTCGGCACCCATGCGCTCCTCGCGAAAAGCATCAGGTTCTGCAATCTCGGCCTGCTCGTCATCGACGAGGAGCAGCATTTCGGCGTCGCCCACAAGGAGCGCCTGAAATCGCTGCGCACCGATGTCCATGTGCTGACCATGACCGCCACGCCCATCCCGCGCACCCTGCAGCTCGCGATGTCCGGCGTGCGTGAGCTCTCCCTCATCGCCACGCCCCCGGTGGACCGGCTCGCGGTGCGCACCTATGTCGCCCCCTTCGACGCCGTCACCGTGCGCGAGGCGCTGCTGCGCGAACGCTATCGCGGCGGCCAGTCCTTCTTCGTCGTGCCCCGCATCCGCGACCTCCCCGAGGCGGAGGCGTTCCTGAAGGAGCAGGTCCCCGAGGTCACTTACGTCGTCGGCCACGGCCAGATGGCGGCGGGCCAGCTCGACGACCGGATGAACGCCTTCTACGACGGCAAATACGACGTCCTGCTCGCCACCACGATCGTGGAATCCGGCCTCGACATCCCCCGCGCCAACACCCTCGTGGTGCACCGCGCGGACATGTTCGGGCTCGCGCAACTCTATCAGATCCGCGGCCGCGTCGGCCGCTCCAAGCTCCGCGCCTATGCCTATTTCACCACCGAGCCGCGCAAGCCGCTGACGCCCCAGGCCGAGCGCCGCCTCAAGGTGCTCTCCTCGCTCGACACCCTCGGCGCCGGCTTCACCCTCGCCAGCCACGACCTCGATCTGCGCGGGGCAGGGAACCTGCTCGGCGAGGAACAGTCCGGCCATATCCGCGAGGTCGGCTATGAACTGTACCAGGACATGCTGGAGGAGGCGATCGCCAAGATGCGCTCCGGCGAGACCGCGGTGGCGCTCGACGAGGAGGACGGCGCTTGGGCGCCCCAGATCAATCTCGGCGTGCCGGTGCTGATCCCGGAGACCTACATCGCCGATCTCGATGTCCGCCTCGGCCTCTACCGTCGCCTCTCCAACCTCGAGAGCCGCCAGGAGCTGGAGGGCTTCGCCGCCGAGCTCCACGACCGCTTCGGCAAGCCGCCCGAGGAGGTGGAGACGCTGCTCAAGATCGTCCGCGTCAAGACCATGTGCCGCCGCGCCAACATCGCCAAGCTCGATGCCGGCCCGAAGGGGGCCACCGTCCAGTTCCGCAACGACCGCTTCGACAACCCCGCAGGCCTCGCCCAGTACCTGCAGGACCAGCGCGGCCTCGCCAAGGTGAAGGACACGCGCCTCATCGTCCGGCGCGACTGGGCGGAGGAGGCGGACCGCGTGAAGGGCGCCTTCGCCGTCGCCCGCGACCTCGCCAAGCTCGCGAAGGCGGCCAAGACCGCCGCCTGATTCCTCGTCGGGGCCGGCCGCGCGCCGCGATGCCGGAACAGGCCCTGTTTTGATTGTTTTACTGAGTTAATTTACCGCCTTTTCGGGCCCCGAAAACGCCAACGGACGCGCCGCTCAGGGCGCGCCCGCATCCGTCAGACCCGTATGGTCCGGGGTCAGTCCCGTGCGTAACGCGGCAGCTTGCCGGTCGGGGCCGACGGCCGCTTGGCGCGCCGCGCCTCCACCCAGCGGGTCGCACAGCTCGCTTGTGCAGCACGCGCCGCGGAGCGATTGTCACGGCTCTCGGTCCGCGTCGGCTTGCAGGGTCGGGTATCGTTAAGCTCGGCCTCGAACATGCCGTCCTCCATCTTCATCGCGAATTGTCGATAATAGGCGCGTCAAGCACCCTTGGGCGCTGCACAAATCACAAATCACCCCCTCTTGTCAAAAAGTTTCGCTTGTTCACGCACGCGCTGTCACACTGCGACGGTGCGACCGGATGCCGTGCGCCCCGGCCGCGCTCGCGCTCGCAACATTGCAGTTGCAAAAGTTTAGATTTGCCTCACGGCGCTGTGAAATTAAGCTTCTCGCACTGCTATTGACGACTCGAAACGATCCGCCGTCGCCAAAAACAGAAGACTTCCCAAGACCATACGTGGGCCAGCACACACCTTGGATCCGTGCCGCATCACCTGAGCGGCGCGTGGCGCGAAGCGTTCTGCAAGAACGACAAGTCGAGGTGAATAGAATGCCCTCCACACAGAGACTTTCTGCTGTCGCCGTTCTTCCTCTTGCCCTTGCGATCCTCGCCCCGGTCTTATGGGGTGGAAATTTTGTCGTCGGTCGGGCGATGGAGGCCAATCTGAACCCGATCGCCCTCAATTCCTTCCGCTGGT
>JBCBWF010000212.1:0-8501 GCA_039817245.1 Pseudomonadota bacterium | reverse complement strand
GCGCGAGGCGCTGGAGGCGCGGGGGCGCGAGAGCCGGGCTGCGCGTGCGACGGACGAGCCGCCGATCATGCGCCGGCGCGGGGCGCCCGCGGTCGAGCCGCGCGAGGCGCCGGCGCCGGGGGGCCTGGCCCATACGGTGCTCGCCGGGGTGAACGCCGCGCGGGCCGGGGCCGGGCGCGCCATCGAGGGCGTGCGGGCCTATGCGGCGCGGCGCAGGCGCGAGCGCGAGGCGGCGGCCGGGCGCGTGCCCGTGCGCCTGCCGCGCTTCTCGGAATGGTCGGAGACCCTGCCGACGCCGCCGGCGCCGCCGCTGGCCGTGCCGCCCGCGCCGGAGACGCTGCGCGCGCGCCATGACGGGCGGGTGCCGGCCTACGATCCGATGCAGGACCCGCAGGCGCTGGAGGGCCTCGCCGCGGCGCGGAGCGTCGATCCGGTGCTCGGCGGCGGGGCGCCGCCGGTCGCGCCGGAGCTGGCGGCGGAGCTTGCCGCGCCGCGCCGGCGAGGGGCGGCGGCCTTGCGGTCGTCGGAGACTCCGGTGGCTGGGGCTCCGGCGGCGGGCACTCATGCGGACGCTCCGACCTCGGGCTCCGAGGCGGCGGAGCGCCGGCCGGACGAGATGGCGGAGGCAGCGGCGCGGCCCGCGCGCCTGCGCGCCGGCAATCTGCGAGCACCCCGGGTGGCGCCGCCCGGGCCCGACGGGGCGGACGCCCGCCCGGCGGCCGGCGCGGCGGAGGGCGCGCGCCGCACGGGGCCGATGTCGGAGGAGGAGCGCGACCGCACGCTGGCCGCGGCGATCCGGTCGCTGCGCAGCTTCGGCGGCATGGCGCCGGCCGAGGATGCGCATGCGCCCGCCAAACCGCTTTCCCGCCCGCCCTCCGGCCCGGCCGCGCGCGCGGACGATGCGGACGATGCGGACGATGCGGGCGCGCCGCCCTTCCGGCCCTTCGGCGGGGCGGATGAGGGCCAGGCGCCCCGCCTCGCCCCAAGCCCTTCCCAGAGCGCTTCCCAGAGCGCTTCCCAGGGCCTCAATCCGGGCCTTCCCGCGAGCGCCGGATTGGGCGCCGAAGGCGAGGGGCCGGACCGGGGCGAGGGCGATGACGGGCTCGACCCCGCCTTCCTCGCCCAGGCCGAGCACGACCCGGCCGCCGCGGTGATCGCCGGGCTCGCCCGCGCGGCCGAGCGGCGCCAGCAGCGCAGCGCCGCGCCCAAGCGCAGCCGCCGCGCCGAGCAGGAGGCCCAGCCGAGCCTCTTCGATGCCGCCGGCGCCGGCGGGGAGGGCGAACCCTATGAGGCGCCCGCCCTCGGCCTCCTGCAGCGCCCGGTGGAGATCGCCCGGCCCCAGGCCTCCAACAGCGCGCTCGAGGAGAATGCGCGCATGCTAGAGACGGTGCTGGAGGATTACGGCGTGCGCGGCGAGATCACCGCCGTGAAGCCCGGCCCGGTGGTCACGCTCTACGAGCTGGAGCCCGCGCCCGGTCTCAAGGCCTCCCGCGTGATCGGGCTGGCGGACGATATCGCGCGCTCGATGTCCGCGCTCTCCGCGCGCATCGCCACGGTGCCCGGCCGCTCGGTGATCGGCATCGAGCTGCCCAATACCGAGCGCGAGAAGGTGTGGCTGCGCGAGACCCTGGAGAGCCGCGCCTATGGCGATGCGCGCTTCCCGCTGGCGCTCGCCCTCGGCAAGGATATCGAGGGCGCGCCGGTCATCGCGAACCTGGCCAAGATGCCCCATCTGCTGATCGCGGGCACCACCGGCTCGGGTAAGTCGGTTGCGATCAACACCATGATCCTGTCGCTGCTCTACCGGCTCTCGCCCGAGCAGTGCCGGCTGATCATGATCGACCCGAAGATGCTGGAGCTCTCGGTCTACGACAACATCCCCCACCTCCTCGCCCCGGTGGTGACCGACCCCAAGAAGGCGGTCGTGGCGCTCAAATGGGTCGTCGCGGAGATGGAGGAGCGCTACCGCAAGATGTCGAAGCTCGGCGTGCGCAACATCGACGGCTACAACGCACGCTGCCGCGACGCCAAGGCGAAGGGCGAGGGCTTCACGCGCACCATCCAGACCGGCTTCGACGAGGTCACCGGCGAGCCCACCTACGAGACACAGGAGTTCGAGCCGGAGGAGATGCCGCTCATCGTGGTCATCGTCGATGAGATGGCGGATCTGATGATGGTGGCGGGCAAGGAGATCGAGGCCTGCATCCAGCGGCTGGCCCAGATGGCGCGGGCCTCGGGCATCCACCTGATCATGGCGACGCAGCGGCCCTCGGTCGACGTGATCACCGGCACGATCAAGGCCAACTTCCCGACGCGGATCAGCTTCCAGGTCACCTCCAAGATCGACAGCCGCACGATCTTGGGCGAGCAGGGGGCGGAGCAGCTGCTCGGCATGGGCGACATGCTCTACATGTCCGGCGGCGGGCGGATCCGGCGCGTGCACGGGCCCTTCGTGTCGGACGAGGAGGTGGAGGAGGTGGTGCGCCACCTGAAGTCGCTCGGCCAGCCCTCCTATGTCTCCGCCGTGACGGAGGGGGGCGACGAGGAGACCCAGACGCTGGTGGACGAGAAGCTGGGTCTGGCAGCGGCGGGCGACGGGGACGATGCGCTCTACGACAAGGCGGTGGCGATCGTGGCGCGGGACCGCAAATGTTCGACGTCGTACATCCAGCGCAAGCTCGCCATCGGCTACAACAAGGCCGCCCGCCTCGTGGAGATGATGGAGGACCAGGGCGTCGTCACCCCCGCCAACGCGGTCGGCAAGCGCGAGATCCTGGTGGAGGAGCGCTGACGCCGCCTGCTGTTAGGCGGATGGCGAGAGGCGGGGGCGATCGCCCCCGCCCACGTCATTGTGGGCGCTGTTCGGTGAATGTTTAGTGAGCGCCGTGCCGCATCGGGCCGCATCCAGAAATCTGCGAATTGTTCATTATATGTTCTTATCCTGCTGGCCAAACTGACGTGGGAGGGAGCGGCCGCAAGCGGGTTTGTGAGCGCGCTCAGGGGTCGAGGTCGCGGCGGACGGTGTCCTGGTTGAGGATGCGGCGGGTTTCGTCCATGCGGTCGAAGCTCTCGTCGAGGACGAAGCGGAGCTCGGGGGTGTATTTCATGGTGAGCGCGCGGCCGACGAGGAGGCGAAGGCGCCCGCGCGCCTCGGTGAGCGCCTCGATCGCGCGCTCGGTGTCGCGCCCGCCGAGGGGCATTACATAGGCCGTGGCCTGGCGCAGATCCGGCGAGCAGCGTACCTCGGCGACCGTGACGGAGAGGCCCTCGAGCGCGGGTTCGTGGTGTTCGCCGCGCATCAGGATATCGGCCAGCGCGCGGCGCACCGTTTCGCCCACGCGGAGCTGGCGCTGGGATGGTCCTGTCACTGTCCGCCGGTCGCCGCGTGCCACGCCCCTCTTGCCTCCATGATCGTCGATGGGTCGATACGGTAGACCGCTGCAGGTAGAGCCTCGCGGGGCGCGCTGCAAGATGCGGCGTGGGATGCCGCTGGACCGCGGCACATGCGGGGCGGTAGAAAACGGCATTTGAAACAAAGGCCGAACCGGGGGACCGATGCCCTGCCTTTTCGCGCGGATCTGGCCGCGTCTTGCGATCGCGTTTCTTGCCGTCTCGATGAGTGCCGGGCGCGCGGGCGATGCTCGGGCGGAGGGCGCGATCGACGCCTATGCCGAGTCGGGCTTCGCCGAGGCGAGCTATGAGCGGCTGCTGGATCTGCATCTGGCGGGGCGGCAGGACCTGCTCGCCGATCCCGCCTTCCTGGTGCAGTACGGGCTCTATGCCTTCTGCACCGAGACGCGGGCTGCGCTCGGCCGCGGCGCGGGCGCGCTGGAGGAGAGCCCGGCCCTGCTGGCGCGGATCCAGCGCGCGCTGGCGGCGCGGGTGGAGCGGCCGGTGCCAAGCCGCCGGCTCGGCTTTCTCGAGACCGGGGCAGAGGCGCCGCGCTTCGGGGCCTATGACGCCGCACTCGGCGGGCTGCCCTTTCGCCTCGCCGAGGCCGGCGAGCGGCTGGTGCTGCGCCGGAGCCTGGAGGCGCATCCGAGCTGCCTGCCCTCCCACCCCGCCTTTCCGGTGCATTTCGAGGTTTCCGTCGGCGGGCTCGAGGCGCTGGAGCTGATCCCGCTGGAGGCCGATGCGGCGGCGCGTTTCGAGGCAAAGGCGCCGAGCCGGCAGGTGGTGATGCTGATCGGGCTCGCGCTGCCCGCGCGCTTCGACATGGAGCCCGGCGCCTCGGCGCAGCGCGGGCGGCCCTTCAGCCATGCCCGCGCCGAGGTCGCGGTGCGCGAGGTGGTGCTCTATGCGGGTCTCCATGGCCGGGTGAACGCGCGCCCGGTGATCACGAGCCCGACGGAGCGGCTGGTGAGCTTCGGCGACGGCTTCTTCCGGCCGCTGCAGATCCGCGAGCGGGCGGTTGCGATGGCCGCGGCGCATCGCGCGGCGCTGCGCGCCGAGGCGCTGCCCCCGCCGGTGGACCGCGCGGCGCTGGGTGCGGTGGTGGCGGCCTTCGGGGGCGTGGCGGCGGAGGGTGCGGCGTTGCCGGCGCGGCTCTCGATCGGCTCGCAGCCCGGCACGCGTGCGCTGGCAATCGATCTCGACGCCGATGACCGGCCCGATCCGGGCGCGCCGGCGGTGCGCGATCTGGCGCGGGCCTCGGCTGCGGGCGGGACGCTCCTGGTGCAGGGGATGCGCTGGCGCGACGGGTACGGGCCCTACAATCTCAGCCTCGAGAATGCCGGCGCGTTCCGGCGCGTGCCGTTCGATGCGGTGCCCGAGCCGGTGCGCGGCTATCTCGGCGAGGGCTGGGAGACGGTGCGCGAGGAGGCGAGCCTCGTGATCGAGCCCGTCGGGATGCGGCTCGGCCTCGGCTGCCGGTTCTCCGGCGGTACGGCGGTGTTCTGGACCAAGCCCCAGCGGGTGACGTCGACCGCGCAGGCGGAGGAGCCCGCGGTGTCCGGCGCCTACTGGGAGGACACGGTGATGCTGCCGCCGGCGCGGGACCGGCTGGACCGCCCGGCGGTGACAGTGGCGCTGCGCGCGGCGGATCTGGCGCGGCGCTCGCGCCAGACCTACGGGCTGTTGCGAATGCAGAGCGCGACCGAGCTGATGGTCTGCGGCGACGCGCCCCGGCGGCGGCGGATCCCCGGGCAGATCCCGGAGCAGATCGAGCGCGTGGTCTGTGAGCGGATGGAGGTGGCCGCGCCGGAGGACTGGGCGGCCGGCGTGCAGCGCGTGCTGAGCGTGCCGGCCTTTGTCGAGGGCGCCTCGCTCGACTGCCGCACCGCCGATCCGGCGGACACGGCGGCGCCCGCGATCGTGACCGCGCGGATCAGCCATATCGAGTTCGTGACCCGCCTGGTGCGCGACGGGGAGGAGGAGGTCCATTACTGGACCTATCCGAACGCGGCGGCGGCGGATGTGCCCTATATGCGCGTGACGCCGGAGGCGTTCCTCGAGGAGGCCGCAGCGGCGCTCGACCGGGAGTGATGGCTGGGGAATGCGGGCTCGGGCGTGATGGTCGGGGGTGAGGGCGCGGGCGTGAGGGCTCAGTAGCCCGCCAGCCAGTCCGCCCGCGCCTGCCAGACCGCGCGCCAGAGCGCGGCGCGCTCGCGGAAGACCTCGCGGGGCAGGAGCGTGGCGAGGGCCCCGGAGCCGTAGCGCCGGCCGGCCCCCCAGAGCCACATCATCGCGAGGCCGAAGGGGCGGAGCGCCGCGGGCCAGTGGGTGCGGATGAGCGTGCTCCGGGCCTTGGCCACCAGCGCGCGGCGCTCGGCGCGGCGGTTCTTGGTGGTGGATTGGCCGACGAGGTGCATGATCACCGCATCCGGCGTGATGGCGGGGCGGTAGCCGCGGGCGCGGGCGCGCAGGCAGAGATCCGCCTCCTCTCCATACATCCAGTAGCGCGTGTCGAACCCGCCGAGCTCCTCCCAGAGCGCGCGGCGGATGAGCAGGAAGCAGCCGACGACGATGTCCACTTCGCGCACGCTGTCGCGCGCCCAGCCGCCGATGGCCTCGGTGTCGAAGAGGGGCGAGCCCTTGAAGACGGCGGTGAGGCCGGTGGCCGAGCAGAAGGCGGACCAGGGGGTGATGCGGTTCCAGCAGGAGGCGGCGTTGAGCGAGCCGTCCGGATAGACGGTGCGCCCGCCATAGATGCCGGCCTGGGGGCGGGCCTTGGCGAAGGCGAGGAGGCGGTCGACGGCGCCCTCATGCGTCTCGGTGTCGGTATTGAGGAGGAGGAGCCATTCGGTCTCGACATGTTTCGCCACCTCGTTGTTGCCGGCGGCGAAGCCGAGATTGTCCGGCGAGCGGAAGAGGCGCACATCGGGGAAGGCCTCGGCGATGGCGTCGGCGGAGCCGTCATGGCTCGCATTGTCCCAGACCGCGATATCGATGGCGGTGTCGCTGGTTTCGGCGCGGACCGTCTCGATGGCCTTCAGGGTGAGGGCGCGGGTGTTGTAGCTGACGAAGATCACCGTCAGCTCCGCCGGTCTGCCGTCTGCCATGCCGCCCCCGCACCTGCATCGGCGCGCGCGCCGGCGCCTGGCTGGAGGGGTAGCGTGGCGCAGCGGGCAGGGTCAACGGCTGCGCATGCCGTGGTTTGGCGGAGTGGTGGCGGGTGGAGGGGGCGATCCGGTGGAGCCGCGCTTGCTCCCGCTCCCACCCACGTCATCTTACCGTCTGCTTTGAGAACATAGTATGAACGCGCTGCAGATCGGGAGAAGTTGACGGGTGCGGGCCGATGGTCATCGGGCGTTCACCATATCTCCGGAACAATGACGTGGGTGGGAGCGGGAGCGAGCGGGTGTTTCGGGGCGTGCGCTGACAGGAAGCTTGCTGGTTACGCTCGCGCCCGCAGCGCGTTTACGCGGCACGTGGAGGGAGGCCCCGGGTCATTCCCGGGGCCGCGATCGGCGTTGTGCTCGGAGAGGTGCCCGGGGCGGGGGGCTCCGGCCAGGGGGGACGACGAGCGTCAGGCGCTCGCCATCTCCGCCCGGCCGGTTCTGTCTGCGTACGGGCGGCGCCTAGAGGGTGCGCTCGACCTCCTCGCGCTCGAAGATCTCGATGACATCGCCTTCGCGGATGTCCTCGTAGTTCTCGAAGGCCATGCCGCATTCCTGGCCGGCCTGGACGGTCTTCACCTCGTCCTTGAAGCGCTTCAGCGTCTTCAGCTTGCCCTCGTGGATCACCACGTTGTCGCGCAGGAGGCGTACGCCCGCCTCGCGCTGGGCGACGCCGTCGGTGACCTCGCAGCCCGCAACCTTGCCCACATTGGACACCTTGAAGACCTGCTTGATCGCCGCGTAGCCGAGATAGTGCTCGCGCACCTCGGGGCTGAGGAGACCGGCGGCGGCCTGCTTCACGTCGTCCACCAGATCGTAGATGATCGAGTAGTAGCGGATCTCGACGCCCTTCTGGTTCGCACTCTCGCGCGCGGGCGCGTTGGCGCGGACGTTGAAGCCGATGATCGGCGCGCCGGAGGCTTCGGCGAGCGTGACATCCGATTCCGTGATCGCGCCGACGCCCGAATGCAGCATGCGCACCCGCACTTCCTCGTTGCCCACCTTCTCCAGCGCCTGGACGATCGCCTCGGACGAGCCCTGCACATCCGCCTTGACGACGATGGGCAGTTCCTTGACGTCCTCATCCGCCTTGGCCTGGGCGAGGAGCTGGTCGAGCGTTGTCCGCGCGCCCTTGGCGGCGAGCGCCTCGCGGGCTTTGCGGCTGCGATAGTCCGCGATCTCGCGCGCCTTCGCCTCGTCCTCGACCACGTTGAGCGTGTCGCCGGCCTCGGGCGTGCCCTGCAGGCCGAGCACCTCCACCGGCACCGAGGGCCCCGCTTCCTTCACCCGCTCGCCCTTGTCGTTGATGAGCGCGCGCACACGGCCCCACTGCTCGCCGACGACGAAGATGTCGCCCGTGCGGAGCGTGCCGCGCTGCACGAGCACGGTGGCGACCGGACCGCGGCCCACATCGAGCTTCGCCTCGATCACCGCGCCCTCTGCGGCACGGTCCGGATTGGCCTTGAGCTCGAGGATCTCGGCCTGGAGCGCGATGCTCTCCACCAGCGTGTCGAGCCCATGGCCGGTGACGGCGGACACCTCCACATCGAGCACGTCGCCCGACATGGCCTCCACCACCACCTCGTGCTGCAGGAGCTCGGTGCGGACCTTGTTCACATCGGCCGCCGGCTTGTCGATCTTGTTGATCGCCACGATCATCGGCACCTCGGCCGCCTTGGCGTGGGCGATGGCCTCGATGGTCTGGGGCATCACGCTGTCATCCGCGGCGACCACGAGGATCACCACATCGGTGACATTGGCGCCGCGCGCGCGCATCGAGGTGAAGGCGGCGTGGCCCGGCGTGTCGAGGAAGGTGATCGGCTGGCCGCTCTCCGTCTCGATCTGGTAGGCGCCGATATGCTGGGTGATTCCGCCGGCCTCGCCCGAGACCACATTGGTCTTACGCAGCGCATCCAGCAGCGAGGTCTTGCCGTGGTCGACATG
>JBCBWF010000381.1:0-4918 GCA_039817245.1 Pseudomonadota bacterium | reverse complement strand
GAGGAGCGAGAGGATGTAGGCGACCCCGGCGGAGAGGATGATGGCTGGCCCGGAGGGCAGGCTGTGGTGGTAGGAGAGCAGCAGCCCTGCGATGCTCGCACCGACGGCGACGACGACGGCGACGACGATCATGCCGCCGACGCCCGTGGCCCAGAACCGCGCGGATGCCGCCGGCAGGATCATGATGCCCACGATCATCAGCGTCCCCAGCGCCTGGAAGCCGCCCACGAGGTTGAGCACCGCCAGCGCGAGGAAGGTGAAATGCGTCACCGCGCTCAGCCGGCTGACCGAGCGCAGGAACTGCGGATCGGCGCATTCGAGGATCAGCAGGCGGAAGAGGACGGCGAGCGCCACGACCGTCACGCTCGCGATCGAGCAGAGCAGGATCAGCGCCGCGTCATCGAGCGCGAGCACGGTGCCGAAGAGCACATGCATGAGGTCGACATTGCTCCCGCGGATCGACACGATCAGCACGCCGGCCGCCAGAGAGATCAGGTAGAAGGCGGCGAGCGACGCGTCCTCGCGGAGCGGCGTGACACGCGCGACGAAGCCCGAGCAGAGCGCCACCACCATGCCGGCGATCAGCCCGCCGATCGTCATCGCCGTGAGCGACAGCCCGGCGATCAGGTAGCCGACCGCCGCTCCCGGCAGAATGGCATGGGCCATGGCATCGCCCGTGAGGCTCATCCGGCGCAGCATCAGGAACACGCCGATGGGCGTCGCCCCCACCGAGATCGCGACGCAGCCGATCAGCGCGCGGCGCATGAAGCCGTAGGCCGCGAAGGGCTCGAAGAAGAGCTCCCACATCACGCCGCGCCCCGGACACAGATATGCGGGGTCTCGGCGCAGGCCTCGCACATCTGGCGCGCGCGAAAATGGTTCTCCGCCGTCAGAACCTCGGCGGTCTGGCCATGGGCGACGAGATCGCGGGCCAGCAGCATCGTTTCCGGGAAATGGGCGCGCACCGTGTCGTGGTCGTGCAGCACCGCCAGCACGGTGCGGCCCTCGGCGTGCCAGCGCGCCACGATCTCGAGGAGATCCACCAGGGTCGTCGCGTCGACCGCGGCAAACGGCTCGTCGAGCAGCACCAGCCTGGCGTCCTGCAGAAGCAGCCGGGCAAAGAGCGCGCGCTGCATCTGCCCGCCGGAGAGGGTCCCGATCGGCCGTGTCTCGAGCCCCGTGAGCCCGACCGCCGCGATCGCCTCCGCGACCCGGGCCCGGTGGCCGCGCCCGAGGCTGCCGAACGGGCCGATATCGCGCCAGAGCCCGAGGGCCACGAGGTCGACGACCGAGAGCGGAAAGGAGCGGTCGATATCGGAATGCTGCGGGAGATAGGCGATGCCGTCCCGCGCCACCGACCCCAACGCCACCTTGCCCCGCAGCGGCGCCAGCACGCCGCTCACCGCCTTCAGCAAGGTCGATTTGCCGGCCCCGTTCGGCCCTACGATGGCGGTGAGGCTGCCCTCCGCGATCTCGCATCGCAGATCGCGCACGACCGGCATCTGGTCGTAGCCGAGCGTCAGATCCTCGAAGGAAAGGGCGATGCTCACAGCGCACCCGGCGTCGCGGTCGCCCACAGAAAGCCTGCCCAGATCGCCGCCACGATCAGCGCCGCCACCACAAGCCGCACTCCGGCTCCCATGGAAACGAGCCCAAAACCGGGATCCTGCTCAGGGCGTATCCTCATCTCAGCGTGTCTCCCTCGCCGCAGGACGCGCACCGTCCATGGTTCTCGATCCGATGGCGGAGAGATCGGCTGGAAGCTCCGGCGCGCCGCCCTCCTCTCTTCGCCCGCAATCCTCGCTGACGGAGAGGACGGCAGCTTGATCGTGAAAGCAACGATTGGAGGCGGAACCGGTGTTGAGGAATCCCAGCCAATGCGCCGTAGCACGCCCTGTCTGCGCCAGCCTCGGACTGGCGCGGCGCCGCGCTCCGAGCAGCTTGCAGGCTGTGAGAGCGTCGCGATGCGTCCGCAAGAGGGAGAACACGTCAGCCTGCACCTTCTTCTCCCGCTCACCGATACATCCACTGCCCATGCCGGCCGCGCGGAGGATCAGTTACTTTATAACGTTACGCAAGACCAAAGAAAGGCTGGAGCGGCTCCGCCTTAACGGACGCTCGGCTAGGTGATTCTCACGCCGATCTGGCCTCTCGGCGGCCACGGCGAGACACCGAAGGGCGCCTGCCGTCGCCCGGGCCACGCCGTGCTGCGCGGCCCGGGCGACGGCGCGCTCAGTTCGTGGGGTCTTCGACCGGGGTCCAGCCCTGGCTCGGATCGAAGAGTTCGATCGCGCTCGCCCGGTCGATCGTGTCGTCGCCGAGGTCCTGCTCGTGGACGACACCGTTCTCGCTCACGATGAAGCTCATCACACCCGTGTCGCCGTAGTCGGACGGGAACGCGAGGAGCGCATGGCCGGCGACCATGTTGCCGTTGACGAGGTAGGACACGGCACCGCCGGGCGCGCCCTCAGCCTGACCCTCCAGAATGTGGAAGTAGTAGCCGAGATAGGGCTCCGGCTCGACCACTTCGCCGTCGATCTCGTAGCCCTGTGCCGCGGCGCGGGCGATGGCATCGCCGATCAGGCTCTCGGGCACGCCCTCGGCGGGGGGCCAGTAGAGCCCGTCCCGCGCATCCGAGCTGCTGAGGATGTGGTGGGCGAACTCCATCACGCCGTCGCCGTCCCAGTCGGTCTGGCGGAAGCGCTGCTGCACGAGGACATAGGCCTCCATCAGCTCGATCACATCGAGCTCGTTGCGCCCGATGCGCCGGTCGATCAGCTCCTCGCGGCCCGCCACCACATCGAACTGCCAGCCGCCATCAACCTCGACGAGTGCGATCGGGAACGGGAACTGGTCGCGGCCGATATAGATCCGGGCAGCGCCGGTCTCGTCCACGGCAACCCGGTGCAGCTCGTCCCAGGCGGCGATGAAGTCCTCGCGATCCGCGCGGTTCCGCTCGGGATCGTCGGAGACGATGATGTCTTTGCTCTCGGGTCCGAAGACCTTGAGGATGGGCTCGCCGCCGCCCGCGCGCAGCGCCGCGATCAGGGCCTCGGCGCCCGCCTCGGGGCTCTCGAAGGTCTGCGGCTCGGCGAGGGCGCCCGTGCCGGGCAGGGCGAGGAAGAGCGCCGTGGTGACGCCAATGAGGTGGTTCTTCATAGCTTTACTCCGGTCTTCAATGGCCTGTTTCACGAAAGAGCGTTGCATCAACGCCGCCGCCTCCCGCCGCCACGGCTCTTGCCGCCGCGGTTTCTCGCCCGTCCGGCTTTCCGGCCGCCGCCGCCCTTGTGCCGGAAGGCGTTCTTCTTGCCGCCGGCCTTGCGCTTGGGCTTGTTGAGCGCGGCCCTGCGGTTCGGCCGCTTGATGCCGCCGGCTTTGCGCTTCTTGCTGATGCCCTGGCGGTTGGCGCGCTTGCCGAGCCCGGCCTTCTTCCGGCTGACATTGCCGCGGTTCGCCGCCTTCTTCGTGCGCGAGAGGCCGCCCTTCTTCGAGATCGCGCCGGACTTCGCACCGGTCTTGCGCTTGGCGAGCTTGCCGGAGCCCTCGCGCTTCTTCAGCCCGTCGAGTGTGCGCTGCGTCGAGCCCTTCTGGCGCAGCTTCTGCGAGCCGCCGCCGCGCGTGTCGAGCTTCTTGCGGAGCGAGTCGCGGTCGCGGTCACGCGCGCTCGAGCGCGAGGCGATGCCGTCGCGCCCCTTGCGGTTGGAGATCTTGTCGCGGGCCTCGTTGCGGCGGCGGTCGTCCGGGCGCCAGCGGCCGTCATTGTCGATATTGGCGAAGCGGTCGCCGCCGCGCACGCCGACGCGGTTGCGGTCGATATCGATGTTCACATCGTTGCCGATGCCGCCCACCAGCGGCCGCGGGCGCACATAGCCGCCGCCCCATCCGATGGGCGGGCGGTAGCCGCCGTAATACCCGCCGCGCGGCGGGCCCCAATAGCCATACCAGTTGTCGTCGTTGTCGAAGATCTCGTTGACCAGCATGCCCGCGCCGAACGAGAGGAGCCCGGTGGTCACGAGCGCGCCGGTCGAGAAGCCTTCGCTGGTGCTCTCAACGACCGTCGGCGCCTCGGTCACGGTCTCGGTGTAAACCGTCTTGCTGTCATAGGTCGGCACATAGACGACCTCGGGATCGGAGGGCGCGATGGTGATGTTGTCGCCCTCCACCGTCACCGTCTGCGCCTCGTTGGTCTCGAGGTTGCCCACCGCATCGGCCTGGGCGCGCAGGCGCTGGACGCTGTCGAGCACGTCCTCGCTCTGGGCGAGCATGGCGTTGCCGAGGGCCTCGGTCTGGTCGATATCCTCGGCCATGCGCTCGATCACGGTGGGGAAGCCGGCGGCGAGAACGGCGACGCTCTCGTCCCAGCCCTCCGCCTCCGCGGCGTCGGCGCGGCCGTCTGCGGCCATCTCCTTGTTGTCGGCCACCCAGCGCTCGGCCTTCATGATTTCGAGCGGGAAGGTCGCGGCAACCAGCACCTGGGCCAGCAATGCGTCTGGAAAGAGCGCCACTGGTGCGACGAGTGCATCGATCTCCTCGTCGGTGAGGAGCGTGGGCTCCTCATCCGCCGGCGCTGCAGGCGCGGCAGCCGGCACGGGCGCCGCTTCGGGCGCGTTCTCCTGCGCGATCGCGATGCCGGGAGCGCCTGTGAGCAAGATCAGGCCCAATGCGAGTGTTGTTAGTAATGTGCCAATTCTCAAACCTGGTTGCATGCGATCCTCCCGTTTCGTTAATTGCCCACCGACTTATTCAGGAAGCGCTCCGTCAATCAATCGCGGTGACGTGACATGCAGGGGCTTTGGCCTCGTCGGGCTTGGCGCGGAGGCGATTGCGTTCTATATGCTTTCATATGAAAGAACATTGGAAACAGGGGTGACGAGTCATGCTCTCGCCGACCGATCGGATGGTGGCGCTTCTTCGACTT
>JBCBWF010000335.1:0-5555 GCA_039817245.1 Pseudomonadota bacterium | reverse complement strand
ATCGCGCTGGCCGCGGCCGCGCGGCTGGCGGAGGCGCTTTCGGTCACGGTGCTGCTGGCCGAGCCCGAGAGCCTGGTGGAGGCGCCGGTGGGGTTCGACGTGGCCGTCGGCCGGGTCGCGCAGGCCGCGGGCAGCGCGATCTCCGCCGGACCCAGCACGAGGCAGAGCCCCTCGCTCTCCACATCCATCAGCGGCACCGGCGGGCGGTTGAGCCGGGCCGCGGCGAGCAGGGCCGCCTGCTTCGGCCCCGTCGCTCCGGCGCCGGCCTCATCGGTCCAGCCCGCCCGGTCGCGGATATCGACGGCGAGCGGCGCCGGCGCTCCGGCGGCCTCGGCCAGCTCGGAGAAGATTTCGGCCTGTTGCGCACAGGCGACGATCACCTGCCCTCCATCGAGGGCCGCCTCGGCGAGGGCAGCGCTCAGCCGCTCGCTCTGCGCGGTGCAGAGTGCGCTCGCCGCCGGCCTCGCCGTCAGCCCCGTGCCCGCCTCGATCGCATCTGCATCCGGCCGGAAGCTGCCGCCGCAATCGCAGAGCAGCAGTCTCGGCATGCGCGTCGCCATATCGCCTCCCCTGGGGCCGGCTCGCTGTGCGCGGCCGTCTCCGGTGCCGCCGCCGTGCCCGAATTGGTCCTAGGGCGAAACGGCGAGGCGGACAAGGGCGCCGCCCGCCTGATGAAACAGTCCCTTCACAAAACTGCCGCGCCGCGCAATATGGGCGCCGACAGGGGAGCACACCCTGCTGGGAGGCTCAGCCGTGAAAGAAGCGTCGTGACCGAGCGTAGTGCCACAGTGCCCGTGGGCGTCGTGATCCGCCGGCAGCCGGGGGTCACCCGCTGGGCGCGCTGGGTCTGGCGTCCCGTCGCCGTCCTGCCCGGGGCGGCGCCGGCCGACTGGGCGCTGCTGCGCGAGGAGGGCGAGGCGGCCGAGTATCACGCCGCCACCCTGCCGCTCACGCTCCACCGCACCGAGACGGAGGCCTACCGGGTCGCGCTCTCCAACGATCCGCCCTCGGTCTACGCCGTGCTCCGTCCCACCGAGGAGCCGGACGCGCCCTTTCCGCTTGCGGTCTTCTGCGTCACCGCCTCGCCCTTCGAGGCGCAGGACTACACCGACAGCGGGGAGGAGCTCGTTGAGCCGGTCCCCATGCCGCCCGCCCTGGTCGCCTGGGTGACGGATTTCGTGGGCCGGCACCATGTGGAGGAGGAATTCAAGAAGCGCCGGCGCGACCGCATGGATCTCGCGCGCGTCGAGGACGGCCGGGGCGATGCGCGCATCCGCCAGGAGACGGATGTCTATCGCAGCCCCGCCACCCGCCGGCGCACGGGACCGATCCAGTGAGGGGGCAGGTCCGTTGAGCCGGCCGCCACGCGGTGCCGAGGGCGGCTTTCTCGACCGCTGGTCGCGGCTGAAACGCGAGAGCGCCGAGGCGCCGGAGCCGGTGGAGGTCGCGCCCGCCCCCGCGCCTGCGCCGGAAACGCCGTCCGAGCCCGAGCCCGACAAGACCGACGCGGAGATCCTTGAGGAGCTCGGCCTGCCGGAGCCCGAGAGCCTGCAGCCGGGCGACGATTTCAGCGCCTTCATGGGCCGCGCGGTGCCCGAGCATCTGCGCCGCCGGGCGCTGCGCCGCCTCTGGCTCGCCAACCCGGCGCTGGCCAATCTCGACGAGCTGCTCGACTACGGTGACGACTTTACGGACGCGGCGACTGTGATCGAAAATCTCCAGACGGTCTATCGCGTCGGCCGCGGCATGCTGCCCGATCCCGAGCTGGAGCCCGGTCAGGAGACGGCACACGCCGACGCGCCCGCCGGGGCGGAGGAAGGCGCCGCGGCGGACGATCCGCGCGAGACTGAGGCGCCGCACGCCGGCCAACCGGGCGCCGAGGAACCCGGCCAAGGGGGACCGGGCGCACCGCCACCGACCGCAGACCGCCCCGGCGCTGGCACGCCGCCTCCCGACGAAACCGCGATCGCCGCGGCAGCGCCCGCGCCGAGGACCCTTGCGCCGGAACCCGCGGTGGTCTCCCGCCCCCGCATGCGGTTTCGCACAGGCGCCGGGTAGGGCGCGGCGCGGGCGCCCGCTCACACCCTCGCGGCCGCTCCCGCCCACGTCAGTTTGATGCGAGCATTGAGAACATAAAATGAACGCGCGCGTTGCGAGTGGCAATCGGTTGCAAAGCGACGGTCCTCATCAGCCGTTCATAAAGAGCGGCCCAGAATGACGTGGGTGGGAGCGGCCGCACCTCATCCCCAAGCCGCATCGACGCCGCGCACCGCCCGCCCGACGATCCTCTGCCTTACTCCACCCGGCGCAACCTCTTTTCGCAATTGCAGCATAAACGGGCTTGAAAATCCTGCTCCGAGACTCCCCGAGCCGAGTCGTTTTCGTTGACCCGGCACCCGCGCGATGCCTAGGATTGCACACAAGCGGGGCAAACCCGCGCCTGCAAGAGCGCGCCCGGGGCCGGGCGGGTATGGGAGTATCACGGTGGCGGACCCTGTCCGGAACGAGGATGTGGCCGAGGAAGACCTCCTCCGCGCCGATCTCTACGACCTGCTCGCCGCCCTCCTGGCGCGTCCGCCCAGCCGCGAGCTGATCGACCGGGTCGCGAGCCTCTCCGGCGACGAGACTGCCCTCGGCCAGGGCGTCGGCGCCCTCTCCCGGCTGGCCCGCGCCACCTCCGAACGCGCCGCCGAGCGCGAGTTTCACAACCTCTTCATCGGCGTCGGCCGCGGCGAGCTCCTGCCCTACGCCAGCTACTACCTCACCGGCTTTCTGCACGAGAAGCCGCTGGCGGTGCTGCGCAACGATATGGACCGGCTCCAGATCACCCGCGCGCCCAATGTGTACGAGCCCGAGGACAACATCGCCTCGCTCTGCGAAATGATGGCCGGCCTCATCCGCGGCCGCTTCGGCGCGCCGGCCCCGCTCCAGAAGCAGAAGGACTTCTGGTCCGCGCATATCGGCCCCTGGGCCGGGCCGTTCTTCGACGACCTCGCCAAGGCGCGCGGCTCCGCCTTCTATGCCCCGGTCGGCATCGTCGGCGCCGCCTTCATGGAGATCGAGCGCGAGGCATTCCGCATGGGAGGCGAGACCAGCGGCCAGACGCACTGAGACCCCTGAGATACGTCCGAGAGGCCCCTGCGAGGCCGTCATGCCGGCGCCCGACCGGGCGTCATGCCGCACCGAAATTGATTTCCACCTAGCGGGACAGGTTGCAGAAAGAGAGAGCGGCGAGCGCCGCGCCACAGGGAGAGACGCGATGAGCGAAGCGAAGCAGACGACGAGCCGGAGGGATCTCCTCAAGCTTGCGGGCGTCGGCCTGCCGGCTGCGGCGGTGACCGTGGTCGCCGGTGAGCAGGCCGCTGCGGTCGAGGCGCCCGAGACCGCCGGCTACCGCGAGACCGCGCATGTCCGGAAGTATCTGGAGACCGCGCGCTTCTGAGCGCGTGCGACGACTGACCTAGAGACTGCGCGCCCCGGGCCATCCCCCGACGGCGCGTGGCATCGGCCGGCAAGAGCGGGTTGCGCAAGGCCCCGCAGGCAGCGGCCGCATCGCCATATCCAGGGAGAGAAGACCATGCTCAGGAAGAAGACCAACGGGGTTGCGCGACGCCCCCGGACGGGCTCCATCCTCACCGCCGCCGCCGAGCGCGCGGTCGACCGCCGCGCCTTTCTGCGCGGCTCGGGCCTCGCCATCGGCGGCCTGGCAGCGCTCGGCGCAACCGGCGGCACCGTGCAGCGCGCCGAGGCCGCGCAGGGCAGCGGCGCGGTCGAAGCGATCAAATCCGTCTGCACCCACTGCTCCGTCGGCTGCACCGTGATCGCGGAAGTGCAGGGCGGCGTCTGGACGGGCCAGGAGCCCGGCTGGGACAGCCCCTTCAACCTCGGCGCCCATTGCTGCAAGGGTGCGGCCGTCCGCGAGCACGCCCATGGCGAGCGCCGCCTGCGCTACCCGATGAAGCTCGAGGGCGGGCAGTGGAAGCGCGTCAGCTGGGACCAGGCGATCGACGAGATCGGCGACAAGATGCTCGACATCCGCCAGTCGAGCGGTCCGGACAGCGTCTACTGGCTCGGCTCGGCCAAGCACAACAACGAGCAGGCCTATCTCTTCCGCAAGTTCGCCGCCTACTGGGGCACGAACAACGTCGACCACCAGGCGCGGATCTGTCACTCCACCACGGTCGCAGGTGTTGCCAACACCTGGGGCTACGGCGCGATGACGAACTCCTACAACGACATCCACAACAGCCGCGCGATCTTCATCATCGGCGGCAACCCGGCCGAGGCGCATCCGGTCTCGCTCCTGCACGTGCTGAAGGCCAAGGAGCAGAACAACGCGCCGCTCATCGTCTGCGACCCGCGCTTCACGCGCACCGCGGCGCATGCGGATGAGTATGTCCGCTTCCGCCCGGGCACGGATGTCGCCCTCATCTGGGGCATCCTCTGGCACATCTTCGAGAACGGGTGGGAGGACCAGGAGTTCATCCGCACCCGCGTCTGGGGCATGGACCAGATCAAGGAAGAAGTGAAGAAGTGGAACCCCGAGGAAGTCGAGCGCGTCACCGGCACCCCGGGCTCGCAGCTCGAGCGCGTCGCGCGCACCATGGCGACGAACAAGCCCGGCACCGTGATCTGGTGCATGGGCGGCACGCAGCACACCAACGGCAACAACAACACCCGTGCCTACTGCGTGCTCCAGCTCGCCCTCGGCAACATGGGCACCACCGGCGGCGGCACGAACATCTTCCGCGGGCATGACAACGTGCAGGGTGCCACCGATCTCGGCGTCCTCTCGCACACCCTGCCGGGCTACTACGGCCTCAAGGCCGGTTCCTGGGCCCACTGGGCGCGGGTCTGGGAGGAGGATCTCGACTGGCTGAAGGGCCAGTTCGCCTCCGAGGACCTGATGCAGGGCAAGGGCATCCCGGTGTCGCGCTGGATCGACGGCGTGCTCGAGGACAAGGCCAATATGGACCAGCCGGACAATGTCCGCGCCATGGTCCTCTGGGGCCACGCGCCGAACTCGCAGACCCGCATGGTCGAGATGAAGGCGGCGATGGAGAAGCTCGACCTGCTGGTCGTGGTCGATCCGTATCCGACCGTCTCCGCCGTGCTGCATGACCGCACCGACGGCGCCTATCTGCTGCCGGCCGCCACGCAGTTCGAGACCTACGGCTCGGTGACCGCCTCCAACCGCTCCATCCAGTGGCGCGACAAGGTCGTCGACCCGCTCTTCGAGAGCCTGCCGGACCACACCATCATCGCCAAGTTCGCCAAGAAGTTCGGCTTCGCCGACCGTCTGCTGCGCAATGTGGAGATGAACGGCGACGAGCCGGTGATCGAGGACATCACCCGCGAGTTCAACCGCGGCATGTGGACCGTGGGCTATACCGGCCAGTCGCCGGAGCGGCTGAAGCTGCACATGGCCAACCAGCACACGTTCGACCGGACGACGCTTCAGGCGGTGGGCGGACCGAACGACGGCGAGTATTACGGCATGCCCTGGCCCTGCTGGGGCACGGCGGAGATGGGCCATCCCGGCACGCCGAACCTCT
>JBCBWF010000083.1:0-15514 GCA_039817245.1 Pseudomonadota bacterium | reverse complement strand
CTACTTGCCGCGCAATAGATTTCTATACCCCTCATCGATCATCATTCGGCCATAGGATGCCAGGCGCGCAACCTGCGCCTTGAGCGAACTGGTCTTCCAAGGTTCGGCGGCGACACGGTCGGCGCCAAAGAAGGCGGTGGCGACCGCGCGGTAACTGGCGCCGCTTTGGCGTCCGTCGATTGTTCGCAAGGCGCGTTTTAGGCGGTCGCGTCTCTGTCGTGTGATTGGCGGATCGGCATCGCGGTCGATGATTTGGTGATACAACCGATCAGCCGTAGCGAGCCGCGCGGACCAGTCGCCATCGAGCGGTAGCAGGAGGCCAACGGGCCGATCACCGACCTGATCGCCGACAAGATTGACGCCTTCCTTCAGTCGAATCCATGACAGCCCCTCGGCGTCGATTTTGCGGTCCGCAATGCTCTCGGGAGGTATGGATGCGGTCAAGCCGATGTCCGGCAGAACGGCGATGAGTTGAACCACGGCAGGCGCTGCGGATGGGAGCCAGTAGATCGGTGCGTCGAGCGCATTGAGCTTTGGATCCGCCAGGAAATCGTAACCCCCAGTCGGCCGGAGGGCTGTCACCCTCCTGCATCAGGTCATAGTCCTCGCGATAGTGCAGGTTTCGTCGAAGGCATTCCCAGGCCAATCCTGAGATGCCGAGATCATCGAAATGATCGTATTGGTGATCGTCGCGCCAGTCGGTCGGCATGGCGAACTCCTCCCAATCACGCGCCGAAATGTGGAGCGGCGTCAGTTGTTTGGGATGTTTCTCAATAAATCTGCGGTTGCATAGTATGGCCGCAGGCATCGTGTGATGCGTTGGACGCATCAGAGCACTCTTCAGCCCGTGGGAAGGCCATTCTTCAGCAGGTCTCGATAACCTTGCTCGGTCATCCAGCGAGCGCGTGACAGGTGACTGTCATGGACACGGCGGGCGCGTTCCGGTTCCTCATCCGCATCGATGCCGAGCAGAAGCGACGACACTTCTTCCAGCGATGCTCCCGCGTCATTCGCGTCGAGAAGCCGCATGTAAAGCGCGAAGTGATCACGGTCATAGACGGTCACGGCCGCGTCGTTCGGCGGAGCGTCAGCGATCATGATCTGGGTGGCGGGCATCGGTGTCCTTACGGGTCTGGCGCGAATTATTAATGAACTGGAAACCATAAAATACGCAAGCGCCGGCCGGTTGAAATCTCCAGTCCTGGCTGTGAGCAGACCGACGGGTCAGCTCCAGTTCCGCGTATTATAATACGTCGCATTAAAATACGCGATCCGCATTTTACTGGCGGATGGATATTCGGGAAGTATTTGGTGCGAACCTACAGTTTTTTCGGGAGAAAGCCGGCCTCAGCCAAGCTGCTTTGGCGGACAAGATGGGCGTCGACCGCGCGCACATAAGCGCCATGGAGCGTGGCCAGCAGAACGTCACCATCATTACGCTCTGGCACGTAGCCGAGGCGCTCGACGTCAAACCGGCGGCGCTACTGGACGATCAGCGAAAGAGAAAAAGGGCATGAAGACAGCCCCGCTCGGTAAGACCGGGCGGGGCTGTCGGAGGCGTCAGTCGCCGTTCTGGCGACGTGACCGCGACCAGATGAGGCTGTAGCTGTCTTCACCTTCGATTACGGTGTCGTCGAAGAGGTTGGCGTAGATCGGAGCGGTGAAGCTCGGATCGTCGAGCTTGAGGCTCAGATAGTCGCGGCCCTCGTTCGAGCGCTTGGACCAGGCGGCGCCGATCTCGGCGCGGCCGACGAAGACGCGGTGGCTGGGCGCATTGTCGTTAGCGCGATCCTCTTCCGGGATGATCCTTACATTCTTCGCCTGAACGCTGAGGGTGACGATTTCGCCGACGTACTCGTTGGCGGACTTCTTGAAGGTTCCGATGGTGGCCATGTCAGTTCTCCTTTTGGCTTCCGAGCCCGCGCCCTTCGCGGCCTCGATGGCGATCGACGAGGCCGGGACGACCGCCGACGCAGTCCGAAGGACCCGCAGCGGATGCGAAGGACGGCGGAGACGGAGTTTCTTGGTCCGCGAGGAATGGGCGCAGCCCAGGGGAAGAAAGTTCGGCTCCGCCGTTGCGGCCAAGGGGGTCGAGGCGTCAGCCGATCCCGGCCAGATCAGTCCATGAGGGGCCGTGTTGGGCGTGGGTGATGAGGCTCAGGAGAAGTTTTTCAGTGGCCAGCGATGACCGAGACATACCGGCAACTTGCGTCAGGCGATGTGTCGTCGACACTGTTTCGGACGGAAAGATGATATCAGATCGGAGAGGATGGAACGACAACGCTCCGTCATTGTTGCTCTCGCTGGGAGCCCAATTGGGCCTTCCCTGTCAAAGCGCGAGAGTCGGTACGAAATGCGCCAGGCGCGACTCCGGTATGCGCTCGGATGCGCCGCGATCGCAGAGCGACACGTTAGATTGGCCTGAGCGACTCAGCCTTCTCGGGCCGCGTATCCAGCATGATGCGAGTCGCCGCCGCTAGACTGCGTCTCCGATCCTGCAAGGGATGCGATGCGCACCCATGCCGTCGCGCCGACGATGATTGCACCGAGGCTCGCGAAGATGAGCGTCCACGTCTCGCCCGCGCCGCCGGTCTGAGAGAGCCCTTTGACCGCGTGAAAGCCGGCCAGCCCCGCCGGCAAGGCATAGAGCGCGCCGATCGCCAGGCGGATGGTCGGTGACCGGATCGTGGCGAACGCGATTTGCCCGAGGATAAGAGCGACGGCGCCGGCGAACAGGGCGACGGCGATGGCGCCGATCGGCCCCGCGCCGGCATCGAACGCATAGTAGCCGACCGTTACGGCAACGAAGAACGGAAGCGCATAGACGGCCAGGCTGAATAACAGCCAGCAGAGAAAGCCGAGGCCGGCAAGGCTCAGCAAAGCGGACAGAAACATGGGCGGTCTCCTTCATGGATGGAGCGCTTCCACCAACCGCCACGGCGCTCTTCGAAGTATAGCGCAATGGAGCGCGCGCCGGAACCTTCCGGCGCGCGCATCAGGTGATGCATCCTATGCATCACGCTGCCTGCGCCGTATTTTTCTTCAATCGGAAATCGAAGAGTGGGACGCCGAGTTTCTTGGCCTTGTCGGCGAGATTGTCGGTGATCCCGGAGCCCGGAAAGAGGATGAGGCCGATGGGCATCGCCTCAAGAAGCGCGTCGTTGCGCTTGAACGGCGCCGCCTTGCCGTGGCGCTTCCAGTCCGGCTTGAAGACGATCTGCTGGCATTTGCGGTTATCGGCCCAGCAGGCGGCTATCTTCTCGGCGCCTTTGGGCGAGCCGCCATGCAGGAGCACCATGTCGGCGTGCTTGGCCTTCACACGGTCCAGCGCATCCCAGATCGCCCGATGGTCGGTGACGTCGAGCCCGCCGGAAAACGCGACCCGTGGTCCGGTCGGCAGGAGTGGTTCGATCTCCGCGCGTCGCTTCGCCGAGAGATAGTCGCGGCTGTCGATCATGGCCGCGGTCAGCGTGCGATGAGTGATCCGCGACCCCGAGCGCGGACGCCAGGTCTGACCGATATGGGTCTCGAAGTGATCGGCGGCGATATCGCGCATGAGCTCGAAAGCGTTGCGCCGTTCGATCAGCGTGACGCCCTGAGCCGTCAGGGCTTCAAGTTCGACGGAGCGTACTTCCGAGCCGTCCTGTTCACGCTGTGATCGTCTTTGTGATTGCTCATTGTCGTCGAGGTCGCGATCGACGCGGGCTGCTGTGCGATGAAACAGGTTCGTCACGGACCAGAGCAGGTCTTCGAGATCCGGTTCGAGACGCGTGTCTTCCAATGTGGCGGCGAGTGCGTCGAAGATATCGGCTATCGCACCCTGGAGGGCGTCGGCTTCGGGCAAGGGTCTCGGGTCGGGTTCGTCGGCGAAAGGCCGATAGCCATAGAGCTGCAATTCTTCGAGTACGGCCGCGGTTGCGGAGCTGGCCATTGGTTCGGTGGTCTCGGCGGTCATGGGATCGTCTCCTGTTCGGCATGGGCCGCGCCTCTCGCGGCCTTCCCGAGCGACGGAAAAGCGGGGACTGGCCGGGACTGCACCGCCGGTCACGGCGGCCGGAGCCAGAGGCGGAGGACGGCGGAGGCGGCGCTCTTTTGTTTCGCGATGCAAAGCCGGGCCTTTACGCCCGGCGGCGGAAAAGAGCGCTGCCGCAGCCGTTGCCGGCCCGGTCAGTCTCCGCTCCGTCTCGCTCCTCTCGGAAGGCCGAAGGCGAGGCTCTCGAATTAGGAGGTGATCTGACGATGGCGACCAGACCAGTGACGGGCCTGCTCAGCCGCTCAGTGTTCGTCGGAAAGCAACCGCGATAGATCGGGCTCGGTCAGTTGCTGACCCAGATGCGTCCTTAGGTCGTCCCGTCCGAGCTTGCGGAGGTCTTCGTTGAAGTCGCCGCCAAGAGAAATAAGCCGGATCGTCTCGATACCGACGGCTCCTGCGCGTTCGATCAGATTGGCGGTGGCCATGTCGCCTGCTTCGTCGGCGTCGGCGGCGATGTAGAGACGCTGAAGCCCGGTCGGCAGGATCAGCGCGGCGAGATGATTGGCCGACAAAGCGGATATGACGGGCATGTTGGGCAACGCCATGCGCACGGAGAGCGTGCTTTCTAGCCCTTCGCCAGCAGCGAGGATGTTCGTCACGGTTCCGATACGCACGCCATGGCCGAGCAGGTTCCCCATCGCCTTGCGTGATGGATCGAGGGGCGCCTTGCGAGCCGTCGCCGGATCGAGCCATGTGCGGTGAACGCCGGTGAGATTGCCGTTCCCGTCTGTGACCTTGGCGAGCAATGCAGGCCAGGTCTCTGGCGGGGTGTCTTTGGGCTGACCTTCTCGCCAATAGTAGCAGCACGGATGAAATCGCAGCGCTGTCGCGTCGCCAAGCCCGGAAAGACCGCGCCGATGCATGTAGCGCTCGGCAAGCGTTCCACCGATCGGCCTTCCCATGGCGAAGAGGCGCCGTGCAGCCTCCGGCGATCCGGTGGGTGTGACCACGCGTGCGCGAGTCGGCGGTTCAGGTCGTGGGAGGCTCAGGAAGAGCCGCGCTTCATCAAGCGTCTCGCCGAAGGTGCGAAGCTGCCGGGCACCGGCGATGAGATCTAGCAGGTCACCATGTTCGCCTGTGGCGGCGTCTGTCCATTTGCCGGCGGCGCCCGGACCGTGGGCTGGTCCCGTCAGGCGAACGTAAAGACTGCGTCCGGGCGTGTTCTCGATGTCGCCGACAATCCAGTATCGGCCCTGCTTGCGGCCGTTAGAGAGGTAATGGCGGCAGACGGCCTCCGCCTCGCTGCCGAGCCGTCGTGCGATTTCGGATGCTGCGCTGTTCATTTGCGCCTCCATGCTGAGAGCAAAAAAGAAGGAGCCCGCCACAATGGGCGGGCTCCAGGGGCGGCTGCGGGAGCCGTTGGGGGGCTTGGCTCCCGGTCACTCGGCCGCAGTGGCGAAGGCGTTGCCGGTGACAGGTTCATCATCGGTGATGACGGCGGAATCGCCCATGGCCGGTTCGCCGCCGTTATCCGCCGATTGCGCTTCGCTCTCGAGAAGAGCAGGCATGCGAAGGACTTCGGGCAACCAACCGGTTCCTCCGAGAAGCTCTTCGGCCGCGGTGACCATGTCCGGTTTCTTGAGGCCGGCGATGCGGTCGGATGCATTCTCGCCCTTCGCTTCGCGCACGGCCTCCAGAATGCGGGCCTTGGTGACGCGTGCGAGATAGCTCTCGCCCGTCGGCGTCCAGCCCGCGGCCGCCATGTCGAGCCCGAGCGTCGCCGCCAGCACGTCTGCGTGGGCGAGCGCCCGCGGTCGGCGATTGTATGGCTCCTGGACGGCGTTCACCGTCATGGCGACGCAATGCGCGAACAGCGCCTCGCGGCTGTCGTTGTCGAACCTGACCAGCGTCTCCCACAGATCCTCAGGCGCTTTCGGCAGCGCCCCTAGCCAACTCGTCGTGCGAGCGTCGATGCTGAGCGCGTAAGCCGTGTCGCCGAGACCCGGTGCCTGCGCGCCGAAACCGGCGCTGTGCGGCGTGATCTCGACGCAGCTATCCAGCGGATAGTGATAGAAGAGCCGGAGGGTCATCGCGTGCAGGGCGGCGAGGAACGCCGTCTGCGTATCGTTGGCGAGCGCGTCGCGAAGGGCGAGCGTGCGATGCGCCGTCAACTCCATGACGAGGCGGTCGGAGAGCGGCTTCAGACCATCGTCTTCCTCTTCCGCCTCTTCACTGGCGTCGGGGGTCGTAACTTCGTCGACGTCCTCATCGTTGGAGGCGGTAATCCCGTCGACCTCATCCTGCCCATCGGATTCGACCGAAGGTTCATCCTCGGGGCGGACATAGCCACGTTCGGCGCGCAGGAGGCCGTCATGGCCGATGCTGACGAAGACGCCGGCAATCGCGATTTCATCCGGCTCGAAGCGGACGGGGCGCTCCTGCAAGGCTTCCATCGCCGTTTCGATCTCGCCGAGCCGGGTGTCGATCTCTTCCGGGAACTCCTCGGCGTCGGCGTACTCGTCTTCAAGCTGATCGTATTCGGCTTTCAGTGCGTGGAAGCTCGCGATCTCGTCCTCGCTCATCGGCTCGGTTTCGCCGATTATCCGGCGCAGACCGTAGGTATGGCCGTATGGAAAATCCGTGCCGATCTCGATCCATTTCCAGCCCTCGGCGCGGATCACTTCCGCATCGGCTTCGAGCTTTTCATCGACGAGTTTCGCAAGCAGACCTGCATCCTGCAGCCAGCCGCCATCATCGGACTGGAACAGATCGCGCAGGATAGCGCCGCCAGCCGCCTCATAGGCGTCGAGCCCGACGAACTGCGCCCGCCGGTCGGAGGCGCGCACGGCGCCTTCGGTCAGCATGCGGCGGATTTCATAGGGCTGTTTCGCGTAAGTCCGTTTGATCGACTCCCAGACCTGTTCCTGGCGCTCATGGTCGGGATTGACCGTGAAGGCCATGAGCTGGTCGAGGGTCAGTTCCTCCTCGGCGTAGGCGTCGAGAAGCGACGGCGCGATAGCGGCGAGCTTGAGCCGCTGCTTGACGACATTCGCCGAGACAAAGAAGGCCGCCGCGATTTCTTCCTCGTGTCTGCCTTTCTCGCGCATCGCCTGGAAGGCGCGGAACTGGTCGAGCGGATGAAGCGGCGCACGCTGAACATTCTCGGCGAGACTGTCTTCTTCGGCGAGGCCGTCCGTGCGCACGATGCAGGGCACGGGCGCTGTGCGGTTCAGCCGCTTCTGCTTGACCAGAAGTTCGAGCGCCCGGTAGCGGCGTCCGCCGGCCGGGATTTCGAACATGCCGGTTTCCGCGCCGGCCTCGTCCAGCACCGGCCGGACGGTGATCGAGGACAGGAGCGTGCGCCGGGCGATGTCCTCGGCGAGCTCCTCGATCGAGACGCCGGCCTTGACGCGGCGGACATTGGACTGGCTCAGCACCAGCTTGTTGAAAGGGATGTCGCGCGAGGCGCTGAGGGTGATTTTCTGAGGCTTGGTCATGTCAGTTCTCCGCGACGGGCTGGCCGAAAGCCTCTCTCTCGACCTCCAAACCCGTCACGAAAAACCCGGCCCGCCTCTTCCTCTTGAGGAAGCGACGGACCGGAAAGGCGGAGCGCCGGTTGAAGCTACGCTGCGCGCTCCAACAGCTTCTTCGCCTTGCCCTCCATATCGAGCCGGGCGTCCTGCTGCTGCTTCGACCGGGCGACGGCGGTGATGCCCTGCACGAAGTCGAACACGGACTCGGGCGGGCGGCCTTCTTCGGCGAGGACTGTCTCGACGATCCTGGCCGTCTCCGCCTTGGAGAAACCTCGCTTGCGGAGGAAGTCGGTGCGGTCATCGTCACTGCGCGCGACGATGCGCTCGCGCGCGGCACGGATGCCTTCGACGAAGGGTTGCGGCGACGAGTCCGCGAAGCGGGTCAGCGCCGGCGCCGCCTCGTGCGCGAAGCGATTGGCGGCGTATTTGGAATGCCGGATGCTGATTTCCTGAAAATCCTCGACGCCCCAGAGATTGCGGTTCTGGCAGACGGCGCGCAGATAGAAACTGGCGATGCCAAGCGTCTTCGCACCGACCTCCGAGTTCCAGCAATAGAAGCCCCGGAAATAGAGATCCGGAGATCCGTTGGGCAGCTTGCCCGCTTCGATCGGGTTCATGTCGTCGACCAGGAAGAGGAAGACGTCTCGGTCGGAGGCGTAGAGCGTGGTCGTGTCCTTGGTGATGTCGACCATCGGATTGTAGACGCCGCTCGACCAGTCGAGCGTGCCGGGCACTTTCCAGCGGGTATCGCCAGTGCCGTTCCCCGCGATCTTCTGCACCGCTGCGACGAGTTCATGGTCGTAGATGCGGCCATAGTCCGGGCCGGTGACGGCGCGCAGTTCCGTGCGCGCGTCTTCGGTTTCCAGCGTCTTGATCTGTTCGGCCCGGTGCGAGGTGAGCCCGTATTGCAGATTGATGCCCGCGAGCGGCGCCGGGAGCTGGCGAAGATAGGCCGCTGGCGCGCTGACGAGGCTTGCAAGCTGGCCGAAGCTCCAATGGGTCGGCGCGACCGGGGCCTCGGCTTCGGGCAGGACGAGCGCCAGGTTTTCCGGATCGTCGCGATGGGCTTCGACGCGGATCGCCGCGCTCTCGACCGTCCGCGTGCGGCTGCGCTCGGCGCGACCCTTCACCGAGGCGTAAAGCTCCGACAGGGACAGGTAGCGCTCGTCATCCGGCCGGGAAAACCATTATGAGGAGACGCGGCCGATCCGTTCTCCGCGCGAGATATCGACTTTGTAGCCGCCGCTCGCGTCGCGTCGGCCGTCCAGGGTTTCAAGGTTCGTCATGGGTTATTCTCCGCGACGGGCCGGCCGGGAGCCTCTCTCTCGACCTCCAAACCCGTCACGGCGAAAGCCGCCGAACTCTTGCTCTCTGGGGGCGTTGCGGGGACTCCCCGCAGAAGGGGTCGGCCGAGACTACAGGCTCGACCGCAGGGGAAGGCTTTCCCCTTCCGGATGTTCAGGAAAACCGTAAATGTGTAGAGTTCAGTGTATCAGGCATGCTTGGCGATGTCGGTTTGACTTATTTTGAACCTTGGCTTGAGACGAAGTTATTTTAAGAAGATCACCAAATGGCTCTGCGCGTAATACACACATCAGACTGGCAAATCGGCAAGGTATTTCGTTTCGTAGATCCTGCTACTATGGGCCTCCTCCAAGAAGCTCGCTTGCGCGCTGTCAGCAAGATCGGCGAGTTGGCGAACGAATACGGTGTTCAACATGTGCTAGTTGCCGGCGACGTCTACGATATGGAAGCCCTGTCTCCGCGTTCGCTTAACCAGCCGCTGGAGCGGATGCGCAACTTTCCTGACACGCAATGGCACCTGCTGCCCGGCAATCACGATCCGCACCGCCCCAACGGACTTTGGGATCAGCTCCTGCGCAAGGGGTTTCCCGCGAACGTCCATGTCTACACGGAACCGGCGCCTGTCACCTTTGACGAGGATTCGTTGTCGATCCTTCCAGCGCCGCTCTATCATCGCCGGCGGCTTGATGATCCGACCGCGTACATGGACGACGCAGCGCTGTCGAATGGATTGTTCCGTATCGGGATTGCCCACGGCACCGTGACCGGCTTCGGATCGGAGGATCGCGATGTTCCCAACTTCATTGCGCCGGACCGTCCGGCACGCGCGGGTTTGTCATATCTCGCAATGGGCGACTGGCACGGACAAAAGAAAATCAACGATCGGTGCTGGTACAGCGGTACCCCGGAGACCGACGCCTTTGACGTGACTGGGGGCGGCCAGGCGCTCCTGGTGGAAATCGATGCCCATGATCGCGCACCGGAAGTTACACCACTGCCCACCGGCCACTACGAATGGCTCACGCAGTCGGAGCAGATCAACAGCCGCGAGGACATAGACCGCCTCGCCGGAAATCTGCGGACGGTCGCCGGTGACCTTGATCGCGTGCTCATCCGTTTAGCGGTCGAAGGCGCTGTGTCGCTCGATGATCGTCAATATTTCGAGAACGAAGTGGCGGACGGTGTATCGGCCGCATTCTGTTTCATGCGAGTTGATGACCGGCGCCTGTTCCCGCGCCCGACGGCGGCGGACCTCGACCAGATCGATCGCGGCGGCTTCGTCCGTACGGCGGCGGAAGAGTTGAAGCGCAAAGCCGAGGAAGGCAGCGACGATGATCGGGCCCTTGCTGCCGAAGCGTTGCAGCGTCTTTATATCGAGCACATGAAGCTCCAGGCAGGCCGCCAATGAAGCTGCGGTCGCTTGCGCTGAACCAGTTCAAGAAGTTCACCAGCCCGATGCGGCTTGACGGCATCGAGGACGGGTTGAATGTCGTTGTTGGTCCCAACGAGATGGGCAAATCGACGCTGCTAGACGCGCTCCGGGCGGCGCTGTTTGAGAAATACAGCTCGAAAGCGCAAACGATCACTGCGTTGCAGAACGATCGCAATCAGGCCGGGCCGGTTGTCGAGCTGGCATTTGAGTTGGATGACGGCGTCTACCGCATATTGAAGCGCTTCGTCAAAAAGCCCTATGCCCGGTTGTCGTGCCCCGACGGGCGAACGCTGGAAGGCGACGCCGCCGAAGATGCCCTGCGCGATCTGCTGGGATTCGATGAACCGGGAAAAACCGGCGCCAAAGCGGAAACGCTCGGTATGTGGAATGTGCTATGGGTGCAACAGGGCCACTCATTCGGCGCGCTCGACTTGCCGCAAAGCGCGAGAGCCAATCTGCATAGCGCCCTGGAATCCGAGGTTGGCACGGTGCTCGGCGGCCGCCGCGGCCGGGCGCTGCCGCAGGCCATAGAAAAGCAGCTTGGCGAACTGGTCACGAGCGCCGGCAAGCCGCGCGGTTCGTACAAGGAATTGATCGACAGTACCGAAACTCTCGAAGCCGATCTTGCGGCTTTGCAAGGCCGCCGCGACGAGCTGTCCAGAACACTCGATCAGCTTGAGCAGGCGCAGGAGACCTTGGCGCGTCTGTCGACCGGCGACCGCGACGAGGTAGACGAGACGGAACTGGCGGACGCCCGGAAGCGCCACGGTCATCTGGCGGAACTGGAAGCGCGTATCGCCGCAGCGGACAGCGATCTTGCGCTGAAACAGCGCAATCTTGAGCAGGCCAACCAGGCCCTGGCCGCGCGTACCGAGTTAAGGCAGGCCGTTGCTGACGAAGAAGATGCTGTGGAGGCCGCCCGCAAGGGGCTGGACGATGTACGTGGCCGAGAAAAAGAGGCGCGTGCGCGGCTTGATGAGTTGCGGGCCTCTGTCCGGGAAGCCGAGGCCGCCGTTACCACGGCAGATGACGCGGTATCTCACCAGCGGCGTATATTGGCAGCCGTCGAACGCCAGAGCCGCATTCGTGAACTCGAAGGGCGTCATAAAAAAGCAGCGGCGGCGGAAGAACGGCAACGCAAGGCCCGGCAGGAGGCCACCGCCATTCTTGTCACAGACGAAGCCCTGAGGGAAATCCGCGATGCTGCGAAAACCCTCGAAACCATCGAAAGCCGCCTAAGCGCCGCCGCCACGCGCATTACGTTTGATATGGCTGCCGATGCCTTGTCGGGAATTGAAGTCGATGGCCGCAAGGTGGCCGTCGATGATCCGCCCGTTCAGGCGATCGGTCCGACGACGATTGCGATACCCGGCCGGGGCCGCATCACGGTCGAACCGGCAATCAAGGACCGGGACAAGCTGCGCGATCAGCAACGCGAAGCGAGAACCGCTCTTGAGACCGCTTTGCAGACCGGGGGCGTGAAAACTGTCGATGACGCTGAAGAGCAACACAGGAAACGGCAGAAGCTGGTGCAGGATGGAGAACTCACCCGCCAGGAAGCCGCGCTGCATGCGCCGGCCACGGACGATCACGACGCCGGGGCCGAGGCGCTGGCGGGTTATATTGAGAGTTTGCAGCTCATCCTGACACGCGAGCTCGCCGCTCTTGAAATCGATACGCTTCCGGCAAAGCAGGAGACCGATGCGACGCTGCGCGCCGCCCTTGAACAGGCTGACGAGGCCCGCAGCGCCGTGAATACGGCCAGGGCCGCCCTTGGTGGTCCTGAAGAGGCGCTGGGCGCTCTCCAGACCGAACTCGGAACTGTCAGAACGCGATTTGACGACAGCGGCGCCCGGCTGGAAAAGCGGCGCGCAGAGCTGACGGCGGCCGAGGCGGATCAGGCGGACGCCGCCCTGCAAGCCGCGATCGAAGCCGCCGAAAAGGCGGTGGCAGATCAGAAAAACATCATTGCCGGGCTCTGGGATCAGCGCACGGACGAAACAGTCCCGCAACTCGAAGCCCGCATCGGCCGTCTTGAACAGGCGATAAAAGATCGTCGTGAAAAGCGCAGCAACCTCAAGGAAACCATCGCCGGTCTGCGCTCTCATATCGAAGTCCTCGAAGGCGCCGGTTTGGACGAGGCCATTGAACAACAAGCCCGTAATCTGGAAGGCGCGACGGACGAGCGCCGTCGCACCGACCGGGAAGTCCGAGTAATGGGGTTATTGCTGGCCACCCTTCGGGCGGCCGAGCAGGAAGCCAAGGAGCGCTACCTGTCTCCCGTGCTCAACCGCGTGCGGCCGTATTTGCAGCTCCTTTTTCCGGGCGCCGAAATCACAATTGATGAAGACCTGCGTATCGTCGGCGTCACTAGGGTGGCTGGATACGAGGAAGTCTTCCATCATCTAAGTATGGGTACCCAGGAGCAGATCGCAGTTCTGATTCGGCTCGCTTTTGCTGAAATGCTGGTCGAGCAGGGCCATCCGGCAACCGTCATATTGGATGACGCGCTCGTGTTCTCCGACGACCGCCGCATGAACCGAATGTTCGACATACTGAATATGGCGGCGCGCAACGTCCAAGTCGTCATTTTCACATGCCGTGAACAGCTCTTCGAGGAATTGGGCGGGCGGCAACTCTCGCTACAAGCCGGAAGCGCGGAGGAACTTGTCTCGGCGTGACGATGAAGCGTGAAAGCTACAGTGAATTGGCGCCTCAGCGTTGAGTTGAGGCAGGGGGGCGGCGAGATCTGAAATTCAGCTTGTCCGAGAAACGGAGTAAGACCATCGACATCACCGCCGTCTATGAACCTTATCTTGCGCTTGTGCTCCTCGTGCTCCTATTCGCAGGATTCCTGTCCGAGCGCTTCGCTCCGGACGTTACGGCCGCGGGCGCCGCAGCTCTTTTCGTAATTTTCGGCCTCGTTCCCACCGAGAAGGTTCTGACGGCATTTGCAAACCCTGCACCGATCACAATCGCAGCGATGTTCATCATCAGCGGCGCGCTGGTCCGGACCGGACTGCTCGATGCGCTCGCAAACCGGGTTGTCACCGCTGCGAGCCGCCGACCAATTGCGGGCGCCGCAGTGTTTCTGCTGGCGGCATTCCTAGCTTCGGCCCTGATGAACAACACGCCGGTCGTACTCGTTCTGATCCCGGTCGCAATACGCCTCGCAAAAAGCCTCAACCTCGCGGCGACGCGTATGCTGATACCTCTTTCCTATGTGGCGGTTCTGGGCGGGACCTGCACGCTAATAGGAACTTCCACAAATTTGCTTGTAGACGGCGTGGCCCGGAATTCCGGGATCGAACCGTTCTCAATACTCGAAATCACGCCAGTAGGCCTGGTTGCTGCGGTGACCGGCGGGCTTATCCTGCTGATCCTGGGACCTGTCTTGCTGCCGGACCGAAGGAATCGCGTTGACCCAAGCGAGGAGGAAGAGGGGACGTTTCTGACCGAGTTGCGCCCTCGCGAGGGCTATGGGGATCTAGGAAAGAAGATTGGCCAGATTGGAGACCTGAACCGACGGGGCGTCGAGATTATTGGCGTTCGCGCGCGACCGAACGTCGATTCGGAAAGCTGGCGTGAGCACACTCTCCAGGCTGGCGATAGGCTCATCGCTAAAGTGACGACGTCAGAGCTCCTGACCCTCCGAAATCTCCACGGCCTGGATGTCGGACTGCGTCAGGGGCCGGCGGCGGAGTCCTCCGACCTTGTGGTCGCCGAGGCTATCGTGACCTTGTCGCGCCGGAGTCGCGGCGTACGCATCGCGCAGCTTGCCATAGGTCACCGGTATGGAATGCGTGTGCTGGGTGCTCATCGCCATGGTGAAAATCTTGGGCCCGACCTTTCGACAGCGCTCCTGCGCCCGGCCGACAAGCTTTTGCTTGAGGGGACGCCCGAGGGCTTCGCCCGGATGAGCGAGGCAGGCGATCTCGCTGCGATCACCCAAGCTGGTGGGCGCGCGTTTCGCCGTCGCAAGGCGCCGCTGGTTCTCTTTGCGCTGATGGCGGTGGTGGCTCTCGCTGCCGCGGGGATTGCGGAGATCAGCGTGCTTGCTCTGGTCGCCGTAGCGGCAATCCTCGTGCTGCGATGTATAGACAATGACGAAGCGTGGGGTTCGATCGACGCGAGCATCCTGGTGCTTGTCTTCTCTATGCTGATCGTCGGGGCGGGGTTGCAGTATTCGGGAGCTGTCAGCCTCATTGTTGATGCCGTCGCTCCTGCACTCATGGGGCTGCCTCCGCTTGTGGCGTTGGCCGCTGTCTTTGTGTTGTCGTCCGTGCTTACCGAGGCGGTCACCAACAATGCAGTGGCCGTCGTGGTGACGCCGCTCGCGATCGGTCTTGCTGAACAAATTGGGGTCGATCCTCGGCCGTTTGTCGTTGCGGTGATGTTCGGGGCGAGCGCGAGCTTCGCGACGCCGATCGGCTACCAGACCAATACTTTGGTGTATGGCGCGGGGAACTACAGGTTTTCCGACTTTCTCAGGATCGGGATCCCGATGAACGCGATCGTTGGCGCTGCGGTGGTCGGAGCCATTCCAATATTCTTCCCATTTTAGGTACTGCAATTGAGGTGAGGCTCCTCGTTCAGTATCGTACGATATGAAACGTCCGACGAGCCAGCCTCAATCATTCTCTCTCTTGCGTATCAAGTTCGGGTGCGCGAGCCGTCAGTCGAGCCAGCATCAGGACGCCCGCCGCCGCCGCGATGGCTGATCCCAAGAGAACGCCGAGCTTCACCGCATTGAGCATCGCAGGCTCGAACGCCAGTCCTGCGATGAACAGTGACATGGTGAAGCCGATACCCGTGAGAACGGCGCCGGCCGTGATGAAGGGCCATGACAGACCGGGCCCAAGCGCTGCAAGGCCGGAACGGACAGCGAGCCAGCTGAACCCCAGAACGCCAATAGGTTTTCCCAATACCAATCCGACAATGATCGCCAGGGAGACGGACTGCCCGAAATCGGCGCCATGAATCGTGATGCCGGCGTTCGCCAGCGCGAAAATCGGCATGATTGCAAAGCCGACCCATGGGTGGAGCATCATCTCGAGCCGTTCAACCGGTGAGAGGGACTCTGTGACCGCTCTGCCGGCCTGACGGAGGTCGCGGCGGTCGGCAGTGTCTCCGCTCCAGTGCTCGCCGGCAGGATAGGCGAGCACACGTCCCAGGATCGCGCGAAGACGCGTATCGTTCACCCAGACGCGGGTTGGCGTCATCAGTCCAAGGATCACGCCGGCGATTGTCGCATGAATGCCGGAGGCGTCG
>JBCBWF010000529.1:0-3020 GCA_039817245.1 Pseudomonadota bacterium | reverse complement strand
CGGGCAAGTCGACCTTCCTGAAGGGTGCGCTCGACATCGTGCCGCGGCTTGCGGGCGAGGTGCGCTTCTTCGGCCAGAGCTTTGCCGCGGCGCGCCGGCGCATCGCCTATGTGCCCCAGCGCGCGAGTGTGGACTGGGACTTTCCGGCCCGCGCGATCGATGTGGTGCTGATGGGGCTCTATGCGGAGACCGGGCTCTTCGGCCGGTTCGGCCGGAGCGCGCGGGCGCGTGCGAGGGCCTGTCTCGCCCGCGTCGGCATGGAGGCCTTTGCGGAGCGCCAGATCGGACAGCTCTCCGGCGGGCAGCAGCAGCGCGTGTTCCTGGCCCGCGCGCTGGCGCAGGATGCCGATCTCTACCTGCTGGACGAGCCCTTCGCGGGCGTTGATGCGGCGACCGAGCGCGCGATCATCGATGTGCTGAAGGGCCTGCGCGCCGAGGGGCGGACGGTGGTCGCGGTGCATCACGACCTCGGCACGGTGGCGAGCTATTTCGACCGCGTGCTGATCATCCACCGCCAGCGCGTGGCGGAGGGCCCGGTGGCGGACGCCTTCACGGTGGAGGCTCTGCAGAGCGCCTATGGCGGCCGGCTGGCCACGCAGCAGATGCGCGGGCTGGCGGCCGCTGCGGGCTGACGCAATGGAGGGCCTCGCGCGGCTCGCCGAGGCTCTCTTCCTCCTCGGCGGCTACAACTCGGCCGTGGTGGTGCTGGGCGCCGCCCTGCTCGGCGCTGCGGCCGGCGCGGCCGGGGCCTTCATCTTCCTGCGCAAGCGCGCGCTCGTCTCCGATGCTGTGAGCCATGCGACGCTGCCCGGCGTCTGCCTCGCCTTCATCGCCATGGCGGCGATGGGCGGGGACGGGCGCTGGCTGCCGGGGCTGATCATGGGCTCGGCGCTCTCCGCGGGGCTCGGCCTGCTCGCGGTGGAGTGGATGGCGCGGCGCACCCGGCTCTCGGAGGATGCGGCGATCGGGGCGGTGCTCTCGGTCTTCTTCGGCTTCGGCATCGTGCTGCTGACGGTGATCCAGACGCTGAGCATCGGGCGCCAGGCGGGGCTGGAGGGGTTCCTGCTGGGCTCCACCGCGGGGATGCTGGCGAGCGAGGCGCAGGTGATCGCGGTGGCGGCGGCGCTGGCGGGGCTGGCGGTCTGGGCGATGCGGCGGCCGATGACGCTGGTGGCCTTCGATCCCGAATTCGCCGCGGCGAGCGGGGTGGGTGTGCGGCGCACGGATCTCGCCATGATGGGCCTTGCGCTGATGGTGACGGTGATCGGGCTCAAGATCCTCGGCCTCGTGCTGATCGTGGCGCTCCTGATCATCCCGGCTGCGGCGGCGCGGTTCTGGACGGACCGGGTGGACCGGCTGATCGTGATCGCGGCGGGGATCGGCGCGGCCTCGGCCTGGTTCGGCGCGGCGCTCTCGGCCGCGGGCGACGGGCTGCCGACTGGGCCGGTGATCGTGCTGGTGGCCTTCGCGCTCTTTGCGGGCTCGCTCCTGTTCGCGCCGCTCCGGGGGGCCGCGGCCTCGGCCTGGCGGCACCGCGCCTTCGAGGGGCGGGTGCATCGCCGCCAGGGGCTGCTCGCCATGGCGCGGAGCGAGCCGATCTACGACCGCCTGACCCTGCGCGTGCTGCGCCGGGGCGGGCTGATCCGGGCGGACGGGACGGCGACGCTGGAGGGCCGGGCGGCGGCGGCGCGCGCGGCGCGCGACGAGGCGCGCTGGGCCGAGGTGCGCCGGCGCCATGCGGGCGACCCGGTGCTGGAGGCGCAGGACGGGCTCACCCCGCTGGAGGCGGTGATGACGCCGGACCAGATCGCCGAGATCGACCGCGCCCTAGCGCCGAGCGCAGCGGGGCCGGCATGATCTCGGCGGAGGAGTTCGTGCAGCTCGATCTCGCGCCACTGGCGATCGGGTCGCTGGCGGCGGTGGCCTGCGCGCTGCCGGGCAACTTCCTGCTGCTCCGGCGCCAGGCGCTGATCGGGGATGCGATCAGCCATGTGGTGCTGCCGGGGATCGTGGTGGCCTTCCTGCTGACGGGCACGGTGGCGGCCTGGCCTATGATGATCGGCGCTGCGGCGGCGGCGCTTGTGGCCGTGGGGCTGATCGAGGCGATCCGGCGGCTCGGCCGGGTGGAGCCCGGCGCGGCCATGGGCGTGGTCTTCACCGCGATGTTCGCCGGCGGGGTGCTGCTCCTGGAGCAGAGCGACAGTTCCTCCGTGCATCTCGACGTGGAGCATGCGCTGCACGGCAATCTGGAGAGCCTGATCTGGCTCGATGCGACTGCGGGGTGGGCCTCGCTGACGGATGCAGAGGCGCTGGCCGGGCTGCCGCCGGCGCTCGGCCGGCTCGCGCTGGTGCTGGTGCTGATCGCGGCGCTGATGGCGGCGTTCTGGAAGGCGCTCGCGATCTCCACCTTCGATCCGGGCTTCGCCAATGCGGTGGGGATCCCGGTGGGGGCGGTGAGCTTCGGGCTGGTCGTGACCACCGCCATGGCCGCGGTGGCGGCCTTCGACGCGGTGGGCTCGATCATCGTGATCGCGATGTTCATCTGCCCGCCGGCCGCGGCGCGGCTGATGACCGATCGGCTGGGCGCGCAGGTGGCCTGGAGCGTGGTTTTTGCGCTCCTCTCCGCGGTGGCGGGCTTCCTGCTTGCGGGGCACGGGCCGGGGCTGATCGGCAGCGCGCATGCGGTGAGCGCGGCGGGGATGATCGCCACCGTCTCGGGCCTGATCCTGGCCATCGCCTGCGTGGCGGGGCCCCGGCGGCGGCGGAGCGGCGCGCCGGGCGCGGCCCCTTCCGCCTGACGGGAGCGGTGTGACCTCGGCACCGCGGCCGGTCCCGCAGCGCGACCGGCGGCGAGACTAACCAGGCAGCACACTTGCAGCCGCGTCACCGCTCGGGAATAGTCAAGATGCGTTGAAACAATTGCAGGTGGTGTCGTGAGGGTTCGGAGCAGCATGCTGGGCCTCGGCCTTCTCGGTGGGCTCTCGGTCGGCGCCACGCCGGAGAGCGCGTGGTCGCAGGCG
>JBCBWF010000470.1:0-3848 GCA_039817245.1 Pseudomonadota bacterium | reverse complement strand
GCTCATCTGCTTTCCCTGCGCCGGCTACAGCGCCGCGATGTTCCGCACCTGGCCGGCGGGACTGCCCGCGCATGTGGAGCTCGTCGCCGTGCAGCCGCCCGGGCGCGCGACCCGCTTCGCCGAGCCCGCCTTCGAGTCGATCCCCGCGCTGGTCGCCGATCTGCTGTCCGCGCTCAGCGCGATCACGGACAAGCCCTACGCCCTTTTCGGCCACAGCATGGGCGCGGTCGTCGCCGCCTACGCGGCCGCGGCGCTCGCGGAAGCGGGTGCGCCGGCACCGCTGCGCCTCTTTCTCTCCGCGCGCCAGCCGCCGGACCGGCCGAGCCCGGTGCCCCCGGTGAGCCATCTCTCGGACGACGCCTTCGTGGAGGAGCTGCAGACCCGCTATGGCGGCATCCCGGAGGAGATCCTGCGCGAGCCGGACATGATGGCGCTGCTGCTGCCCACCCTGCGCGCCGATATCCGCGCGCTGGAGGCGACGGAGGGGGAGAGCCCCGTGCCCCTGCCCGCCCCGATCACGGCCTTCGGCGGCGTGGCGGACCGGCTGGTGCCCGCGGATCTTCTGGAGGGCTGGGCGGGCTGGACCGCGCATGGCTTCGACATGCGGCTCTTCCCCGGCGGGCATTTCTACCTCGAGCCCTCCGAGCGCGCGCTCCTGGCCCATATCGCCGCGAGCCTCGGCGTCGGCCGGCCGGCCCCCGCGACCGCCGCCCCGGGCCGTACCCCATGACCGCCCGGCCGCCCGAGCCCGGGACGACACCGAGCGCGGCTGCGCGCGCCGTGGCCGTCATCGGCATCGGTGTCCGCTTTCCGGGCGGAGTGGACGGGCTCGAGCGGTTCTGGGAGCTGCTCGCCAACGGCGAGGACGCGATCGGCGAGATCCCGCCGGACCGCATGGACACGGCCCGGCTCTACGACCCGGAACCGGCCAGCCCCGGGCGGATCATGACCCGCTATGGCGGTTATCTCACGGATATCGACCGGTTCGACGCGGGCTTCTTCGGCATCTCCCCGCGCGAGGCGGAGCGGATGGACCCCCAGCAGCGCCTCGTGCTGGAGACCGCCTGGGAGGCGCTGGAGGATGCGGGCGTCGATGCGGCACGGCTCGCGGGCCGGCCCGTCGGCGTCTTCGTCGGCCAGTGGCTCAGCGATTTCGAGGCGCGCCTCCTCGCCGCCGGCGAGCGCATCGATTTCGAGATGACCAATGGCAGCGGCCGCTACGCCACCGCAGGCCGTCTGTCCTTCTTCCTCGGGCTGGAGGGGCCGAGCCTCACGCTCGACACCGCCTGCTCCTCCGCGCTCACGGCGCTGCACATGGCCGTGCAGAGCCTGCGCGCCGGCGAGACCGAGATGGCCTTCGCCGCGGGCGTGAACGTGATCCTCAGCCCGCATGTCACCATCGGCTACTCGCAGAGCCGGATGATGGCGCCGGACGGGCGCTGCAAGTTCGGCGACGCGTCTGGCGACGGCTATGTGCGCAGCGAGGGCGCGGGCACGCTGCTCCTCAAGCCGCTGGCGCGCGCGCTGGCCGATGGCGACCCGATCCATGCCGTGATCCGGGGCTCCGCGATCAACAACGACGGCGCCTCCAGCGGGCTGATGGGGCGGCCGAGCCGATCCGGTCAGGCCCGCCTGATCGAGCGCGCGCTGCACGATTCGGGCCTCCACGGGGCGACGATCGGCTATGTCGAGGCGCACGGCACCGGCACGCCCAAGGGCGACCCGGTGGAGCTTGACGCGATCGGGCAGGTGCTCGCCACCGGACGCGAGAGCCCGCTGCCCGTCGGGTCAGTCAAGACGAATATCGGACACACCGAGGCCGCCGCCGGCATCGCGGGGCTGGTGAAGGCGATCCTTGCGGTGAAGCATGGCAAGGTCCCGCCGAGCTTGCACCACCATACGCCCAACCCGGAAATCGACTGGGCCGGGCTGCGGCTTTCGGTGCCGACCGCGTTGGCGGAATGGCCGCGCGACCGCGCCGGTGCGCCCCGACGTGCCGGTGTGAGCGCCTTCGGGATCGCGGGCTCGAATGCGCATGTGATCGTGGAGGAAGCGCCACAGCCGCCGGCCGCGCCGGCGACGGCGCGGCCGATGCCGGCGCGCCCCGCGCTCCTGCCGCTGTCGGCGGACGGGGCCGAGGCGCTCGGCGCGCTCGCCGGGCGCTACGCGGCGCGGCTGGAGTCCGATCCCAGGCTCGCCGCAGCGGATCTGGCCGGCGCGGTCGCCACCCGGCGCACGGCGCTGCGGAGCCGGGCGGCCTTCGTCGCCGGGGATCGCGCAGCGCTTGCCGGCGCGCTCCGGGCCTATGCCGCGGGCGGCGCGGCCTCGGCGGAGGGCCATGCCACGCTCGGGGTCGGCTCCACGCGGCCGCGCATCGTCTTCGTCGCGCCCGGTCAGGGCGGTCAATGGGTCGGCATGGCACGCGGCCTCGTCGCCCGCGAGCCCGCCTTCCGCGCGGCCATCGAGGCCTGCGAGGCGGCCCTTTCGGGGATGGTGGACTGGTCGCTCGCCGCCCAGCTCGCAGCCGAGCCCGGCGACGGGGTCTGGCGGCTCGACCGCATCGAGGTGATCCAGCCGGTGCTGGCCTCGCTCGCCATCGCCTATGCCGCCCTCTGGCGCGCCTTCGGCATCGCGCCCGATGCGGTGATCGGGCACAGCATGGGAGAGACCGCCGCGGCCGCCATCGCGGGCGCGCTGCCGCTGGAGGACGCGCTGCGCGTGGTCGTGCGGCGCAGCGCGCTCATGGCGCGGGTCAGCGGCCAGGGCGGCATGGCGCTGGTGGAGCTCGCGCCGGATGCACTGGCCGCGCGGCTTGCGGGGCATGAGGCCACCCTGTCGATCGCGGCGCAGAACGGCCCGCGCAGCGCCGTGATCGCCGGGGAAACCGCAGCGCTCGACGCCGTCCTCGCAGCGCTCGAGGCCGAGGGGATCTTCTGCCGCAAGGTGAAGGTCGATGTCGCCTCGCACAGCCCGCAGATGGAGCCGCTCGTGGCGGAGCTGGTGGGCGGCCTCGGCGATCTCCGCCCGCGCCCGGCAGACTGTCCCATCCTCTCCACCGTCCTCGGCGCCGAGATCGCGGGCGAGGCGCTCGGAGTGGCCTATTGGGGCCGGAACCTGCGCGAGCCTGTTCGGTTCCACGACGCGGTGCGGGCGGCGACGGCGGAGGGCCCCGCGCTCTTCGTCGAGCTCGGGCCGCACCCGGTGCTGAAGCCCGCGCTCGAGGATATGGGGATGGTCGCCGCCTGCTGCGGCAAGCGCGATGCGGAGGATCAGGAGGCATTCCTCACCGCCCTCGGCGCGCTTTGGGCGGCCGGCCTCGCGGTGGACTGGCCGCGGATCCTCCCGGTTCCCGCCGGCCCGGTCGCGCTGCCCGGCTATCCCTGGCAGCGCTCGCGCCACTGGTCCGCGGCGGCGGAGCGCGATGCCGGTCGCGGGCAGGCGGATGGCGCGGCGGCGGAGGCGGACGAGGCGACCCGCACCTGGCTCCACCATCTTGCCTGGGTCGATGCGCCCTGCGGCACCCCGGGCGACGCGGCGGAGGGCGGAGACTGGCTCGTGCTCGATCCGGACACGGCCCGCGGGGTGGCGACGGCCGCGGCGCTCCGCGACGCGGGGCTCACCGCGAGAGCCGGGACGCTCGAGGATCTCGCAGGCCTCGCGGCACCGCCCCGCGGCATCCTGGCCCGCGCGCCGGAGGGGGACGACGCGCCCTTCCTGCCGGTACGCCTGCTGCAGACCTGTCTCGCGCGCGGCTGGCCTGCCCTGCCGCAGCTCTGCCTCGCCACGGCCGGCGCTCAGGCGCTCGAGGGCGACCCGGCCACGCTGGTCTCGCCCGCACAGGCCGGGCT
>JBCBWF010000047.1:0-19932 GCA_039817245.1 Pseudomonadota bacterium | reverse complement strand
GTGATGGCCCCGCTCGCGCCCGCATCGATCTTGCGCTTGAGCCAGGCGATGTCGGCCGCCGTGTCCGCGGCCTCGGGGTGTTTCTCGGGATAGGCACCGACGAAGATCTCGAACCGGCCGAGCTCGGCGAGCCCCTCCACGAGAGCGACGGCGCTCTCAAAACCCTGCGGATGGGGGCGAAAAGCCCCCTCGCCTGCCGGAGGGTCGCCGCGCAGGGCCACAATCCGCCGGCAGCCGAGCTTGGCGTAGCTTTGCGCGACGCGCAGCACCTCCTCCCGGCTGGCGCCGACGCAGGTGAGGTGGCCGGCCACCTCCAGCCGCGCACGCTCGCGGATTGCGAGGATCGCCGCCATGGTGCGCTCCCGCGTGGAGCCGCCGGCACCGTATGTGACGGAGACGAAGCGCGGGTCCATCGGTGCGAGCCGCTCCACTGATTCCCAGAGTTGCACGGCGGCAGCCGGTGAGCGGGGCGGAAAGAACTCGAAACTGATGCGCGGCTGCGGGCGGTCTGCGCCCTCTCGGCGATCCATCGGGACTTTCTCCAGCGGCTTTGGATTGGCGATCTAGGATACGGATACAATTCCGACGGTTCAAGATCCGGAAACGACACGGCGAAACGGCGCGAAACCGCCGAAATTCGCGAATGTCGCAGAACGGCTTCCGCTTGTCGAAAATGCACCGACGTCGGCAGCCTGCGCGCTTTACCTGCGACCTATCAGACGGGGATCTTCATGGCGCACATGACCATCGTGTACTGGCGGGACATTCCGGCCCAGGTGATCGTGAAACAGGGCCGCAAGGCCGCCAAGCGACCGCTGCCGGAGCGCTTCGAGCAGGCGATTGACAGATGCGCGATGAAGGTTGGGGCGCGAGACACGGATGCCTATCTCGCAGAGTGGCGTCGCGGCGACCCGATCGAGGTGGACGGAGAAATCGAGACTGTCGCCGATAGAGAAGCGGCGCGGTTGGAAGCGGAATACGACGGCACCCGCATTCGGGAGATCATCGCCCAGGACGGCTGGGCCGAGCCGCGCGCTTGAGGGAGACGACGAGAATGGCCCAGATCCTGAACTTCCTCTCGCGCGGAAAGGCGGAGACCGTGGCGCCCGGTGTGGCGTCCTTCATCGAGGGCTTCTCGATCGAGGTGATGCCCCGCACGGCCGCGAAGATCGAGGACTTCCGGGCGATCCTGCCGGCTGGAACGCGCGTCTACATTGCGCATCTGGATGGCACGCCGATCGAGGAGATGGTTGCGACCGCCAAGCGGATCCGCGGCGAGGGCTTCGACGTGATGCCGCATTTCCCGGCGCGCATCATCGCCGACGAGGCGACGCTTGGCGACTGGATCGCGCGCTATCAGGGTGAGGCGGGCGTCGAGCAGGCACTGCTCCTGGCGGGCGGCGTTTCAACGCCCAAAGGCGCCTTCTCCGACTCGATGCAGCTCATGGAGAGCGGGCTCTTCGACAAGGCCGGCTTCAAGCGGCTGCATGTGGCCGGTCACCCGGAGGGCAATCGCGATATCGATCCGGACGGTGGTGAGGGCGAGGTGATGCGCGCGCTGGCCTGGAAGCAGGCGTTCCGCGAGCGCACGGATGCAGAGATGGCGATCGCGACGCAGTTCTGCTTCGAGGCGGAGCCGGTGATCGCGTGGGCGCACCGGCTCTCCGCTGCCGGGATCGCGCTGCCGGTCCATATCGGCGTGGCGGGCCCTGCGAAGCTGCAGACGCTGATCAAGTTCGCGATGGCTTGCGGGGTGGGACCGTCGCTTCGCGTGCTGCAGCGGCGCGCGGCCGACGTGACGAAGCTTCTCCTGCCGTTCACGCCGGAGGAGTTCCTGCGGGATCTGGCGGCGCACCGGGCGGCGAACCCGGACTTCAACATCAAGAGCGTGCACTTCTTCCCGCTCGGCGGGATCCGGGCGACGACGGACTGGACCCGGTCCGCCGGCAACGCACAGCCGGCCGCACTGGCCGCCGGCGCCTGAAACACGCATAACACCGCGTATGCCGGAGACGCCGCATCGTCGCGGCGCCTCTTGGGCTGGGAACGAGAGAAAGAGAGCGCATGACCCGCACTGTCATCGAGTCGAAGACGAAGACCGTTGCCATCGGCTTCGACGAGCCCTTCTGCGTGATCGGCGAACGGATCAACCCGACTGGCCGTAAGAAGCTGAATGCAGAGCTCGAGGCGGGGGATTTCAGCACGGTCGAAAGCGATGCGCTCGAGCAGGTGGCTTGCGGCGCGGATGTGCTGGATGTGAACTCGGGCGCGGTCTTCTCGAACAAGATGGCCGAAGACGCGCGCTACGCCGACAACAACTTCGTCGAGCCGCCGCTGATGAAGCAGCTCATCGAGTGCGTTCAGGCAGTGGTGGATGTTCCGCTCTGCATCGACAGCTCTGTGCCTGGGGCGCTGGAGAACGGGCTGCAGGTCGCGAATGGCCGGCCGCTTCTGAACTCAGTGACCGGCGAGGAAGACAGGCTGGAAGCTGTTCTGCCGTTGGTGAAGAAGTATAACGTCCCGGTCGTCGCAATCTCGAACGATGAGACCGGAATTTCGGACGATCCGGATGTGCGCTTTGCGGTGGCTAAGAAGATCGTGGAACGCGCGGCCGACTTCGGGATCCCGGCGCATGACATCGTGGTGGATCCGTTGGTGATGCCGATCGGTGCGAAGTCTTCGGCAGGGCAGCAGGTCTTCGCGCTGGTGCGCCGGTTGCGCGGGGAACTCGGAGTGAACACGACCTGCGGCGCATCGAACATTTCGTTTGCGATGCCGAACCGTCATGGGATCAACGCTGCGTTCCTGCCCATGGCCATCGCTGCCGGCATGACCTCGGCGATCATGAACCCGGTGCGGCCGCAGGAGATGGAGGCGATCCGGGCTGCCAACCTGCTCATGGACCACGACCCCCACGGCGCCGCGTGGATCAAGGCGAACAAAGCGCCTGGCGAGGCGGCAGAAGGGGCGCGCGGGCGGCGTGAGGGGCGGCGCCGGCGCGCCTGATCTTAGGTTAGCAGTCTGGAACGATGTCCTCGGCATTCGGCGTGAAGCGCTGATCCATGCTGAACGACGGACGCGCGCAGCCAGCCTCGCCTACGATCTTGGCGGGCACACCGGCGACCGTCTTGCAGGCAGGAACATCACGCAGCACGACCGAACCGGCTGCGATCCGGCAGCAGTTGCCGATCGAGATATTGCCGAGCACCTTCGCGCCGGCTCCGATTAGCACTCCGTCTCCGATCTTCGGGTGGCGATCGCCGCTCTCCTTGCCCGTGCCGCCGAGCGTGACGGCATGAAGCATTGAGACGTCGTCCCCGACCACCGCTGTTTCGCCGATCACGATGGAGTGGGCGTGATCGATCATGATCCCACGCCCGATCCGCGCGTTCGGATGGATATCGATCGAGAATGTCTCGGAGACACGCATCTGGATGTACAGCGCGATGTCGCGCCGACCTGTGCTCCAGAGGTGGTTTGCCATGCGGTGCGACTGCACGGCTAAGAAGCCCTTAAAATACAGGAATGGCTGAAGGAGCCGGTCGCAGGCGGGATCTCGCTCAAACACCGCCGACATGTCGGCCCTTGCTGCCTGCCCAAGCTCCGGGCGCTCCATCAACGCCCGCTCGGCAAGCTCGCGCAGCATCATAGGCGACATCTCTGCAGTCGCCAGCTTGGAAGCGATGCGATAGCTAAGCGCAGCCTCAAGCGTCTCGTGATGTAGCACCGCTGAATGTGCAAGGCTAGCCATAAGCGGCTCTGCCTCCGATAGCGCTTCAGCTTCCTTGCGCACCTGTCGCCAGATCGGGTCGAGCTGACTGACTTCGCCCTTCGGCCAGATATCCGTCGCCATGCGTGCCTCCAACGCTTTCCAGCGATGGATATAGTGTGCCGATGATCGGGACGCACGCGCAAGGCTTCCGCTGCCTCACGCTCAGCGTCAGACCGGGGGTTCCAGCGTCATAAAGTGGACGGCGAGGCGAACAGAACCAGCCGTAAAGTTTCCCCCCGTCGCCGTCAGCAAGAGCGATGTGGCCCCGAAATACGCGAGAGGGCTGCCTGTCACCCCATGAGCGAATGCACCTGCCGCAGTCCCGATTCCGCTCCCGTAGCGATCAGGCGCACCGGCGACGCCGAGCTGCCAACTGGAAGCGCCACCGATCGCATCAAGCACACGCCCGGTGACGCCGATAACAACGGCCTTGTCTGGGATCACGGCCAAAGTGGATGACGTCGCGCCGGCTGTGATCGTATGGTCAATCTCTGCGATCCGGCTCAGCGATGCCGCGCCGCCGAGTGAAACGGCCCCCGCATCAGCACGCCAATCTGCACCGTCAAAGAACCTCCAAACCGACTGGCTGGCATCCCATAGCTTCAATCCCGTCCATGGTGCGGCGAACTCCCAGCCGCCGGCCGTCGCAACAGCAAGTTGCCCCGCCTTACCGCTCCAGTCGCCGCTCGGCGCCGATCCTACCAAGTGAACGTCGCCATCCACCGCGATCGGCGGAACGTTGACTCCGAAACTCGCCAGCCTACGAGAGGAGATCGCGTCTAGGCGAAGTAGCGCCTCGTTCACACTCACATGCTTCTGCGCTTGTGCCTCCTCGAGAAGGACCAGCCCGAAATGTCTTGTCTCAGCCATGGATCGTCATGCTCCTCTCAGAACCCGCGCCGTAGACGGTGGATACCTGTGCGACCGAAACGGAGAAGTCGCCGCCGATGCCGTCTCCTCCCTGCAGCGCCGCCGTGTAGTGATAGCTCGGCGTCGACAGAGCTTCTTCGCGCCGCAGCGCCCCGCCTGCATGGATGCGCAAGCGGTAGGCCTCACGTTCTTCTCCGAGCGGAACATCGTTGCCGAACCAACTATCCCCCCCGATGCGCGTCCGACGGATCCAGCGGAGCTGATGGCCGCCCGATCCATCGGACTTTGCGCGCAGGCCAGCCGGCGCAAATGGGCGAAGGCCAATCCCCTCAGCCCGCCCGGCAAAGCGCACATAACTCGGATGGTCCACGGCATGACGGACGGGCCCTGCGCGCAGATCCAGTGGCTGCCCCAACGCATCGATCGATAGCCCCATTTCCAGAAGAGCGCGATCAACCAGAACGCAGCGAGCACCGGGCGCCGCACCTGTGATCGCAAGCTCTTCGGTACCCCGACGCCCGCGTAGGAGGGTCGACAGCATGTAGCGGTTCGGCCCGATCAACGTTGCGTCCCGAAACTGCAGAAGTTCCCAAGCACCAGGCGCTGCTTCTACAGCCAAGAGGTTGGCTCCGTTCAAGACCCCAGTATCCGTCGATGCACTGAGTGCCCCACCAGCAAGGATCACGCTAAAAGACGCATGATGCCAGCGTGCCGGTGGCCCACCGGGCAGAGCGCTCTCCAAGACGCCCGCGACAGTTGGGATTCGGATTGTCCCGAGGAGCGAGAGCCCGTCGTCCATACCCGCCCGCAAGACCGCCACGTCCCCGGGCCAGGGCGTCGCATTCGCGGCGACGAAGGGGCGATGGTCCCGCGCCGTGCCATCTGCCAACGGCAGGTTCAACAGCTGCGCGGAGAGCGGGCCTGCGAGCTGAGGCAAGGCCGCCTCCGAGGCGCGGGCGGCAGAAGGGCGCGGCAGGTACAGCGCATCGTCCACCTGCGTCGCCTCAAGCGCCAGCGCCTCACCTCGCTCCAGTCGCTCGATTCGCCAGGAGGACCTCTCCGCTGTAAAGGCGATCACATCACCCGGCTCCAGCGCAAACTGCGATGGCGGCAGCGCGAAGGACAGGCTGTCCCCCGCCCTCTCCCCTTCCGCCAACCAACGCGCCGCCACCGCGTCGGCAAAATCCGGGGGAAAGGCCAAAGCGACCGATGTTTCGGCGACGCGAACCCCGATCCCGTCCTGCCGTATCGCCTCGCTCGCGGCCTGCTCGAAATCGCTATCTGCATCAAGGTAAGTCAGGCGCACCGCGTCGGTGCCCTCGCCGCGCGATGCGCGAAGCCGATCGACCGCGCGGCCCGCCTCATCAGCGTCAACGACCACTGCTGGATCAATCACCAGATCCGGCGTGGCACTGCGCATCCGGAAAACAATGCGTCCGGCGCGCTCAAAGGCATCGAAACCGTAGCAAGTCATGAGAGACTGCAGGGCTTGGCGGGCCGTCTGCGGGCGCTCCAAAATGTAACCGTAGACCGTGCCGTGCAGATCGCTCACATCGTAATCGAGCATCCCCGACCGCGCGCAAATCGCTGCCACCACTTCCGCCAGACCGCTGGCAGAGACACGACCCGTGATCCAATGGCCGAGTTTATGGTTCGGGCCATCAGCCCAGATACTCTCGCGGTTCGGGAAATCCGGCCAGGGACGTGCGTCCCAAGTCCACACGTAGATACGCTCGGTCGGCAGCATTGGACCGCCATAGAGGTTGGAGACCGGGTTCTCCGCCGCATCGCCCCAAAAGCCGAGCTTCGCCTGGAGATACCGTCGCTGCATCTCGTCGTCGCGCGCACCACGAGACCCATAGGGTAATCCGCTCTCTGAGCTCTTGGGATCGAAGAAAAGGTTGGGCCGGTTTGCGCCGAGATCGACGGACGGACATCCTGTCTCAGTCAGCCAGATCGGCTTGCTTTCAGGAACCCACCCTGTCGAATTCGCCGTCCGCACACCCCCGACCCGGTCGTGATGCTGGTTCGACCACCAGTTGACCAGGTCCTTTGGTCGGAAGACCCAGTCTTCTCCATGTGCAGTGTCCTCGATCGGCGTGCGCACCTGCGCCGTCCGATCAGCCTCAGAGCCGTAGAACCAATCGTAATTCTCGCCACCTGCGACGTTGCTCTTGAGATAGGGCAGAGAATAGACCGACCTCGCGCCAGCTTCGCCATCCAGATGCGTCGGCTGATGCCGCCAGTCCGAGCAGGACATGTAGTCATCGATCCCGACGAAATCGATGTCCGGATGACTCCAGAGCGGATCGAGGTGAAAAATGTGGTCGCCACTCCCGTCCGCGGGATGGTGCCCAAAGTATTCGCTCCAATCCGCAGCGTAGGAGATTTTGGCTCCGGGCAGGAGCGAGCGCACCTCGGCCGCGAGTGTCCGCAGCTGTTGGACGGCGGGATAGGTCGTGCGAGAGGAACGGATTTGAGTGAGCCCGATCAGCTCCGAGCCCACGACGATCGAGTCCACCCCACCCGCGGCTTTTCCAAGCGCAGCTAAGTGGAGGACGAACCGGCGCCACGTCCAGTCTCCTGCAGGCCCTGAGTACTGAACGCTTTCGCCCGAGACCGAGAAGTCGCTCGCCCGAGCCGCTCCGAAGAACGCATCGACGTCGCCCGCGGCCGCCGCCGTCTGGTCTGTGCTGCCCGGCTGGCCCGGCGCCGCGTCAAGAGTGATGCGTCCGCGCCAAGGAAAGGGCGGCTGCGTCTCTCCGGACTTGTGTGGATTGGGCAGCGTGTTGTCAGCCGTGATGTCCATCAAGAGGAACGGATAGATCATCACGCTCTTACCGCGCCCCTTCAGTTCCTTGATCGCCGCGACGACAGAGGCATCAGAAGGCGTGCCACCATAGTTCGGCCGCCCCTCTTCGTTCTGGCTAACAAGCCGCGCACTGCCGGTGGAAAGTCCGGAAACGGACCAAACCTCAGGTTCGCTCCCACGGTCGGCCACTTCGACGCGCGGTTCCACCCGGCAGTGCCCGCACCGCAGATCGTCCCCGAACCAAGAGACAACGAGAGAGACATGGTCACAGGCGGGCAGATCGGCCTCGAGCTGATCGAGCGCCACCATCATGTCGGGCCGCGAGGTGCCATTGTTCACATTGGCGTATTGTTTTGTGCCGCCTTCATAGACGAAATGCTGCGGCTCGGGATGAAGCGCGAACTCCCCAGTTCCAGGCGAAAGCGCGACACCCTTGATCAGGTCCGGCAAGGGCTCGCCTGCATAGACAGGATCGAGCGGAACGCCTGGTAACCGAGCGCTCCGATGAACCTCGAAGTTGAGCTGGGGGATGCGGTTGCCGAAGCGCCCAAGCGGCAGGTCCTCAAATACTACATAGGCCGTACCCCGATAAGAGGGCACGTTCCCAACCCCCTCGACCGCTTCGATCTTCGGGTCGGGCAGCTGCTCTTCGTCACCGGTATAGACCCGCATCGTCAGCTCTGCGGTGTCGAGCAGCTTGCCATCTGCCCAAACCCGACCGATGCGCTGGATCGGCCCTTCGCAGAGCGCGACCGCAAGACTGATGGAGTAGCTATACTCGCTCACGGACTGCCCGCCGCCCGTCGCCTTGCCGCCTTGCGTCGTGTCCCGCACGGATTCGAGGAAACGGGTCGACCAGATGACAGTGCCCGCCAGCCGGATCCGGCCGAACGTGATGGGCATAGGCGCGCCTTCGGTGGAGCTCTGAAGGCGCAGACTGCGCGCCCGCCCCACCTCGACCGCCTTCGAACCGCGTCCCAGGATCTGCTGATCGATCAGCCCGCCGGCAATGCCGCCCACCGCCTGCCCGATCGCGGCCGCGCTCACGCCGAGCACACTGCCGCCGATGGCGCCGCCCACTGCCGAGCCGGCCGCCGCCAGTACAATCGTCGCCATCAGGAAGCCTCCGCCGGAAACCGGAACACACCAGCCAACCGCCGGCGCCAGGCCTCGCCGAGCCCGGTTTCGCACACGGCATGGCCGGAATAGGCGTGGATGATGCGCCCGCGCACCACACCCTCGCTGACCAGGATGGCGACGTGCTTCGCAGGGCCCCGGTCGCGCATTCGGAAGAGACAGACGTCTCCGACCATCGCAGCATCCGCCTCTACGGGAACGAGATAGCGGAGAGCAGCCCCGAGCAGTCGCTCTTCGCCGGTCGCCTCCGCCCAGTCCGGCGTGTAACCAGGCACGGCCTGCGGCTCAGGGCCCATCACCTCGCGCCAGACGCCACGGAGAAGACCCAGGCAATCCGCGCCCGCCCCTTCGCAGCTCGCTTGGTGGCGATATGGCGTACCGATCCAGCGCCGCGCAACCGCGACAACCGCCCGCCCGCGCTCAGCTTCGGAAGAGCGAACCGCCGTCATGGCTGCCTCCATCATCGGGATATCCGGCCGCCCAGTCGTCGCCCGGGATGTGCGGAAAGCCGCGAAAGTTCGCCAGGTTGGCAAAGCGATCGCGGCAGGTGGCCATGCGCTTGTCGCAGCCTGCCTCGACGCGGAAGCTGTCACCCACAACCAACTCAAGCGGCGCGCTCAACCAGGTCTCGATCTGCACCGCGCTCTCGAAGGCCGCATGGCGGCGCACGCGCGCCTCAGCCCCCGCATTTGCCCCCGTCTCCCAGACCAGTCGGCCATCATCGAAGAACCCGGTCTCGAACGCGGCCAGCCCCTCCGCTTCGAAGGCGCTGGTCGACTGGAGCGTCGCCACGGTACCGATCGCACTGTAAGCCGGATCCGCGAGGTCGACCCCGCATCCTCCATCGCCGAGCCGGCGGTCACAGGTCGCCAAGAATGCGCGCCCGAAGGGTCGGTTGAGTGCCTCGGACCGGCCAACAATCTCCGCCTCAAATGCGTCGCCCACCCGGCGAAGTTCGCCAATCGTGCCAACGCTGGAAAGAAGCCGCGTCTCTGGCGCCTCCCAGAACACGAGATAGAGCCGTACCTCCGCACTATCGTAGAACCCGCGCGCAATATCGTCCTCGCCGATCGCCGTCGAGCTTAGAGCACCCTCCACGCTCTGCGTGTCGATGCTGAGCCCGGTGCTCGAATCCAGCGCGCCCGCACTCATCCCCGCACGCGCCTCATGCACCACGCCGTCGAAGGCGATGGCCCGGTCATGATCGGTGAAGCCGAGCACCACACCATCGGCCCGATGCACCTGCCAGCAGCGACAGATGCTTGTCACCCCTGTCGCGATCGCCGCCGCGAAATCCGCCGGAAGATCGCGCATCAGATCCGCACCTCGATCACTGGCACCGAGGGAATCTCGCCCGCCTCGAAAGCCGCCAGGTTCACATCGATGCTGTCCGTATCGAAGCGGACCGGCACGTCGAACTCGAAGCCGGCGGTCACCAGTGCCCCCGCACCAGGCGGCACGGACAGGCTCACGACCCCGGTCTCCGCGTCCACCGTGTAGCCCGATCCCATCTCGACACCGCCAACCGCGACCCGCACGCTGCCATCCACCGGCTTCGTGATGGTGCGCTGATGAGCATGCGGCCCTGCCTCGTAGGTCTTGGCGAGCTGAAACGCCGTCGCGTTTCCGTCACCCGAACCGATCACCTGGTCCGTCGGCGCTGGCTGCGCTGAGGGCAGGCAGGACTTGTGATCGAGCGCATCGCGCCAACGAAACGCGTGCAACATCCCTCGGCGCGCCTCGAAGAAGGCCAGCACCGCTTGGAGATCGTCCAGAGAGCGCACCCCGAGCCCTGCATCGTAGCGCCGCCGCCCTGCCGCCCAGGGGCTGTTGCGCTCCTCGAAACCGTTGACGAGCCGCACAATCTCGGTCCGCCGCTCAACCCCGCCGCTCGATCCGAAGGAGATCGCCGCAGGGAATCTCACCGAGTGAAAGGCCATTCAAACCTCCTCAGAACCATCCGTCAGAGACGGCGGCCGCCGGCACCGGCAACCCGCGCAATCTGTGCTGCAATCTGCCCGCGAGAGCGGCGGAACCCCTCCACATCCGGCGTCTGGATGTTGATCGTCACGTTCGAAGCCGCGGCGCCCTGCATGCGGACACCGAGCTGCCCATCTGCCCCGCGAGAGAGCGGCATGATCGCCTCCGGCCCCGCCTCGCCCATCAGGCCGAGCCCGCCGCGCATCGGAAACGTCGTCGGTCCGCGCACCACGCCGCCCTGGGCGAAGGCACGCACGCGCCCGCCGCTGAAGGCCGCGCCATCGGCGAACCCGAAACCGCGCGTGATCGCGCCGGTTAGCGCGCCGACCGCCCCGCTCACGCCTGTCCCGATCGCCTCGTGCACCGGGCGGAGGGCGGAATCGAGCGCACGCCCCGCCACATCGCTGGCCAGGCCCTTCAGCACATCGCCGAGCGCCGCGCCCCCGAACACCGCCTTGTCGAAGGCCGACCGCAGCGAGGAGCTGAGCGAACGCGCGAGCCGGCGCGACTCCGCATCCATCTCGCGCAGCTGCTTGGTCGCGAGGCCAAGATCCTCCGCGAACCCGTTCGCCTCGGCCCGGAGCATGCTCAAACCGCGCGAAAGCGCCTCGCCCGAGACCGCCGGCAGCAGATCGTCTTCATCCATCGTCTCGTCTCTCCACTGTCACGTCCGAGCTCTGGTCCGGGAAGCGCGCCATCAGCACGCCGAGTGCAGCGCGGTCGGGCGCCGCGCCCTTCACCAGGCGCAGGCCCGCCCCTTCGAGCGCGCGCTCGAACTCCACCGGTGTCATTGCCCAGAACACCTCCGGCGCGAGCCGCAGCACGCCGAGGCCGAGCCGCATCAGCACGGCCCAGTCGATCCGCGCAGTCACGCCGGCCCGGCGCCGAAGCTGCCTGCGAGCAGCGCCATGCCTGCACGCAACGCACCGGCGGCCCCACCCTCGATCGTGGCGGCCGTGAGCTCGGTCTCGTCGATCTCCTCGCCCGCCCCGTCGAGCCCGGCGGCCAAGAGCGCGATGAGATCCGCAGTGGCCACCGCGCCGCTCTCGAAGCGCTCGGCGAGACCCATCAGGCTGCCCGCCTCGAGCCGGGCCTCGAGCGCCGCCAGCGCGCCGAGCGTCAGGCGCATGCGCCGCTCCACGCCGTCCACCACGAGCCCCACCTCGCCACGCGCCGGGTTCACTGCCGAGCCCACCTCAGTGCGCCGTGAAGCTCAGTGCGCCGGCCGAAGCCAGCGTCACCTCGAACGTCGCTTCGCCGTCATAGGTGCCGGCATATTCGAGCCCGGTGATCTGGAACGGCCCCGTCACGGTCCCGAAATCCGGGATCACCAGCTCGAAAGCCGGCGCCTTCGCGTCGAAGAACACGCTTCGCAGCGCCGCATCCGACGCCTCGTCGCGGAAGATCCCCGAGCCCGACACCGAGGCGGAGCGGAGCGCAGCCCCCGCCAGGAGCTCGCGCCACTGTCCCGCACTCTCATAGGTGGTCACATCCACCGTCTCGGAGTTGAAAGAGAGCCGCGAGGCGCGCAGCCCGGCGACGGTCGCGAAGGTGCCGCTGCCCGTCTCGTCGAGCTTGATCAGCAGGTCCTTTCCCTTTTGGGCGGTCATGTCGGAAACTCCTCTGGTGTCGGGAAAGCGTGGCTCGCGGACCGCCTCAGGCGGTGTCCTCCACGAGCACGCGGAAGATCAGCTCGATGCGCCGCACCCGGTCGCGCTCCTCCCGCCGCGTGCGCGCGGCCAGAAAGGAAAGGCAGACCACGCGGCCGCGGCTCGGGTTGAGCGCGGCACTGCTCAGAACGTCTGAGATCGCGCCGGCGAGCGCCTTCGCGGCGGAGAAGCTGCGCTCGGCGGCATAGACATTCACGGCCAGCCGGTGCTCGGCGCCCGGCGTATCGGCCGAGCCCCAGTTGCGCACCGTCTCGTCGCCGATCACTGCATAGAGCGCCATGTCCTCCGCGCCGCCCTTTGCCGCCGGCGCCGCGTCGTAGACATGCCCGCCCGCCAGCGCGGTCACGGCGGGGGCGGCCTTCAGCACCGCATAGACCGCCTCTTGCAAGGGCCAGGAGAGCGCGTAGGTCATGCGTATGGGCCCTCCTCGACCCAGCAGATCAGAAAGGCACCCGCATCATCCGCATCCGCCACGCCGCGAATGTCGAAGACCCGGCTGCCGAGGCGAAACCGCTGGGTGGCGTCCGGCCGGCGCGAGGAACCGATCGGGGCACTGCGTATCGTGACCTTGTGCGTCACCCGCGCCCCGGGCCGATCGCCGGATACGCGTTCGCGCCCGCTTGCAGGCTTCAGTTCCGCCCAATGCGTGCCGAGCGCCACCCAGTCGCCCGTCTCGCCGCCGCCGCTGTCGAGCACGGTGTCGCGTCGCTCCAGCGTGAGCCGCCGGCTCAGTGTCGGATTGCCCATCTCACCCCCGCTCAGAGCCGCATGGCGCGCCGGGGCGCCAGGAGGTCCGTCACTGGGCCGGGCAGAACGGGATCGTCGCGGCGGATCCCCTGCTCGGTGCCGCGGCGGGCGTAGAAATGCGCCGCCAAGAGCGTCACCGCCTCGAAGAGATCGCCGGGCATCGCCGACCAGTCCGCCGCGAGCCCGGCGTCGAAGACGATCCGGACGCGCCCGCCGACCGGGATCGCCGGTAGCGCGGCACCGCCCGCCGAGAGCCGTTGGCGTGTCGTCCCCGCCTCCAGGCTCCAGAGCGCCGTGTCGATGGCGGTGCTCCCCGCCGCAGTCTCCACGGCCGCCTCCACGATGGCGCTCGCCGGGCCCACCGGCAGGCGCAGGCAGCCGTCGCGGTCCCAGCGCGACACGCTGAGCGCAAAGCGCCGCGCAATCAGGGCCAGCCCCGTGCGGTGCTCCACCGCCGAGATGGCATTGGCCAGATAGGTCCCCAGCAGCGCGTCCTCCGCCGTGTCGTCGGCAAAGCCGTGCGCCAGGCGCAGATGCGCCTTGAACGCATCCAGGGGCGGCGTCGGTGCCGGGCTCGCGCCCGCCTCGCTCAAAATCATCTCGCTCCCTCCCGCAAATCGCGCGCGCCGGCGCGCATCCCGGCCCGGGCAGGAACCGCCCGGGCCGGCCTCGGGCGCTCGCTTACGCGGTGCCGAGCTTCAGCAGCTTGATCGCCGCGAAATCCGTCACGTCGCCGCCCACGCGCTTGGTGGCGAAGAACATGACGTTCGGCTTGGCCGAGTAGGGATCGCGCAGCATGCGGATGTCCGGGCGCTCGGCGATGGTGTAGCCGTGGCCGAAATCGCCGAAGGCGATCGGGGTCTCGTCGGCGGCGATGTCGGGCATCTCCTCGACCAGCACCACCGGGTGGCCGAGCAGGCGCGCGGGGTTCGCGTCGCTGATGCCCTCGACCCAGAGGAAGCGGCCCTGGTTGTCCTTCATCTTGCGGACTTCGCCGGCGGTCTTCGAGTTCATCACGAAGGCCGCATTGGCGCGGTACTCGGAGCCGAGCGCATAGACCAGATCCACCAGCGCATCGCCCGGATCATTCAGGTCGAAGCCGCCCGAGACACCGGTGACCACATAGCCGAGATTGCCCCAGCTCCAGGCGGCGTTCGCCACCTTGGTTTTCGTCAGGAAGCCCTTGGGCCGGTTCGCATTGTTGCCGTTCACAAAGGCGTCGCTCTCGGCGCGGCGGAAACGGTCGGCGATGCGCTCGGCCAGCCACAGCTCCACATCGAAGGCCGCGTCGTCGAGAATGCGCTGCGAGGCCTGCGGGTTGGCGGAGAGCTCATGCAGCGTGATCGAGATGCGCTCGATCGCCGGGCCCGTGGTCTCGGTGGCCGGGGTCACTTCGTCCAGCCAGCCGGCGCCGAGCTCGGCATGGTCCACCAGCACATCATAGGCGCCGGCCTCCACCTGCACCACGCGGCAGATGCTGCGCAGCGAACCGCCGCCGCGGAGCTGGTTCTCCACCGCCTCGGCCGTGCGCGGATCGACCAGGTAGCCGCCCTCCGAGGGCGTCTGGGTGTTGAGCCCCTTGGTCGAGAGCTCGAGCGAGCGCAGCGCATCCTCGTCGCCGCGGCGCAGATAGGCCGCAAAGGCCTTCTGATGCGGCAGCCGGTCCTCGGCCATCGTGGCCAGCACCGGGCGGCACGCCCCGGCCGCCGCCTTGCGGTCGAGCGCATCCATACGCGCGCCCATGGCATCCATCTTGCCGGCCAGATCGGTCTTGAACATGTCGAAACTCCGCAGGAATTCAGTGGCAGCCGCCTTCGCCTCCTGAGGCGCGGCGCACATGGCCTCCGCCTCCGGCGTCTCGTTGAGATGCTCGGTCATCAGTCGTCCCGTCTCTGAGGGTGGGTGTGTGCGAGACCCCGCGCGGGGCTCAGCGGTGGGAACGGCGGCCCTCCGCGAGGGCCTCCGCCAGGGCCCCGGCCAGCGCCTCGCGCCCCTGAGCGGGGAGCGAGAAGCTGGCGCGGGCGGTGGGAAGCATCGGAAACGTCACGAGCGACACCTCCCACAAATCGATCTCGATGAGGCTCCGCCCGCCGCCGCGGCGCGGCTCGGCGCGCACCACGCGGTAGCCGATGGAGAGGCCGTCCATCGCGCCAGCACCGAGCAGCGTCAGCGCCTCGGCACCGGCCGCCACATCCCGCAGGATCCGGCCCTCGACGAAGAGCCCGGTGACGTCCTCGCGCACGCTCTCCCAGACCCCGATCGGCCGGGTCGGATCGTGCTGCCAGAGAAAGGCGACCTGGCGCCCCTCCGCCGCGAGCCGCGCGAGCGAGGCCGCGAAGGCGCCGGGGCGAACCACATCGCCCGACCCGTCCGCCTCGCCGAAGCGCGAGGCATAGCCGCGGATCCGGTCGCCATCCACGGCACCGTCGCTCAGCGCCACAACCGTCTGCATCGCGTCAGCCATCCGCCTCGCCCTCCTCTGGAGCGGCCGGCGCCAGGCCGAGCATCGCCCGCTTCTCCGCATCGCTCAGGAAATCCGCCGAGGTGACCCGGCGCCACAGCGCCTCGCGCTCCTCCGAGAGGGCGGGCACCTGGTCAAGATCAGGCTCGAGCACCAGCGTGCACCCCGCATTCTCGCCGAGCCAGGCCGCCAGCATCGCCGAGACCCGGCGCACCATCGGCAGCACCGTGTGACGATAGAAGGCGCGGTTCGCCTCCTGATAGTTCGAGTAGGTGTTGTCCCCCGGCAGCCCCAGCAGCATCGGCGGCACACCGATTGCCAGCGCGATCTCCCGCGCCGCCGAATGCTTGGTCTCCAGGAAATCCATCTCCTTCGGCGAGTGGCTCATGGGCTTCCAGTCGAGCCCGCCCTCCAGCAGAAGCGGCCGGCCGGCATTGCGCGCGCCCATGTGGTTCTCGGCCAGCTCGTCCTGCAGCCGGCGATACTGCTCCTCGGACATCTGCCCGCCATCGGAGGCGCCGAAGACGATCGCGCCCGAGGGCCGCGCCGCATTGTCCAGAAGCGCCTTCGCCCAGCGGCAGGCCGCGCCATGCACATCCACCGAGGCCGAGGCAGGCTCCATCGGCGACAGCCCGTAATGGTCGTCCAGCGGATGGAATGCACGCAGATGCACGACCGGCTTCCACTCGCCCGCATTGTGGAAACGGTGCTTCTGGGTGCCGACGCGGTAGTCATAGGCCACCGGCCAGCCATCGCGCCCCGGCACCACGGCCACCCGGTCGGGGCGCAGCACATGAAGCTCGGCAGGAAACCCATGCGCCCCCGGCACTGCCGCCTCGATATAGGCGTTTCCCGAGATCGCCAGATGGCCGTAGACCGCCTCCAGCATCCCGCGCCCGTCCTGCGCGGGATTGGGCCGCGAAAGGAGCCGCAGGAGCGGATGCTCCGCCATCCGGCAGCCTTCCTCGCTCAGCACCAGCGGGATCGTGGCCGCGGCCTCGGCGAGCATGCGCACCGCGCGATAGCCGATCACGTTCTCCACATAGCCGTTGCGGGTCAGCGAGGCCGTGTCGCGCGGGCTCCAGACCGCGCGTCCCGGCCCCTGAAAGGCCAGGAGCGGTCCCGCGGCCGACGCCTTCTCCTCCGGCGCGCGCCTCGGGCGCGTCCGTAACCAGTCGATTGCCATTCCTGCAGTCTCCCCGCCTCTGTGGGTCGTGAGTTCGGTCTGCCGCCCGGGATGCACCCGGCAGCGCCTCAGAGCTGGCGCACCCGCGGGCCGGGGCCCGTGCCCGGCTCCAGCACCAGCTCCGTGATCGCCCAGACCAACGCGTCGAGCCGGTCCGGGCTCGCGCCACCGCGCCGCCCGGTGCCCTCGGCGCCGTAGCTGCACATCTGGTCCTCGAGCGCGCGGAAGGCGCCCACATGGTGCACCCGCCCCTGCTCGTAGAGCGCGGCCACGGGCTCGGCGCGCGCCTTCTTTGCCCGGCTCGCCCGCACCGCACGGTAGCTTACCTGTGGGGCAACCTGGCGCATCACACTCTCCACCAGATCACCGCCCTGGTTCACCTCGGCCACCAGCCGGTCCGCGCCATGGGCGGCATAGGCCGCGGCCGCGCGTTCCGCCCAGGCCCGCGGCGAGGCGCCGGCCACCGATGCGTCCTCCAGCACATAGACCCGCCAGTCCGAGGGCCGGCCCGTCATCGCGATACCCGCGACCACGATCCCGCACTCGTCCGAGCCCGCATGCCCGGTCACAGGCGGATCGACCGCCACCACCACCCGGTCGAGCGGCGGCGCCGCCTCCGCCCGTGCGGCATCGATCGCGGCATGCGTCCAGAGTGCTCCCTTGTGCTCGCGCACCAGCTCGCCCGCGATCTCCTGGCGCGCGAGCGCCGTGCCGCCATGCCAGGTCTCGAGCCGCTCCAGAAACCCGGGCGCCAGGTTCGCCCGGTTCGCCTCGGTCCCCGCCCGGGTCACCACCGTGCTCGCACCCTCGAGGATCTCCACCAGCACGTCGTTGTCCCGCGGCGTCGTCGTCACGATCTGGCGCGGATCGTCGCCGAGCCGCAGGCAGAACTGCAGCATCTCCCAGGCCTGCCGGCAGAGCCGCCACTTGGCGAGCTCGTCCGACCAGGCGCAGTCGAACTGCGGGCCGCGCAGCGCTTCCGGATTGGCGGCGGAGGCCAGCATCGCCTCCGCCCCGTTGGGCCAGACCAGCTTGCCCCGGTCCGCCTTCAGCACCGGGCGCCGGTCGGGCGGGGAGACGGCCAGAAGCCCGCTCTCCCCCTCCACCATCACGCCCCGCACCTGGTCCACCGTCTCGCCCAGCAGGCAGACCCGGCGCTTCTGCCCGGCACAGAGCGGCGTCGTCCCTTCCACCTGGGCGCGGACCCATTCGGCACCGGCGCGTGTCTTGCCCGCGCCGCGCCCGCCCATGATCACCCAGATATCCCAGTCACCCTCCGGCGCGAGCTGGTGCTGCGGATGCGCCCAGAGCTCCCAGAGCCAGGGCATCGCCGCGAGCGCGTTCTCGGACAGCGCATCGAGAAAGGCCCGCCGCTGCGCCTCAGGCAACGAGGCGAGCAAGCCGGCTTTCGATTTCATTGCGCGCTCCATCCAGATCGATCGCGCCAGCCAGGGCAGCGCCCGGCTCGCATTTCATCACGCGCGCCTCGATCTCGAGCACCGTCAGCAGCGCCTTCTGCGTCTGCCGGGCGAGATCGGCGATCACCTTCGGACGGTTGTCGTCGTCCTCGGTCTCCGACGCCTTGCGCCGCTTCAGCCGGCGCGCCTCGGTCGCCAGCGCCTTCGAGAGTTCGTCGAACAGCGCCTCGGCGCGGTCCAGCTTGGTCATCATTCTGCGCGACGGCTCTTTTTCGGCCGTTCTACCCACACGAGTTACGGTCTTTTCCATGATAGGCACCTGTCTTGTTGTGTTTTTGAGGTGCCCGGCCCGGCGCGTTGATGCGGGCCGGAAACGAGAAAGGCAGACCCGAAGGCCTGCCCCAACCGCTAATCTCCTAGCGTGCTCTTTTTCTATCAAGCAGCGTTCGGAAGGTCAAGCAGAAAATGAAGTTTCCCTTACAAAATCTTGTTAACGCTACTGATTATTGGATCGAGCACGCTCAATTTCCCGCCAACGTGCCACGTTGCGGTTGTGTTCTGTGAGCGTCTCGGCAAATGCATGGCCACCCGTGCCATCGGCCACGAAATAGAAGAAGGTGGTTGACAATGGGTTAACGACGGCACGGATCGCGTCGCGCCCCGGGTTCGCGATCGGCGTCGGCGGGAGCGCGGGGATCACATAGGTGTTCCAGGGCGTGCGCGCGCGCAGCTCCGAGGCGCGAATCCCCCGCCCCAGCGGTCCCTTGCCCTCCGTGATCCCGTAGATCACCGTCGGGTCGGACTGCAGCGGCATCCCCCGGCGCAGGCGGTTCACAAAGACCGAGGCGACCTGCGGCCGCTCGCTCGCCACGCCCGTCTCCTTCTCCACAATGGAGGCGAGCACCAGCACCTCCTCCGGCGAAGCCAGCGGCAGATCCGCCGCGCGCGCCTCCCAGGCCTCGGCCAGGATCGCTGTCTGCGCCGCCTCCATGCGCCGGATCACATCCGTCCGTGTATCGCCGCGGCTCACGAAATACGTGTCCGGCGCCAGGCTCCCCTCCGCCGGCACCGCCTCGATCTCGCCTTCGAGCACCTCGCTCGCGCGCAGGATCTCCACCACCTCCCAGCTTGAGAGCCCCTCCGCCACCGTCACGCGGTAGGAGACGGTGTCGCCGGAGACGAGCTGGTCCAGGATCGACGCCATCGAGGCCCCGGCCTCTATCCTGTACTCCCCGAAACGCAGCCGTGTCGCGGCACCCGAATAGTTCGCCCCCAGCCGGAACAGCATCGCATCCGCGACCGCCCCGGCCTCCTCCAGCCGCTCGGAGGCCTCGCGCAGCCCCGCCCCGCGCGGGATCACCACCGTCGTCTCCGCCTCCAGCGGGCCCGGCGCGCGGAACTGGCGTTCGCCATAGGCGATCACCGCCACCAGCACGAGCCCGGCGACGATCAGGATGCTGAGCATGTTCGCAGCGAGATGGCGCATCCGTCCGGGCCCCCTACTCAGGCCGCCGCCTCAGGCCGGCGCGCGCCCCATGACCAGCGACGCATTCGTGCCGCCGAAGCCGAAGCTGTTGGAAAGGGCAACGTCGATCTTGCGCTCCTGTTTCACCAGCGGCGCGAGATCGAGCGGCGTCTCCACCGAAGGGTCCTCGAGATTGATCGTCGGCGGCGCCACCTGGTCACGCAGCGCCAGCACCGTGAAGATCGCCTCCACCGCGCCGGCAGCGCCCAGCAGATGCCCCGTGGCCGACTTGGTCGACGACATGGTCACATTCGCCGCGTGGTTCTCCATCAGCCGCATCACGGCACCGAGCTCGATCTCGTCGCCGAGCGGCGTCGAGGTGCCATGCGCGTTCACATAATCGATCGCCGAGGG
>JBCBWF010000644.1:0-1888 GCA_039817245.1 Pseudomonadota bacterium | reverse complement strand
CGCGCTCGGCCGGCCCGAGGCGGCGCGCGCGATCCTCGAGGCCGAGGCCGCGCGCCGCCCCGATGATCCCGAGATCGCGCATGGCCTGGCCGCGCTGTCGGGCGAGGCGCCGCCGCGGGCGTCGGATGCCTATGTCCGCCGTCATTTCGACGACTTCGCCGAGACCTTCGATGCCCGCCTCGCCGATCTCGGCTATCGGGTGCCCGAGCGGGTGGCCGCGGCCGTCGGGCCTGCGCCGGTCGACCTGATCGTCGATCTCGGCTGCGGCACGGGGCTGGTGGGCCCGCTGGTGCGCGACCGGGCGCGCCGGCTGGTGGGTGTCGATCTCAGCCCGAAGATGCTGGAGGGCGCGGCCGGGCGCGGCTGCTACGACGCGCTGGAGGAGGCCGAGGTCACCGCCGCGCTCGAGGCCATGGCGCCGGGCTCGGTCGACATCGCGCTGGCGGCCGATGTGCTGGTCTATATCGGCGATCTCGCGCCCCTGTCGGCGGCGCTGGCGCGGGTGCTGGTGCCGGGCGGGCGCTTCATTGCGACCGTCGAGACGCTGGCCGCCGCCGATGCCGCCGGCTACCGCCTGCAGCCGAACGGCCGCTACGCCCATGCCGCGCCCTACCTCGCCGCAACGGCCGGGGGCGCTGGCCTGGCGCTCGCCGTCAGCGAGGCGGTGGAACTGCGCACGGGCGGCGGCCAGCCGGTCGCCGGCACGCTGTTCACGCTCGCGCGCCCCGGGGGCTAGAGCGGGGGCCCATCTGATTGAGTCGTAGGGGATTCCCCTCGGGTGCGAGGTCTGATTCAAGATGTGCGCCGGGGAAGGAGGCCGGCGGACATGTCGCAAGCCCTCTCCCTCGATCTCCGCGTTCGGGTCCTGACGGCGGTCGCCGATGGAGCCAGTCATCGTGCGGCTGCCGCCAGGTTCGGCGTCAGTCCTGCGAGCGTGAGCCGCTGGCGCGCCCTGGAGCGGGAACAGGGCGACGCCCGCCCCGGCCCTTTGGGCGGCGACCGCCGATCCGCCCGCGTCGAGGCGCAGGCCCCGCTGATCAAGGCGCTGCTCGAGGCGACGCCGGACATCACCGTCGAGGAACTGCGCGCCGCGCTGGCCGAGCGTGGCCACGCCTTCGGCTACGGCACGCTGCAGCGGTTCTTCCGCCGCCACGGCATCACGCGCAAAAAAAGACGGCGCATGCCAGCGAGCAGGAACGGCCCGACGTCCTGAAACGCCGGCAGGCGTGGTTCGACGGCCAGCTCGACCTCGATCCTGATCGCCTCGTCTTCATCGACGAGACCTGGGCCAAGACCAGCATGGCCCGCACCCACGGCCGCTGCCGGCGCGGCGAGCGCCTGCGCATGAGCGTCCCGCACGGCCACTGGAAGACCACGACCTTCGTGGCCGGCCTGACCCGGCGCGGGATGATCGCGCCCTTCGTGATCGGCGGTCCGATCAACCGCGACGCCTTCGAGACCTACGTCGCGCGCGTGCTCGTTCCCGAACTGCGGCCCGGCGACGTCGTGATCATGGACAACCTGTCGAGCCACAAGGGGCCGAGGGTGCGCACCCTCATTGAGGCCGCCGGCGCCGAGCTGCGCTTCCTGCCGCCCTACAGCCCGGACTTCAATCCGATCGAGAACGCCTTCGCCAAGCTCAAGGCGCTCCTGCGAAAAGCCGCCGAGCGCACCGTCAAAGGCCTATGGTCCGCCATCGGCCGTATCGTCAATGCCTTCACCCCAGACGAATGCGCCAACTGCTTCAGCGCCTGCGGATACGATCCAGACTGGTAGGATTCCGCTCTAAATGGGAAAAGCCCGATAAAAACAGCGGGCCGAATATCTTGCGCCTTTACCCCGCGTGGCGTTTCGGAGGTCCTTCGCTTGAAAAGCCATCTGTACCTGG
>JBCBWF010000386.1:0-4882 GCA_039817245.1 Pseudomonadota bacterium | reverse complement strand
TCTGGAACCATCGTGACCTGAGTCCAGCCATTCCGGGGTGCCATCGGCGTCCAGCGTCACATCGAGCAGGCGAACCCCAGATACGGCCGGCTCGAAATCATCTGAGGCGCGTGTCGGGGGCGGATACTGGTCGATCCAGCTTTCTCCGGACAGGCGCTCGCCCGCCGCGATGATTTCGCCGGCGTCTGTCGTCGTGAACACTGGCGCGAACGCAGAAGCCGGGAAGGCGTCCGCCGGCACCAGGGTCTCTGCCGTCAGCGCGTCCTGAACAAGGAGTCGACCGTCTGCGGTCGATGCGATGAGCCGATGGGTTCCGTCAGGGCCATGGCGATCGAGAACGAGCTTCTTGATGATGCCGCCTGAGCGGCGTTCGCTTCGAACCGGCGTGTGGACGCCGGTCTCTCCGGCCGCTTGCAGGACATCCAACCGTCCGTCTTCGAACGCGATCGCAATGATGGATCCGCCCGTTGAAAGCGCAATCGCGCTCACGGGCGCCTGGGCGCCCGGTGCCATAGATGCTTCGTGGCGCGCCGCACGTGCCGTCAGGAGCGCTGCGACAAGCGCAGCGAGCGCAACACAAACGAGCCAACCGTACCTGGAGGTCAGGGCCTTGCGGACGCGAAAGAGGGATCCTGTCTCCATCGCCTAGGCCGCCGCTTTGCGTGAAGCTTGCGCGACATCGCCGACATCAGAACCCGATACATCCCCGGCCTCATCGTCGAGGCCCAAACGCGCTTCAGCCAGCCATCTCGCATAGCGCCTCAAGGTGAACGCGTGCCAGCTTGTGGCGAGAAGGAGGAGGACAAGCAGGATCGCCCCGTAAAGACTAGCGCCGATAGCGGGAAGAGCGGTCAGGACATCGTAGAGCGATGCGGCGGCAGCGCCGGCCAGAAGTAGGCCTGCAACGCCCAGCCAGCCAGTCAGTCCAAAACGGTAGCGCAGCCGTGTCAGCGGATGGGGCTGTCCTGCGAGATCGGCGATACGCTGCACCTGTGACATGAGGAGCTTGAACGCCTGCGCCAACGCGAACAGGAGCGCCATCGACACCGCGGCCAGAAGCAATGTCAGGACAGTTTCGCCGATCAGAGAGCCTCGTAGCGCCGATAGCGGCGACGTCGACAGGAGCGTGTCGGACCACTGCAATTCAGCCCGTCGCGGGGATACAAACGCCCAAACAACCGCAAACCCGGTCGCCGATATCGATGCGATCACCCAAGTGATCAGGCGTATACGAAGCATCGCGGCGACGTCCTGCGCGCGCGAGAGGCGCTTTTCGGCGGGCCCGCCATGGCTGACGAACCTGCGCACGGGACCGAGGACGCCGAAGACGCCCGACAGTCGCTGGGTCGACGTCTGGATGCGCGTGCCAAGCGTGATTGGATCTTTTGCGGCAGGGGGCTGGTCCAGTCTGGCGCGCCGACGGGCCGCGATCCAGTCGGCGAACCATCGAATGGGCTTACGGGCTGCTATCGTGATGGCGGGCAGGCCGAGCAGTACGATGAGCGGCGCCCAGTCGTGCAACCGCGGAGATGGCGTGGGCGATCTAGGCGTCACCAGCCATGCGAAGAGCGCAAGGCATAGACCTCCGGCGAGCCATGCCAGACTGTTACGGTCGTAGAGCCGGCGGAGATAGCTGGGTTTGAGGATGCGGCGCAGCGTCCGGCTTGCCGCGAGATCGGCCTTATTCGCTGAATCCGCGCGGCGGGTGACAAAATCGACAAAGCGTTCGTCGCTCTCTGGCGCGCGGCCATCCGCATGGCTGAAACGCAGACTGATCGACTGAAGTGCGGTTGGCCGATCCCGGTCGACGCTCTCAAGGACGTCCGCCAGAAAAGCGCGAACACTCTGCGCATCGGCATCGTCTATGCGTTCAATCAACAACGCCCGCAGCCAGTCCGGCATGTCGCCGGCGCGCATCCAGGGCAGTTCGGAAAGTTCAGCAGCGCGTTTTTCAGTGAAGATCGGGTCTCCTTCGGCGTCTTTCAGCCAAAGCCCAAGCGCGACGGTCAATTCCCACTCGACCACGGGATAGACCGCGCAGGCGCAGAGCCAGCGCCATCCATCGAGCCCAAGATAAAGAAGCAGCGACGTTTCGACTTTCCGCACGATCTCCTCGCGCGGGCGGTCTTCAAGGATCAATTGGCTTGCCCGTTCGCGCAGGATCGAAGGAAGCGGCCGTGCGCTCAGGCCACCTTCGCCGATAAGGCGTCTGGAGGAGGGACCGTCACTCGCTTCAAATGTTTCCGGTAGCTTCGTCAGCCCGTCTGCCGAAAGCGGCGCGATCGCTAATCCTGCAAGACTTGCGACCGCCTGCTCCTGCGCGCCCCATTCGCTTTCAGGAACCGTTGTCAGGAGCGCCCGGTCCCGCCAGGACTGAAGCAAGTCGCCCCAGCGCCCGACAGCCATTCGGCCGGGTTCGAGAAGGTCAGCCGCGTCGCCGACGATGACGAGCCGCTTTCCAGAGTGTTCGCCGAGAATGTCTGCTAGAGGACGGGAGGGCGCGCCGATATCTGGCCGGACGCGATCGGGGGCGCGTTCAAAGAAGTAGCGCGTGAACGGCACGTGCTCCTGCTGCAGTCTATCAAGATAATCCAGTGCACGCCGAGCACCATGGTCGGCGCGAGCGCGGGAATCGATCAAAAAGAGATAATCCGGTAGCCGCGATCGTGGCCGGGTAACCGGCGTGAAGAGGCCGCCAGCCTTGGCGCTGGCGCGGATCGACGCCGTCAGATCGAGCTTTTCTGCGCCGTCTTCGCGAGACAGGAGCGCTGAAGCGGCCGCGCGCATTGCCCGTTGCGCTGCCTCCATTCGTTTGCGCGCATCAGAGAACAGTTCGATGATTCGCCCCGGTTCGCCCGGCCGACGTCTCTGGAGAAAGCCTTTCAGACCGATCGCTGACCAGAGCCAAGCAAGGCCGCCCGTCAGTGCGACGACCGCAGCCGCGAGTTCTGGGCCGCGCTCTGCGGCGCGCTCCATGACCGAGGCGTCTGCGACGGGCGCGCCGTCTTGCGACCAGGGCGGATCCTGCAGGTCAAAGGCTCTGTTTTCCCGGAATGACGTGGCCGCTGCGAACCGAAGAAGCGCTTCATCGGAGACGTCTTCTAGCGAGAGCGCCGTGCCGGTGCCGGTCAATCGGGCGAGTTGGCTCCTCAAGCCATCGATCCGAGGATCTTCGCCATTGATTTTGGTCACAGCCAAGGCTTCTTCCAGTTTCTCGATCCTCCCCCGATGGTCGTCGACTGCCCAATTCCAATAGGAGGCCCCGTCGGCTAACCGGAAGAAAGAGGTTCCAAGTGTTTCCGAAAGTCGTTCTCGTAAGGCTTTGGCCGTGTCTTCGGACCGCGCGGCGACCTGCGGCGTCAATCGCGTCTGGGCGGTCCCCGACAGGGCAGAAGCATCCCAAATGCGGGCGATCGCGTCGTCGCCAGCGGTCACGATACGGGTTCCGTCTGCATTGAAAGCGCCGCGTCTGACGCTGTCCCCATGGCCTTGGAGAACAGATACGACCTCTCCCGTGGCCACGTTCCAGATACGCGCCGTGCTGTCTTCGCTGGTCGCTAGGACATGGGCTCCATCAGGGCTGAACGCGACCGATGTCACAGCGGCGTAGTGGCCGGTCAAATCAAGCACTCTGCGACCCGACTGTACGTCCCAGATGCTCGCCGTTCCACGCGCATCTCCAGTGACGATCACGTCGCGATCTGGATGAAAGTCGACCGCAGCGATCGGCGCATCATGGCGGCCGGCGAAATCGGCGAGCGCAAGCGAGGTCGTGTTCCAGAAGCGGATCGACCCGTCGCGTCCGGTGGTGACGATCCGGGTTCCGTCCGGACTGAACGCTGCCGCGAGGACCCAGTCCGACTGACTCTCGAGAACTGCGAGCTCTGTTCCTGAGACACTATCCCAGATCCTGGCTGTGCCATCATAACTGGCTGTTACTATGCTCGTGCCGTCCGGACTGAAGGCGACCGCTACAATCCAGTTCGTGTGGCCGATGAGTTCTGCTAGCGTCTCCCCGGTTTCTGAATCCCAAAGCTGCGCGATCTCGTCTACGCCGGTAGCGACGATCCGTGTACCGTCAGGACTGAAGACCGCGCTCTCAAGCGAACCGTCCCGCTTTGCGAACTCGCTGATCAAATCGCCGCTCTCGGCGTCCCAGATGCGCGCGGTTCCGTCCTGGCTGACGGTGAGGACCTGGTCTCTTCCTGGGTGGTAGTCGGCGGCGGTAAGACTGCCCGAATGACCCCGAAGGACATTGTGCAACGGCGTGCGCGATTGCGCCCATCCAACGGCCTTCTTTGCATAGTCTTCCGAGACCTTAAGGACCGGTCGTTGGTTCTGTGCGAACGCAGTCTCCAGACCGCCCGGGATATAAAGGTGTTCGGCGTCCATCGTCGCGGCGACACCGACATAGTAGAGCCGGTTCAGCTCGTTGTCGTCGAGAGCGAGCGGGTGATCTAAGGGCAGGCCGACCCGTTCAGCGATCGTGCTCAAGTCCACATCTGCAAAGACGCCGCCGCGGTGGAGTTCGCGTAAAGTCGGCGCATCGAAGTGCGCCGCGAATACGTCTTCCAGCGCGTCGCGCACCTGTTGCTCGGCGACACTCAGCGAAAGCGTGCGGGTTTGTTCCGGGACCGTTGGCTCAACAGGTGCCGGACTGGGCAGCGTCTGCTCCCTCGCAGCTGCGGCGTCTTCGATCGGTGCCGTTGTTTCCACTACATCCGGTGCGCGGCGGTCACTCAAGGACGACCAAGCCGCGAACACACCCGCTCCAATGATGAGCGCTGAGATCACGACCGCCAGCGGGCTGCGAAACGCTCCGGTGATCATGTGCCTGGTTTTGTCCGTTCTGGCGTCTTCTTGCCCGGTCTGTGTCGTGTTG
>JBCBWF010000451.1:0-4127 GCA_039817245.1 Pseudomonadota bacterium | reverse complement strand
GGTGCGCGACATGGAAATCTGCGCGCCGTCCATCGTCGAGGAGGTCGCGTAGCGCATGCCCTCATGGACATGCTCGATGACCGCATTGCCGATCGAACGCTCGACCCAGGCCGCCGTCTCGGGCTCGGGCATACGGAAGAAGGCTTTCGTGTTGAAGAGCGAGAGCACGGTCTCGGCGGTGTCCCGGCCATAGGCTGCGCGGAGCTGACCCATGTTCTGGAGGCCGACGCAGACGCAGGCGCCGTACTTCGCGCATTCGGTGAGAAGCGGCGGCAACGAGGGCAGTTTCTGGAGCGACTGGACCTCGTCGAGGATCAGCCAGAGGCGCCGGTCGCGGTTCGGCGGCAGGCTGAGGATCGTGTCGGCAACGGCGTCGAGCAGCACCGAGAGCAGTGGCCTCAACGCCGGGAGCTGACGCTGGTTGGATGCGATGAAGAGCCAGGGCGGCCGCTCTCCCTGGGCACACCGACGGCGCCCTTTGCTACCCCGTTCCAGGTCTGCGACCGTGCCGGCTATGAAGTCCCGGATCGAGAAGTCGGCATCGCCGCCGGAGCCCTTTGGGAGAAACCGGAGCGCCTGAGTGAACACCGCCATGGTCGCATCGACATCGTGCCCCGATCGGTGCTCGCCCTCGAAATGCTTCGCGGCCGAGCTGCCGCGCAGCAGCTCCGCCTTCTGCGCGCGGCCCATGGTGAGCGCGATCAGGAGCAGTTTTTCGAGCGAGCGGTCGGGCATCCGCCCCACCCGGTTGAGGAGTGCTGCGAAGAGATCCTGGGCGGCGGCGTGGAAGAAGTTGTTCTCGCCCTGAACGCTCGGGATGAGCGAGCGCGCGATCCGCATCGCCTCCGCATCGTCGCGGATTTCGGCCCAGGGCGACCAGGGCGGACAGCGCCGGTCAAGCGGGTTGAGCAGAACGTCGCCGCGGTCTGCATCGAAGAAGCCTTCGGTGAAGTCACCAACCTTGTCGAAGACGATGGCGATGTCGCCCCGCCGTTCGATCTCGCAGAGCCATCGGAGCAGTGACAGGGACTTGCCGGTCTGGGTTGTCCCCAGGAAGAGAACATTGCGGTTGAGCGCGCTCTCCGGGATCGGCACGGGACCGATCCGGAAGCTCGATCTCGCACCGCGCCGACGCACGAGACGCGCCAGCACGGCAGCTTCGACGACCTCCTGGCCGCGCGCGAGACGGTCTGCCGTCGCCCGCCTTCCCTGCCAGTAGGCGCCCGCGAAGATGAAAAGGGCAAGCGGCGTGCTGAGCCCGAGCGCGATCCCGGACGCCATCAGCGTCCGGTTCAGGACCAGCGCGCCCTTCTCAATGTGCCAGGGATCGGCGCGGATGCGGTCCGTCGCCCAGACCGCGTCGCCCCGCTGCGTGGTGAGCTGGAGGCCGAACGGATCGAGCTCCAGCACGTCGTGCCAAGCCCAGGACAGGTACCATCGCCCCGCCCCGAGAAGCGTCTGCTCTGTGGTGGTGAGCGCGAGCGTGCCGACGACGCCCAGGACGCAGAGGACAAAGACGATCCCGGACAGAAGCGCGACGCTCCGCCCCTGCACGAGGGCCTGCAGGCGCAGCAGATCGAGCCCGCGCGAGAACGGATCGGTGAACTCGAAGCGTCGGTTCCGCTGCCGGGCCATCGTGTCAGCCGGTCGGCTGAGCGCGGGCCATCACGCGGTCAGTGCCGTTCAGCAGTGCCTCCCTGGCACCGCTTGCGCTGCCGCCATTGTCCACGCGTGACGGTCCTGAGAGCGCACTCACGGCTGTAAGACTTGCTTCCAGTGCGCGGGTCGCCTTGGCCTCGCTCTCGGCCTGCGCGTCGGCCATGATCCTGCGCGCCTCCTCCGAGGCGAGATCGACACGCTCACCGAGCGCGTGCATCAGGCCCGCCGTGTCGGCGCGGATCCGGGCGACCTCGAGCGCCAGGGCATGCACGCTTCTGGCGAAAGCGTCGATGCGCGCAGCAAAGGCCGCACGTTGATCGCGCGCGTCCCGGAGCAAGCCTTGCGCCATCGCCGTGGTGTCGGCGCGCGCCGCCTCCAGCACGGAAGACAGCGTGTCCAGACGCTCCTCCAGAACGGGCGACCGATCGCCCGCATCGGCCGCTCGGATCAGCGCGAAGCGCGCCGTCTCGGTGTTCGTGCGCCCCTGAGGAAGCCGCGCGAAGACCGCGCGATCGATGCGGAGCGTGATCCGAACGCAGTCGTCGTCCGGCCGCAGGGGAGTCTCTGAGGGTCGTGGGTCGGTCATTCCGGCATGCCTTTCCTGTCGCCCCGAAGCGCTGCTCGAGGAGGTGAACGTCCATCGATGGGGTCAGTCGCGGAGACCTGCTGCGCGCGCGCAGCGGCATCCCAGACGCGTTCAGGCGTCCTCTTCAGCCTCTCTCAGAGGCGCGTTTCTGTCGGAAACGACGAGCCGCAAACGGCTTCGGGCCTCATCACAATCGAGGCCCTGGGGCGGCACGAGACTGAGCCGGCCGGCGAGTTCATCGATGTCCTGGCAGCCAGAGGCGAGCACCAGATCGATGACAGAGGAGAGGCCTCTCGAGGGTCCCTCACGACCGTAGATCTTGCAGAATGCTTCACGGGTTTCACGGGGAATACGCGCACCGACGACAACCGAACCGGGGGACTTCGACTGTGTCATGGGGTGTGTTCCTATCTGATATCCTCATCACGAAGGGGTGGTGGACTGTGATCAGGATGCCGCTGGTAACACGTTCGGCCAATTCAAGAATTTATCCGCTCGTCTGCTCAAAATAGAGGCTCGTCGCAGAGCAAAGCGTTGTTAACAGCTTGAAATTGCTTGACGGCACTAAAGTCAAAATTGCTTACTGCGACAATTTGCCCACATCCGCTAATTGATTGCGTCGTAGCGCATCTGAAAGATAGTAACGATCACAGCAACTTAAGCCACCCTGAATCGCCGACTGCCTCCTGGCAGCCGAAAGCTGCCAGGAGGCAGCACCACAATGCCCCAAGGCAGCGTTACAGAGCAGGATTGCGGTCAGAACTGCCCGGTGGCAGCGAAATCAGCTCATTCTGGGGCGATTGCTGCCCTGAGGCAGCACGCAGATGGTCACAGACCCGCGCAGATGTCCGGTATCAAGACCATAATGCCCCATGCTGCCAATCCGGAACAAAGCTCTCCGCGCGGCTATGTCATTGAATTCCTTAATAGTAATTCCTCCACAAGTTCGCGTTGCGAAGCAATGTGATTCGGGTGTGCCCCAAATCCTGAGGGGACCCGGCCTCGCAGAGGACGGGGAGAGGCCGGTGGATCGCTCTCCGGAGGGGTTCTGCGACGAATCGGCGGGATGGAACGCGGCGCGACCTCACGACGGACGAGAAGAGCAGCATGCGAAGATGTCTTCGCATGCTGCTCGATGAGTGCGATTGGACAGCCCTCGCGGTGTTACCCGCCAGCCCCCGGGCGCTACCCGAGGCCGTGCGCCGTTTCAGGCCCCGCGGGTAACGGCGCTTGAACCGAGTTTGCGTCGTCCGACCACGCGAACGGATCGCGTCCTCGGCGAGGCGCCGCCATCGGGGATCGCCTGCCGTGAGTGCGCGGACGGAAGGCGCCAGGCGCGGCTCCCGCCAGTGACGAGCACACAAGACAAGCCCGGCGCCGGGAAGGCACCGGGTTTTGGGTCTGGATAGTCCGCCGGCTCACGCCGCGGCGGCCGCTCGCGGCTGGACCTGCCAGACTCTTATGCGCGCCCGCTCGGCCTTCTGCGCGAGGTTCAGCGCGACGCCGTTGCCGCCGAAGACGACGACCCCGATGGGCCTCATCGCGATGATCTCGTCGTTCGCCTTGAAGGGGGCGGCACGGCGCGCGCCCGACCAGTCCGGGGCGACGGCGATCTGGGGAAGCTGCCGGGTCGTGGCCCAGCGGCTGGCGATGGCCTCGGCACCGCGCGCGCCCTTGGTCACGAGCACCATATCTGGATGGCGCTCCCGGATCCGGTCGAGCGTGTCGAAGATCAGCGACGGATCGCTGGCGGCGGTGGCGCCCGTGACGGCGATGCGCGGACCTTGCGGATCGAGCGCCGCCTCGCGGGCGCGGCGCCGGGCCGCCACCATCTCGCGCGCATCGATCTGGGCCGCGGTCACGCGCGGTCCGGTCCGCGAGC
>JBCBWF010000640.1:0-1911 GCA_039817245.1 Pseudomonadota bacterium | reverse complement strand
GCGACCCGCTGGCCGGACTTCGCCGACGGCATGCCGCCGCGCCCCTCCGTGGTCGTGGTGACGAAGATCGGCGGCGGCAAGATCGCGGTCTGACGCCTCCTCTGCTCTCGCCGGCGGGCCCCGCGCCCGCCGGCCCCTGCCGCCTCCCCCGCGCGACCGCGAGTCGCTTGCGGGGGGCGGCCGCTCCCGCCCACGACATTTTTCTCCGCCGTTCGTGAACGGCAGGTGAGCGAATGCATCGCCACGGCGAATGGGCTCGTCCAGAGCGCGGTCATGCTCTGGTCTGTGGTTTCGGCAGAACAGATGCGCGGTGCGGTGCCGTCTCGCGGCCTGGGCGTTCGCGGCGCATGGCCCTCGGCGGCGAGGCTGGAGGGGGGTCGCGTTCCCGGTCTCCGCGCGTGCGGGCGGGATGCCGGGATCCCGGCTGGCGCTGACTGGTACGGCGGCGTGGGCGCGGCGGACAGGGAGGAGGCAGGCGGCGATCCGGCCGGCTGCCGGGGCGCGTCTTGAACGGAACCCCGAGTTACCCGCCCGCGCCTTCCGCCTCCTCCGGCGCGGTTTCGCTGTCCCGCGCCGCCTCGGCTTGCAGCCATGCGCGGAAGCGGGCGATCTTGGTGACCGTCCGCCGGGCCTCCGGATAGACGAGCCAGTAGCCGCGCCCGTCGGTGCCGATGAGCCCGAAAGGCTGCACGAGGCGCCCGGTCTCCAGCTCGTAGCGGAAGAAGCGCGGGGTGAGCATCGCAACGCCGAGCCCGGCGATCGCCGCCTGCGCCTCGCTCATCTGGGATTCGAGATCGCTGCCGATCCGCGCGCCGAGATTGCCCGGTTCGACACCGGCCTGCGCGAGCCAGATTGCCCAGTAGGGATCCGCCGGCACGATGATGCGCAGGCCGAGAAGATCGGCGGGCTCGGCGCCCGCGCCGAGCCTCTTCAGGAGCCCCGGGCTCAGCATGGGCGTGAAGGCCGAGCGCATCAGCTCATGCGCGGCCAGCCCCTCCCAGGCGCCGCGGCCATAACGGATCGCCACATCCACCTCCTCGCGCCCGAAATCGACATTCGCCCCCTCGGCACGCACCCGCACGGCAAGATCGGGGTTCTCCATCTGGAAGCGCCCGAGCCGCGCGGCCAGCCAGTTGGTAGCGAAGGTGGGGGTGGTGCTGATGGTGAGCGTGCGCCCTTCCGCCAGATCCGCCGTGGCATAGGCCGCGCGCAGCCGCTCGAACGCATCGATCGTGGGGCCCGCCAGCCGCTCGCCCGCCCGGGTCAGCGACAGATGTCGGGGGCGGCGCAAGAACAGAGGCGTGCCAACGCGTTCCTCCAGAACCTTGATCTGGTAGCTGACCGACGCCTGGCTCATGCCGAGCTCGGCAGCCGCACGGGTAAAGTTGCCGTGACGGGCCGCCGCCTCGAAGACGCGGATCGCGGTGATCGATGGCAGGGTGGCGGGCATGCATAGAGCCTCCTTATGCCACCCTATCGCTATCCTGTTTCCAAAACGAGAAGAAAGCTGGGAAACCATCGCTCAGGCATCGGATGGATCTATGACGGAGGATGTAAGCGATGAAAGGCAGCACCCATCACGGGCGGCGGAAAAAGGTGGCACATGCGGCGCGGTGGCTGAGGAGCGTGCTCGCCTCCAAGGCGCCGCCGCTGATGCATGCGCGCGAGCTCAGCGACCGGATACGCCGCGATATCGGGCTGCCGCCCAAATGCTGAGCAGGGGGACCTCCGCTGCCCCTTTGGCATTCAAGGAGTCGTGCCCAGGCAGGCGTGCAGCGATGGGAGAGGGAGGGACGAGCAGCGCGAAATAGCAGTCGCGTTTGATTGTTCCACTGAGTTAATTGCCCGGCAGAACGGGGCGCTCCGCGACGTCCCGCGCCGCCTCCGCCGTCAGCCAGGCGCGGAAGCGGG
>JBCBWF010000152.1:0-10894 GCA_039817245.1 Pseudomonadota bacterium | reverse complement strand
GCCCGCGGCCTCGATGCGCTCAACTATGCCTGCTACCAGGACGCGCGCTTTCTGATCGCCGGCACGCCCTCGGGCGTGACGCTTGCGCCGGAGGGCGGGGCGCACCAGTCCGTCGGCTCGCCCCTTATAGGCATGAGCCAGGACGGCCTCGCCGCCTTCGAGCCTGCGCATGCGGACGAGCTCGCCGCCGTGATGGAATGGGCCTTCGACTATCTCCAGCGCGACGGCGAGGGGGATCCGGACGAGCGCACCTGGCTGCGCGATGAGACCGGCGGCTCGGTCTATCTCCGCCTCAGCACCCGCGCGATCGAGCAGCCCCAGCCCCGCCGCGACCCCGCCTTCCACCAGGGCGTGATCGATGGGGCTTATTGGCGGCGCGTGCCGGGCCCGGGCTGCGACGTGGTCATCGCCTATCAGGGGGTCGTGGCGCCGGAGGCCATCGCGGCCGCGGGGCGCATCGGCGAGCACCGGCGCGATATCGGCGTCCTCGCGGTCACCTCCGCCGACCGGCTCATCGCGGGCTGGACCGCCGCCCAGCGTGCGCGCCGCCGCGGGGACACCCATGCGCGCGCCCATGTGGAGCGGCTCCTCGGCCCACTGCCCGCCCATTGCACGCTCGTCACGGTGATTGACGGTCACCCGGCCACGCTCGCCTGGCTCGGCTCGGTGGCGGGCCACCATACGTTGCCCCTCGGGGTCGAGCATTTCGGCCAGACCGGCACCATCGCCGATCTCCACGCCCATTTCGGCATCGACGCCGACAGCATCGTCGCGACCGTCAGCGCGCTCACCGCCGGGCGCAGCGTCCCCCATCCCCGCCGCCCGGAAACCGCCTGACCGGCGCCAGGCGCGTCGGCTGGCCGGCAGCGCAACTCGTCGGCTCCAAACCGCCCTTGCGGCCGCTCCCACCCACGACATAATGGGCAGTGATATTCGAACACAAGGTGAACAAAGCGCAATCTGAAACCGATGCGATCAGCGACGGAAACGATCATCAACCATTCACTGAAAGCCGCGAACAATGACGTGGGTGGGATCGGCCGAAAGACCCCTTCAGCCGGGTTTCCGGCAGCCAATCGGTCACCCTACCCGCGATCCCCATCGGACAGATACTCCTCCCGCAGCCGGCGCTTGAAGAGCTTCCCATTCGCCTCGCGCGGCAGCTGTTCCCGGAAGTCCAGGCTCCGCGGGCATTTGATCGCCGAGAGCCGTGCACGGCAGAACTGCAGCAGCGCCTCCGCCAGCGCATCCGACGCCGCCTCCGGATCAACGAGCTGCACCACCGCCTTCACCTCCTCGCCGAACTCCGAATGGGGCAGCCCGAAGACCGCCGCATCGAGCACCGCCGGATGCGCGACGAGCACATTCTCCGTCTCCTGCGGGTACACATTCACCCCGCCCGTGATGATCACGAAGGACTTGCGGTCGGTGAGATAGAGATACCCCTCCGCATCCAGCCGACCGATATCGCCGAGCGTCGTCCACCCCTTCGCATTCCGCGCCGCCTCGGTCTTCTCCGGGGCATTGTGATACTCGAACTGGTGGCCGTTCTCGAAATAGACCTCCCCCTCCGCGCCCACCGGCAGCTCCTCGCCGTGCGCGTCGCAGATATGCAGCACGCCGAGCCGCGCGCGCCCCACCGAGCCCGGATGCGCCAGCCATTCGGCCGTATCGAGCGCCGCGAAGCCGTTGTTCTCCGTGCCCGCGTAGTATTCGTGCAGGATCGGCCCCCACCAGTCGATCATCGCGCGCTTCACCTCGATCGGGCAGGGCGCCGCCGCATGCACGGCCATCTGCATCGAGGCGAGATCGAAGCGCGTTCGCTCCGCCTCGCCCAGCTTCAGCATGCGCACGAACATCGTCGGCACCCACTGGCTGTGGGTGATCCGGTAGCGCTCGATCAGCCCGAGCGCCCCCAGCGCGTCGAACTTCTCCATGATCACCGCGCTCCCGCCCATGCGGATCGTCACCATCGTGTGGCGCAGCGGGGCCGCGTGATAGAGCGGCGCGGGGCAGAGATACCGGGTCTGCGCGCTGTAGCCGAAGAGCCCGGACAGAAGATCCACCAGCATGCTCCGCTGCCCCGGAGGCGCCCCGGTCAGCGCCCATTTCACCCCCTTCGGCCGCCCCGTAGTGCCGGAGGAGTAGAGCATGTCGAGCCCCTGCGCCTCGTCCGCGATCGGCGCCGCCGGGCAGTCTGCCAGCGCAGCCTCCCAGCGCCGGCAGCCCGGCAGATCGGCCCCCACCGCGTAGAGCGCCGGCCCGCCGCCGAGCCCCGCCAGCCGGTCCGCGAACCGTTCCGAGAGCACCAGCAGCACCGCGCCGCAATCGTGCAGGATATAGGCGATCTCCGGTGCGGTCAGATGGGTGCCGATCGTCGTGTAGTAGATCCCCGCCCGGTCCGCCGCGAAGCAGATCTCCAGAAACTCGCGCCGGTTCTCCATCAGGATGGCGATGTGATCGCCGGGCCCAACCCCGGCCCGGCGCAGCAGATGCGCGCCGCGATTGGCCTGCGCCTCCAGCGCCGCGAAGCCCACGCTCTCGCCCGTACCCGCCATGGTGAAGGCCGCCTTGTCGGGCCACCGCCGGGCATGCACGCGCAGGTCGCAGGAGGCCTCTTCCGGGCGCGCGCTCATGGCTCAGAACCGGATGACGGTCTTGCCGAAACCGCCGCCGGCGCGCAGATGCTCGAGGCCCGCGCGCAGATCGTCGAAGCTGAAGCTCTCCCCGATCACCGGGCGCAGCCCGTGCTGTGCGATCGCGGCCAGCATCGCCTCGAACCCTGCGCGATGGCCGACCGTGATGCCCTGCAGCCGCACCTGCCGCGTCACCACGAAGCCGAGCGAGGCCTCCAGCTTCAGCCCCGAGAGCACCCCGATCACCGAGATCGTCCCCCCGGGCCGGATCGCCTTCAGCGACAGCGGCAGCGTCTTCTCGCCCCCGAGCTCCACGATATGGTCGTAGCCGCCGCGATCCGCGGTGATGGGCCGGCTCGCCTTCGCCCAGTCCTCGGTGGCGACATAGTTCAGCGTCTCGTCCGCCCCCATCGCGCGCACCCGCTCGAGCTTCTCGTCGCTCGAGGAGATCACCGTCACATGCGCGCCGCGCAGCTTCGCGAAGGCCAGCGCGAAGAGGGCGACGCCGCCGGTGCCCTGCACCAGCACCCGGTCCCCCGGCGCCACGGCACCATAGGTGGAGAGCGCGCTCCAGGCGGTCAGCGCCGCGCAGGGCAGGGTGGCCGCCTCGGCATCGCTCAGATGCGCCGGCACCCGCGCCACCCCCTCCTCGGAGAGGCACATGAGCTCCGTCATCACCCCGTCGCGCGGCCCGCCGAGCCCCGAGGAGAAGGCTGCCGGCGACGGCGCGCCCGCCACCCAGTTCTGGAAATAGGTGGGGCAGACCCGGTCGCCGAGCGCCACGCGGCTCACGCCCGCGCCGGTCGCCACCACCTCGCCGACACCGTCCGAGACCGGGATCAGCGGCAGCTCGCCCGTCGCCCGCCCGTAGCCGCGCTCCGGCACGATCAGGTCGCGCGCATTGAGCGAGGCGGCCTTCATGCGCAGCAGAACCTCGCCGGGGCCGGGTTCGGGCTCCGGGCGCTCGGCGCGCTTCAGGTTGTCGATCCCCCAGTCGCCCTCGATCTGGAATACGCGCAAGCCCGATCCTCCCCCGGCTCAGTGCGTCGGCGCGCGGCGCATCAGGCGATGGGCGCGCTCGAGCAGCATTTCGGTCGATCCGTCCGTCAGCGCGGCGATCTCCGCCGCGGCGAGATGGCGGCTGAAGGGGCGCGCGGGCTGCAGCCCCTCCGCGCCCATCAGATGCAGAAGCTCCGGCAGCCGCTGCCGGCAGGCCTCCACCGCCGCGATCTTGGCCTGCGCGGCCAGAAGCTGGGCCTGCGCGCCCGTCTCCACCGCCGCCACGGCCTCTGCCGTCAGCGCGCGCACGGCCGCCAGGTCCACACCCGCGCGCGCCAGCGTCAGCCGCCAGGCCTGATGGCCGGAGAGGGGCTGGCCGAAGCTCCGCCGGCGCTCGCCATAGGCGCCGGCCTCCGCGATGGCCGACGCCAGCATCCCGCAGGCCATCGCCGCCACATAGGCGCGCGCCCCGTTGATCTCGTCCAGGATCGCGCCGAAGGCCTCCCCGGGCCCGAAGATCATGTGCTCCGCCGGCAGCCGCACCCCCTCCAGCCGGAACCCGCCCGTGCCCATGGAGATCTGCGAGAAGGGGGCCGCCAGCGGGTAGCGGCTGCAGCCCGGCGCATCGAGCGGCACCACGAAGGCGCCGATCCCGTTGCGGTCTCCGCCCACCGCGCCGCATTGGGCATAGACGATCGCGATCGCGGCATGGCGCGCATTCACGATCCAGGTCTTCTCCCCGTCGAGCCGCCAGCCATTGCCCTCGCGCTGCGCCGTGGTGGAGATCGCCGCGAAATCCGAGCCCGCATCGGGCTCGGTGAGCGCCGTGCAGGCGCTCGCCCGGCCCGCCAGCAGGTCCGGCATCAGCGGCTCCCACACCGCGCGCGGCGCGCTCTTCACCAGCCGCAGCGCCACGTTCTGCGTGTTGATCACCGACATCGCGAAGCCGAAATCGGCGGCGGCCAGCCGCTCCGCCACCCGCGCCTTCGCGCCGAAGCCGAGCCCGCGCCCGCCCGCCTCCGCCGGCACCTCCACAGCCATCAGCCCCAGCGCGCCGGCCCGCTCCAGCAGGCTGGGATCGAGCGCGCCGCCCAGCGACCACCCGGCCGCCGCCGGTGCCACGGCCTCGCAGGCAAAGGCGCGCGCCGCCTCCTCCAGCTCCGCAGCGCTCATGACCGCCCCGATGCCCGGCCGGTCACCCGCGCGCTCACATCGCGCACGAGCCCCACGATGCCCCGCGGCATGAAGATCGTCGCCAGCACCAGCAGGAGCCCGTAGATGATCAGCCGGAAACTGTCCGCGAACCGCAGATATTCCGGCAGGAAGACCACGATGAACGCCCCGATCACCGGCCCCGCCAGCGTGCCCGAGCCGCCGATGATCACCGCCAGGATCGCATCGAGCGACTGCGCGACGCCGAACACCTCCGGGTTGATGAAGCTCTGGTAATGCGCATAGAGCGCGCCGCCGAGCCCCGCGAACATCGCACTCGCAACGAAGGCGAAGAGCTTGTACTTCCAGGCGGCCACGCCCAGCGCCCCCACCAGATCCTCGTTCTGCCGGATCGCCATCAGGATCTGGCCCACGCGCGAGCGCACGATCGCCCAGGCCAGCGCGGTCGTCAGCACCGCCACGCCCAGCACGAAGTAGTAGTAGACCTCGCGGTCGCGGAAGTTCAGCGCCTCCAGCCAGCCCATCGGCTTCGCGATCCCGGTGATCCCCGCCTCGCCCTGCGTCAGCTCCGTGAAGTTCAGGAGCACGATGAAGATCACCAGATTGTAGGCCAGCGTCACGATCGCGAAGTAGTGCCCCTTCACCCGCAGGCTCGGATAGCCCGCCGCCAGCGCGAAGACCGCGGTCACCGCCGGCGCCAGCAGGATCGTCAGCAGCACCGGCAGCCCGAAATGCATCCCCATCAGCGTCGTCGCATAGGCCCCGATCCCCATGAACCCCGCGCCCACGATGGAGACATAGCCGGTATAGCCCTGGATCAGGTTCTGCCCTTGTGCCACGATCACCCAGATCAGCGCCAGGATGCTGAGATGCAGGTAGTACTTCACCGAGATGAGCTGCGGCAGCGCGATCAGGAGCGCCAGCGCCGCGGCATAGAGCAGGTACACCAGGATCCGCATCACGAGGCCTTGCCCAACAGCCCCTGCGGCCGGAACAGCAGGACGAAGATCATCACCAGAAACGCGATCACGTCCTTGTAGGCCGAGGAGACGAAGCCCGCCGCGAGCGACTCCGTGATGCCGAGCACAATGCCGCCCACGATGGCGCCCGGGATCGAGCCCAGCCCGCCGAGGATCAGCACCGCGAAGCCCTTGATCACCAGCCCCTCGCCGATGCCGGGCGCGATGGCGAAGAGCGAGCCCACCATCACCCCGGCGCAGACCCCGAGTGCGGTGGACATCGCGAACACCACCAGCGGGATGGTGCGCACATTCACCCCCATCAGGATCGCCGCATCGCGGTTCTCCGCCACCGCGCGGATCGCCTGGCCGGTCTTGGTGCGCTCCACGAAAACCGTCATCGCCACGATCAGCAGGGCCGCCGACAGGATCACGTAGAGCCGCAGCTCCGGCAGCGTCACCCCGCCGATATCGTAGACCCGGTCGAGCCCCGTCGGGATCACCACCTGCTCATGGCCGAAAAACTCGAGATTGAGCCCCTCCACCATCATCGTCAGCCCCAGCGCCACGATGAAGGCATTGATATGGCTCGCGCCGCGCACCGGCCTGTAGGCCAGAAGCTCGATCGCCATCCCGATCACCACCCCCGCCGCCAGCGCCACCGGGATCGCCAGCAGCAGCGGCAGCCCCTGCTCGGCCGCCAGGAAGAAGGTCAGATAGCCGCCGAACATCGACACCGAGCCATGCGCGAAATGCGCGATCCCGAGAATGCCGAACACCGTGGTCAGCCCCAGCGCGATCAGCACATAGACGCCGCCGATCGCCAGGCCGTTCACGATCTGCTGGAGGATCTCGATCATGGGCTCCGTTCCTTGGGGGGGGCGGCGCGGCAGGTCCCGCGCCACCCGGCTCCTCAGTCCAGCGTGCTCAGGAACTTCGAATAGGCCACCGCGTCCGAGGGCAGGTCCTGTACGAAGGTCCAGTTCCCGTCGCGCCACTGGAAGGCCCCGTTCGAGGTGTAGGCCTGCCCGTTCACGTCGAACATCCGGCCCTCCACCGGCAGGTACTGCATCACCACCTCGTCCGGCACCGCCAGCGCGCGCAGCGCCTTGGCCACCGCCGCGGTGTCCTCCACCGTCCCGGCCGCCTCCAATGCATCCTTCAGCGCATAGGTCTGGTCATAGGCGTAAGGCGAGCTCGGCGAGGGCGAGATCCCGAACTCGTCCGAGTAGTTCTTGTGATAGGCGATGCCGTTCTCCGTGGCCGAGAGCAGCGTCAGCTCCGTCGGCCGCAGGTCCCACACACCCTCCATCTGCTCGCTCGTGGCCACGCGCAGGAACTGCTCCTCCGAGCCGGAGGTGAAGCCGTAGCGCGGCAGGTCGAGCCCGAGCTCGACCGACTGGCGGTAGATGAAGGCCGCGGGCTCCACATAGCCCACCACCAGCAGCGCATCCGCATCCAGCCCGCGGATCTTGGTGAGCTGCGGGGTCATGTCGCGATCCTTGAGCGCGAAGGCCTCGCGCGTCACGATCTCGCCGCCGGCCTTGTTCAGCTCCTTCTCGAAGGCGTCCACGTAGCTGGCGTAAAAGCCCACATCGAGGGCACCCAGCACCGCCACGCGCTTGTGCCCCTGCTCGGCCACGAAGGTCCCGGCGGCCGCGCCGGTATAGTCCGCCGGCGGACGCGTGCGGGTGAGGTTGCCGATCTCGCGCGTGGTGATCGAGCGCTCGGCGGCATTGCCGACCAGCATCACGGCGTCCTCGTACTCGATGAAGGAGGCCACCGCCCCGGTGGCGCCCGAGCAGCAGAAGCCGAGGATATACTTCACCCCGTCGCGGTCGATCAGCTTGCGCACCGCATTGGTTGCCTCGGTCGGGTTGCCCTTGTCGTCATAGGCGATGACCTCGAGCATGTAGGTCTCGTCGCCCACCTTGATGCCGCCGGCCGCGTTGATCTCCTTGGCCGCCAGCTTCACGGCGTTGGCCTGCGGCAGGCCGTAGACCGCGGCGCCGCCGGTCAGCGCGTCGTTCACGCCGATGGTCAGTGTCTCCTGCGCCAGCGCCGGCTGGGCGGCGATCAGGCCCGCGATGGCGGCGCCCGCAAGGCTCGTAAGGCTCCGTTTCATATCGTCTCCTCCCTTTTGGTCCGCATCCCCTTCTCCGGGGTGTCGTTCGGTCGTTCCTCAGTGGCCGAGATAGGCCCGGGCCACATCCGGGTGGGATTGCAGCGCCTCCCCGGTGCCCTCCAGCACGATCTCGCCGGCCTCCAGCAGATAGGCCCGGTCCGCGAGACGCAGCGCCATCAGCGAGTTCTGCTCCACCAGCAGGATCGTCATCCCCATCGCCTTGATGCGCGCGAGCGTCGCCGCCACCTCCGCCACGATCTTCGGCGCCAGCCCCAGCGAGGGCTCGTCGAAGATGCAGAGCTTCGGCCGCGCCATCAGCGCGCGCGCGATCGCCAGCATCTCCTGCTCGCCGCCCGAAAGCGTGCCGGCCGACTGGCGCGCGCGCTCGCGCAGGATCGGGAACATGTCCATCATGCGCTCCAGATCCGCGGCCTGCTCGTCGTCCTCGCGCGCATATGCGCCCATGCGCAGGTTCTGCAGCACGCTCATCTGGGGAAAGACCTGCCGGCCCTCCGGGCACATGGTCACGCCCTCGCGCACGATGGCATGGCCGCTGCGCCCGCCGATCTCGGCGCCGCGCAGCCGAATGCTGCCGGCCTTCGGCGCGAGCAGCCCGCAGATGGTTTTCAGTGTCGTGGTCTTGCCCGCGCCGTTGGCGCCGATCAGCGCCACGCATTCGCCCTCGCCCACATCGAGATCGATCCCGTGCAGCACCTCGATGGCGCCGTATCCCGCGCGCAGGCCGCGCACCTCCAGCATCAGGCCGCCTCGCCCAGATAGGCGTCCACCACCGCGGGGTCCGCGCGGATCTCCGCCGGCGTCCCGTCGGCGATCTTGCGGCCGAAATTGAGCACCACGATCCGGTCGCAGATCTCCATGATCAGGCCCATATGGTGCTCGATCACCAGCACCGCGGTGCCCCGGTCGCGGATCGTGCGGATCGTCTCGCCGAGCGCGCGGCGCTCCTGCGCCACCAGCCCCGCCGCCGGCTCGTCGAGCAGCACCAGCTTGGGATCGGAGGCGAGCGCGGTCGCGATCATCAGAAAGCGCTGCTCGGCCGACGAGATCGTGCCCACGCGCCGCCCGGCCGAGGCGGAGAGCCCCGTCAGCTCCAGCGCATCCTCCACCCGTGCGGCCGCGGCCTCCTCCTCGCCGCTGCCCCGGCCGCGCCCGAAGATCCAGGAGAGCGGACCCGATTTGAGCGTCACGTCGCAGCCGAGCGCCACCTGCTCGCGCACCGTGAAGTCCGGGAACAGGCTCGCGGTCTGGAAGGTGCGCGCCAGCCCCATGGCCACGCGCTCATATTCCGGCAGGCCCTGCACATGCCCGCCGCCCAGCAGGATCTCGCCGGAGGTCGCGGGGTAGACGCCGCAGAGCACGTTCACCGTCGTGGACTTGCCGGAGCCGTTCGGCCCGATCAGGCCGAGGATCTCGCCGGGGCGCACCTCGAACGACAGCTCGTCGATGGCCCGCACGCCGCCGAAACGCTTGCTGAGCCCGACCGCTTGCAGGACCGCGGTGGTCACGCCTTCCTCCCCTGTCTCCGCATCTGACGTGCGATCCGGCCACGCTAGCTGTGCGCGCCCCGGGTCAGAAGCCTAAAGATTCGTGGACAGCATCGAAATTTTCGATAGCGTCGCCTGAGCGTCGAGCGCAGCAATCGATCCCCAGGCCGCCCGGAAACCCATGGAACCGGTCCGAAATCTGAAGTCCGTGCAGGTCTTTCACCTTGCTTTCGCCCATCGCAACGTCACGCGGGCGGCCGAGGCGCTCAACACCACGCAAAGCGCGGTGAGCTATCACATCAAGAAATTGGAAGAGGAGCTCGGCACCGCCCTCTTCCGCCGCACCGCCCGCGGGCTCGAGCCCACCGATGCCGGCGCCGCCCTCGCCGCCGATGTGGACCGCGGTCTCGCCGCCATCCGCGCGGGCCTCGAGCGCGCGGGCCAGCGCTCGGCCACGCTCACCGTCGCGGTCCTGCCGATGTTCGCCAGCCGCTGGCTCTCCTCGCGCCTCGGCGGGCTCTGGGAGCGCCATCCCGGCCTCCAGCTCTCCATCCAGAACCACAACAACAGCTATGCGCGCATGGAGAACCCCGCAGGCTTCGCCGATCTCGGCATCCAGTGGGGCAGGGGCGCCTGGCCGAGCTTCGCCGTGCACCGCCTCTGGCGCGAGGAGCTGCGCGTGGTCTGCAGCCCCGGCTACCGCCGCGCCATGGCGCTTTCGCAGGCGGAGGATCTGCCGCGCTGCACGCTCCTGCATGTGGACGACACGCGCATGTGGGAGGAATGGCTCGGCAAGGCCGGCCTCGCCCTCTCGCCGGACCAGCCGCAGATGATGCTCGAGGACCGCCATTTCCAGCTCAGCTCGACCATCAACGGCCTCGGCGTCTCGCTCTTCGCCGCCTGGCTCGTGGAGGAGGAGCTGAAGGACGGCCGGCTGGTCGATCCCTTCGAGCGGGTCTGGGACACGGCCTTCTCCTACAACCTCATCCATCCGCGCGGCGCCAGCCTCTCGCGCCCGGCCGCCGAGTTCCGCGACTGGATGCTCGCCCTCTGCCCCTGAGCGCCAACGCGCTTGCCCGCCCGCCGCGCTTCGGCGACCCTTGCTCCGGTCGGGCAGGACTGCGGCCGGGCATCGGAGGGGCGGGGGGAGCGCAGGGCGTGTCAGAGCCGGAACCGCGAGCGTCGCCGGAAGCGCCAACGCGCTCCGCAGCCCTCCTCGCCGAGCGCGAGCGCCAGGGGCTGCGCGCGCTCTCGCTCATGCGTGTGGTCTTTCTCGCGGTCTTCCTCGCCAGCGTCTGGCTGATCGGCGCGAACCTCTTCGACAAGCTGATGTCGACGCTCCTGGCCGGTCTCGCCATGGCCGTCGCGGTGCTCTCGCTCCGCCGTCTCGCGCGCACCGGCGCGCTGCGCCCCATCGGGCTCGCGGGCGCGGGGATCGACATCCTCTTTCTCGCCGCCCTGCCGGTGATCTGGTACCTCTCCGTCGGCGGCGCGGCG
>JBCBWF010000142.1:0-11316 GCA_039817245.1 Pseudomonadota bacterium | reverse complement strand
GATGACCACCAGCCGGCTCTTCAGATGGCCCGCATTGTTCATCGCCTCATAGGCCATGCCCGCGGTGATGGCCCCGTCCCCGATCACGGCGATCACATCGCCCACCTGCTCGCAGCCGAGATCGCGCGCCTTGGCGAAGCCGAGCCCGGCGGAGATGGAGGTGGAGGAGTGCGCCGCGCCGAACGGGTCGTATTCGCTCTCGGCGCGCTTGGTGAAGCCCGAGAGGCCGCCGCCCTGGCGCAGCGTGCGGATCCGGTCCCGCCGCCCGGTGAGGATCTTGTGCGGGTAGCACTGGTGGCCGACATCCCAGATCAGCTTGTCGCGCGGCGTGTCGAACACGGCGTGGATGGCGACGGTCATCTCCACCACGCCGAGCCCCGCACCGAGATGGCCGCCGGTGACCGACACCGCGGAGATCGTCTCCGCGCGCAGCTCATGGGCGAGCTGGGTGAGCTCCTCGTCGGAGAGGTGGCGCAGATCCGCAGGCTCGCGAACGGTGTCGAGAAGGGGCGTTCTGGGGCGGTCGGTCACCGATGCCTCCCGATTTGACTCGTGCAGTTGTCAACCAATGTTGACAGATGTTTCCGGCGCGGGCAACGCCGGGCGAAGCCCCCGACCTAGACCCATGACCCGCAAGGGGCAAGCGTGATCAGCCTGCATCGAACGGTTCGGTGGCGGGCGTTCCGTCGCGGCCACTCACGATTCGTTCCACCTTCAGCTCCGCATCGGCGAGCACCTTCTCGCAGTGGCGCCTGAGCGCTTCGCCGCGCTCGTAGAGGGCGAGGGAGCGGTCGAGCGGGACCTCGCCGCCTTCCAGCGCATCGACGACGCGGGTCAGCTCCGCCAGCGCGTCCTCGAAGCTGAGGGCTGCGATATCGCCGGATTCCTGAGGGTTTTCAGGCTCGGACATCGGGGATCCTTCGGGGTGGAGGGGAGAAGCCGCACGCCCTCAGGCCGCGGCATGGGCGACGAGCACGTCCAGATGGGCGCGCACGCCCTCGGCGAGGCCGTCGAGATCGTAGCCGCCCTCGAGCGAGGAGACGACGCGGCCCCCGGCGCTTTCGGCCGCCACCGCGCAGATCTCGCGCGTGACCCAGCCGAAATCGCTGTCGAACCAGTTGAGGTTGGCGAGCGGGTCGTTGGTATGCGCGTCGAACCCGGCGGAGATGATCAACAATTCGGGAGCGAAGGCGCGGAGCTGGGGCAGGATGGTGCCCTGATAGACCTCGCGCATCTGCGCACCGCCGGTCATGGGCGCGAGCGGCGTGTTGATGACGTTGCCCACCCCGGTCTCATGCGCCGCGCCGGTGCCGGGATAGAGCGGCATCTGGTGCGAGGAGGCGAACAGGATCCGCGGCTCGGTCTCGAAGATATGCTGGGTGCCGTTGCCGTGATGGACGTCGAAATCGACGATAGCGACGCGTTTGAGGCCGAGCACCTCGAGCGCGTGGCGCGCGCCGACGGCGACGTTGTTGAAGAGGCAGAAGCCCATCGCCTTGTCGAACTCGGCATGGTGGCCGCAGGGGCGCACGGCGCAGAAGGCGGCCTTCACCTCGCCCGACACCACCGCCTCGACGGCCGCGATATTGGCGCCGGCGGCGTGGCGCGCGGCCTCGAGCGAGCCGGGGGACATATGCGTGTCCGGATCCAGCGCGATGGAGTGGTCCTTCGGCGCGGCCGCGATGATGTGGTCCACATAGGCCGGATCGTGGGTGCGCTTGAGGGCGGCATCATCCGCCGCGGGCGCCTCGCGCCGCGGCAGGGCGTCGTATTCGGCGCTGGAGAGCACGCCGTCGACCGTCACGATCCGGGCGACGCGCTCGGGGTGGCCCGGCGGCGTCTCGTGGCGGTGCGAAGAGGGGTGTGTGAGGAGGAGAACGCTCATGCGCCAAGCCTAGACCGAAGCCGGGGCCACCACAACGCTCCCGGCACGGCGGAAGGGGATCTGCGCGCGGGGCGTGGGGCTTGCGGTTGGGCGCGCGCGCTGGCGGGGCCTGGCGCGCAACGGGTGCGACCCTCGCGGCTTAATGCCCGCGGTCCCGCGCCCGGGACCCTTGCGGAGACAGGCCGGAGCGCGACGCCGCGCAGCCCGGCGATAGGAGAAGCAGAGATGAACAACCCCTTCCAGAACCGAGCCTCCGCCGTTGCCGGCCCCGGGCTCGACTATGTGCCGCTCGCGCCGAACGACGGCTCGGATCTCGCGGATGTGGCCATCGCGCTCTATGTCGAGACCGGTGGCGCGGTGACCTTCACTTCGGTGAAGGGCAATGTGCGCTCGGTGAACGTGCCGAATTACGGCTATGTGCTCTGCGGGGTGAAGCGGGTGCACGCGACCGGCACCTCTGCGAGCGGGATCCACGGGATCGTCGTCACCTGACGCGCCGGCCCGGTCCGGGCGCTCAGTTCTCGGTGCCGGCCGCAGCACCCTGCGCGGCCGGTTCCGATGGCGCGGAGGACGGGGACGGCGAAGGCGTTGGGGATGGGGCGCGATCGGGCAGCGGCACCAGGGTGCCGATCCGGTCGGTGTCGCTCGTATAGATGAATTCGAAGCGCTTGCCCGTGGGGGTCTCGACCGCCTCGGGCGTGCCGTCGGCGCGGCGGCGCAGCGGATAGGCGACGCGTTCGGCCAGCACCGGGCGCTCCTCGGCGTCGAACTCGCGGATCAGATAGCCGTGCTTGGTGAAGCGGCTGAGCCGGTCGCCGCGCCGGCGGGTCCAGCCGGCCACCGCCCCCTCCGCGTCATAGGCGAACTCGTCCACCCAGTCGCGGCGGGGGAAGATCACCGGGTCCTCGTAGAGACCGGAGGGCGCAGCCGCCGGCGCGTAGTCCACCCGCTCCAGCAGCCGCTGGCCCCCCTCGCCCGAGGGCGGGCCGTAGCGCCGCGCCTGGCGCGCGGGGAAGAGGACGGAGAAGAAGCCCGGCGCCGAGAGCTCGACGCCGTTATCCGCGAACACCCCGATATCGACGCGATCCGTGGTCAGATCCGGCCGGCCGGGCACGGTGCCGCGGGTCTGCCAGTCGATCTCGACCGCCGCGCGCCGGCCCTGCGGGTCGAGCGGGCGGATGCGCACCCGATCGGGATCGCCGCGCAGCAGTTTCCAGTGAAAGCGCAGCGGCCCCGCGGCGCCGGGATCGGGCGGCGGGGTCTGCGAGACATCGAGCGTCACGCGCCGCGTGAACGCCGCCGCGCGCCAGATCCGCCCGACGGCATAGGGCGTGGTGAAGAGCGCCTCGGTCAGCCGCTGGCCGAAGTAGTCGATCCCCTCGCGCGCCTCGAAATCCGCGAGCACCGCGAGGCGGGGCACCGGCGGCAGGGTCTCCGGCGTCAGGCGGTGGGCGATGTCGATCATGGTGGCGAGATCGATGGCCGCCCCGTCGAAGACACTCGGATGCGCCGCGCCGGCGAGGTAGCGCTCCGGGTCGTCCGCCACGCCGGCCATGCCGCGGCGGAGCACCATCTGCACCGTGGGCGCGAGGAGGCCGCGGCGCTCGGCCAGCCTGCGGGTCTCGGGCTTCATGGCGGCCAGGATGTGGGCGACGGCGTCGAGAAACGCCCGGTCCGTGCCGGACGAGCCCTGGGAGAGCACATAATAGGGCGTGTTGGCCGGCAGCACATCGCCGCGCCCGCCGCTCTGCGCCGGGTCGTGGTCGCGATGCTCGGGGAAGACGTAGATGTGGTTGCCCGCATAGAGCTGCGCGAGCCGGGCCGGGCCGAAGGGCGTGGTGAGCGCCGAGCGCGGCTGGCTCCGCCAGAACGGCCCCGCGGTGAGCGCGGTGGAGGAGTTCCCGATCACCGGCGCGTCGAACAGCATGTGCTGGTTGAGCCCGTAATGGAGCCGCTGGGCGCGCGCCTCGGGCCCGTAGTCGACGAAGGAGAGGCGCGGATAATCCGCGCGCTTCAGGCTCGAATGCCCGTCGTCGCGATTGTCGTAGAGCACGCCGGCGAGGCCCGCGGCGGCCCCGCGGGAGACGAGGCGGGCCAGCGCCTGGCTCTCCGGCCCGCCGGTCTGGCCGAGCGGGGGCTGGCGCGAGAGGCGGGGCGGGAAGGTGAAGCTGGAGCGCAGGCGCGCGAGGTCGATCAGCCAGCGGGTATTGTCCGGCCCCACGCTCGCGCGCTGCTCGGTGACCACGGCCGGCGTGGCGGGGGGGATGGTGAAGTCCGGGATCTTGGCCTCGCGCGCGATGGCGTCGCGAAAGCCCGGAAGCTCCGCGAAGCCCGCGAGCGAGCGCGCCCGGGCGTTGCGGAAGGCGCCGGCGCGGTCGTAGCCGAGATCGATGGCGGTGCGCAGCTCGGTGAGCGCCTCCTCTCGCTCGCCGGTCAGCGCGAGGAAGACGCTGCGGCTGGCATGGAGCTCGCCGACATAGGGAAAGCGCGCGAGGAGCCGGTCGATGAGACCGACGGCGCCGGCATGGTTGCCGCGCAGCGCCATGTTCTGGACGAGGCGGAGCTCGGCGGAGATGCGGGGCATCTCGAAGAGCGGCACGCCGGGGAAGCCCTCGACCTCGTAGATCACCTGGCTCCAGTCGACCTCGTCGAGATCGAGGAGGGTGGCGGCGGGCGCGGGCGCGGCCCCAAGCCACGCGCCAAGCCAGGCCGCGAGCGCCGCGGCAAGCGCCAGCGGCCGTCGGGCGGCGCGCAGGCGGGCCGCCGGGCGGGCGTTACGGCGCTGCGCGGCAAGGGTTTCGGCAATGCTCATGGGCCAAGACTGCCCCGGCTCGGCGGTGGTTGAAAGAGGCAAAGGGCGCCAGGGGGCGGGCTGCGACGCAGGCGCGTGGGGCCCGCTCGCGCGGGGGCGCGTGGGGCTCAACCGGCCGGTGCGTAGCGGCCGCCGGAGAAGCGCCAGACCGCGCGGCCCCGGCGGCCCGTCACGAGCAGGTCGCGCACGCCGCCGGTGGCGCTGTCGGCGAGTTGCACCTCGCTGGCGAGCAGGCGCGCGACGCGGCGCCAGCTCCCGTCGGCCGAGCGGAACAGGACCTGGAAGGCGCAGCCGGCGGCGCCGCAGAAGCGCGCGCCGGCATTGTGCCAGACCGCGTCGCGCCGGCCGTCCCCGTTCAGATCGGCGAGCGCGAAGCGGATATCGCCGAGCGCGTTGGGCGCGGTGCCGGTGGCGGCGACGAGGTCCTCCGGCGGGTTGCCGCTGACATAGGCGAGGCTGGCGGGCGGGGCGCGGGTGGTCCGGCTCGGCGCCGGCTGCGGCTCGGGGGTGGGGGTGGGCGTCGCCTCGGGACCCGGCGCGGGCGCCGGGGCGGCCGTGACCGGCGGGGCCGGTTCAGGCTCTGGCTCTGGCTCGGGCTCGGGCGCTGCGCGAGGCTGCAGCTCTGGCTCCGGCTCTGGTTCGGGGAGCGGTTCGGAGCCCGGATCCGGGAGGGGATCGGCGCGGGCGATCTCGCGGTCGGCCTCGAGGGCGGGATCGTAAGCCGGATCGTTGGCGGGATCATCGTAGGCGGGATCTCTGGGCGCAGGGGCGAAGTCCGGGTCGTAGACCGTGTCGCCGCGCTGTGGGTCGGTGTCGGGGCCGCGCAGGGGTTCGAGCGGGTCGAGCGGGCTCGTCTCGGCCACCGGGGCGTTCACGCCGGGGCGGGTCTCGATGGGCGGCGGCAGGCCGGCGAGGCGGGCCTCCAGCCGGTCCGCGAAGGGGTAGTCGATGACGCCGCTGATCGGCAGGCCCTCCTCCGCCTGGAAGGCGCGGACGGCGGCGGCGGTGCGCGGGCCCCAGAGCCCGTCGACGGGACCGGGATTGTAGCCGAGGCGGAAGAGGCCGGCCTGCGCGCGGCCGACCGGGATGGCGGTCTCGCCCGGGGCGAGGGTCGGCCCGCGGCTCGACACGCCCTGCACCGGCGCGCAGGCGACGGGCAGGAGAAGGGCGAGGAGCAGCGCCTGCAGGAGCCGGCAGGCCCGGCGCGCGGCGGGGCCGACAGGGCCGGCGGGGCATGCGCGCGGGGACGCGCCGGCCCGGCCGCGGGGCCGGGCCTCGGCGCTGGCCGCCAGCGCGGTCACTGTACGGGCGCGGGCGTGGCTGGCGCGATATCGGCGGTGGCAGGGTCGACGGGCGCGGGATCGGCACTGGCCGGCGCCGCGGCGGGATCGGCCGCGTCCGGCAGCGGCACGACGATCGCCGGCGCCGCGGCGGCCGGGGCCTGGCTGGCGGTGCTGCGATGCGCATTCGGCAGGGCCGCGGGATCGGCGGGCGCGAGCGTGGCCGCATCCGCCGCCTTGGCCGCGGTCGGCGCGTCCTGGGGCACGGCCGCGGCGGGCAGGCCCTCGGCGGCGGGCTCCGGCGCGTCCGGCGTCGCGGCCTTGTCCTCCCAGCGCTGCAGGAGCGCGTCGAGGGCGTCGTCCTCCCCGTCCGTCGCGGCGGGCGCCGCCACGGCGGTGGGCGTGTCCGCACGCGCTTCGGCGGTCGGCGCCTCGCGCGGCGCGGTGGCCCGGGCCTTGGCCGCGGCGGTGCGGCGCGAGGCCTGGCGGCGCTGCAGGCCCGCGAAGGCGAGGCGCTCGGCGAGCTTGTCCGCGAAGGCCTCGTCGATCGGGCCCTGGGAGGGATCGCCCTCCTCCGGCAGCCCCTCGCGGCGGCGGAAGCGCGACACGGCCGCATCGGTCTGCGGGCCGAGCACGCCGTCGACCGGACCGACGCGATAGTTGAGTGCGGCGAGGCCCGCCTGGGCCTGGCGCACGGGGATCGCGGGACCCGCCTGGGTCTCGCTCGCGATCGTGGGGTCCTTGAGCGTATTGCAGCCGGCGAGCACCGGCAGGCACGCCAACAGCAGCGGCGCGAACGCGCGTCTCCAGAGCCGTTTCATCACCCCTCCCTCAAAGGCTGATTGCGGGATCACAGTAGAGGAAGCGCGAAATACGGGCAATTCCAGGCTGTCCGCTACGCGAGGCACAACCGGGGGGAGATCGAAAGATTCTGCATCGACCCTGACCCAATCCGGATCACTGGCGGCGGAATCAGTCCGGCGTGAGCATGTATCCGGAGCCGCGGACGGTCTGCAGGTAGCGCGGCGTCTTGGGGTCGCTCTCGATCTTGCGACGGAGTCGCGTGATCTGGACGTCGACCGCGCGTTCCTGCACCTCCCCGGTGGAGCCGCCGAGTTCCTCGGCGAGGCGGGCGCGGCTGACCGGCTCGTTGGGCTGGCGCGCAAAGACGCGCATCAGCGCCTGCTCGGAGGAGGTGAGGCGGATCATCTCCTCGCCGCGCTCCAGGGCACCGCGCAGCACGTCGTAGCGGATCGTGCCGAGCAGGAGCGCGCGCGGGGCGGGCTCGGGCTCGGGCACCGGCTGGGCGCGGCGCAGGACGGCGCCGATGCGCAGCAGAAGTTCGCGCGGCTCGAAAGGTTTGACGAGATAGTCGTCCGCGCCCGCCTCCAGCCCCTCGATGCGGTCGGAGGTCTCGCCCTTGGCGGTGAGCAGCAGGACCGGCGCCTCGATCTGCCCGCGCATGCGGCGGGTGAAGGCGACCCCGTCCTCGCCCTTCATCATCACGTCGAGCACCAGCATGTCGAAGCTGAGATTGACCAGGAGCCGGCTCGCATGCTCGGCGTCGCGCGCGGCCGTGACCATATACCCGTTGCGCTTCAGGAACCGTTTCAGGAGGTCCCGGATGCGGGCGTCGTCGTCCACGACGAGGATATGGGCAGGCTGGTCTGCGCCAGTCATGTCGAAAGCCTCGGACACGGCGCAGGGGAACGCCACGGTAACGTCCGGGCAAGGATAGGGGAGCGGCGGTCGGCACGCATCGATAAGTTTCGACCTGCGATCATTTCTCGCTCTGCTCCACCAGGCTGAGCACGGCGTCGCGCCCGCCTTCGTTCAGCATGGCCCCGAGAACACGGCGGAATCCGGCCACCGCCTGGGGCCCGGCATCGGAGAAGGCACGGCGCAGGCGCTCGCGCTGCGGGGCGGAGAGGGCGCGCTCCAGCGCCTCGCCCTCGGCGGTGAGGCGGAGATTGCGCTGGCGCCGGTCCGTCTCGCCCGCGGTGGAGGTGACGAGCCCGTCCTCGATGAGCTGGCGCAGCACGCGGTTCAGCGACTGCTTGGTGACCTGCAGGATCTCGAGCAGCCCGGCCACGGTGATGCCTGGGCGGCGCTTGATGAAGTGGATCGCGCGGTGATGGGCGCGCCCGTAGCCGCGCTCCTCCAGCACCGCGTCCGGGTCGGAGGTGAAGTCGCGATAGGCGAAGAACATGAGCTCAATGCCCTGGCGAAGCTGCTCTTCGGTGAGAAACAGAAGCTGGTCCGACCGGTTCATCGCATCCCACCGCATCCCTCGCGCTCCGCGCGGCGGACGCCGGGAACGCGTTGGCCGCCGGGGCTCGCTCTTTCACAATTTATGTCAGCGACGTTGACTGAATGCAAGTCCGATGATACCCGAACCTCCGCCCCGGGATGCCAGAATGTGTCGCCCTCGGGGCTCGTGACGTAACATTCCGAAACATGCCGGCCCCTATGCCGGCGAAGACGCAGGAGAACGACCCCATGGCTCCCGGTAGCGCCTATGACGACCGCGACGGCTTCATCTGGATGGATGGCAATCTCGTGGAGTGGCGCTCGGCGAAGGTACATCTTCTGAGCCATGCGCTGCATTACGGCTCCTCGGTCTTCGAGGGCGAGCGGGCCTATGGCGGGCAGATCTTCCGCTCGGAGGACCACTCCAAGCGGCTGCTGGCCTCGGGCATGGCGATGGATATCCCGATCCCCTACACCGTGGAGGAGATCGAGGAGGCCAAGGCCGTGACGATGAAGGCCAACGACCTCTCGGACGCCTATGTGCGCGTGGTCTGCTGGCGCGGCTCGGGGCCGGATATGGGGGTCGCCTCGGCGCGCAACCCCGTGCACATGGCCGTGGCGACCTGGGAATGGGGCGCTTATTACGGCGACGCGAAGCTGAAGGGCGCGAAGCTCGACATCTCGAAGTGGAAGCGGCCGAGCCCGGAGACCATCCCCTGCCATGCCAAGGCCTCGGGGCTCTACATGATCTGCACGATGTCCAAGCACGCGGCCGAGGCGAAGGGCTGCTCGGACAGCCTGATGATGGACTATCGCGGCTATGTGGCCGAGGCGACCGGCGCCAACATCTTCTTCGTGAAGGACGGGGCGGTGCATACGCCGACGCCGGACTGCTTTCTGGACGGGCTGACGCGGCAGACGGTGATCGGGATGCTGCAGGAGCGCGGCGTGCCGGTGATCGAGCGGCATATCATGCCGACCGAGCTAGAGGGCTTCGAGCAGTGCTGGCTGACGGGCACGGCCGCGGAGGTGACCCCGGTGGGCGAGATCGGGGACTACAGCTTCGAGGTCGGCGCACTGGCCCGGGATCTCTCCGCCGACTATGAGCGCGTGGTCCGCGGCAACCACTGACGCCCGCATGAAGCCCCTGCCGGTGTGTGGCCGGCAGGGACCGCATCCGACGGCTGCGCCGGCCGGCAGGGGCGAGACTTGTGAGTGTGACGGCGCTGGGGTAAAAGAAGCGTGTTGGAGGGTCGTCTTCAGGGCTCCGTTGGGGGGTCTGCGGCCTGCTGACGGAGGATCGTTCTGACTGGACAGATCGTTTCGGGCGCTGCGTGCGCCCAGGCGCCGGAGGCCTCCACAGGCTCGACGGCCGATTCCGCCGGGGGACGGCAGCTCCTTTCCCTCATCCTCGCATCGCTCGACCAGGACAGCGCGGAGGAGATCGTGGAGATCGATCTCGCCGGCAAGTCCGACATGGCCGACTTCATGGTGGTCGCCTCCGGGCGGTCGTCGCGCCATGTGGCCGCCCTCAGCGAGAAGCTGACGGACCGGCTGAAGGCCGAGGCGGGGATCCGCGCCAAGATCGAAGGCAAGGACACTGCGGACTGGGTGCTGATCGATGCGGGCGATGTGATCGTGCATCTCTTCCGCCCCGAGGTGCGCAGCTACTACCAGATCGAGAAGATGTGGCAGCCGGCGCCGGACCGCCTCGCGCGCCCCGCCTGAGGGCGCCCCGGACCGGACAGCGCGGATGCGCCTGACGATCGCCGCCATCGGCCGCCTCAAGGGCGGGCCGGAGGCGGCGTTGGTGGCGGACTATGCCGCGCGGGCCACGCAGGCGGGCCGGCCGCTGGCGCTGGGGCCGGTGGATATCGTCGAGGTGGACGAGCGGCGCGCGCGCGGTCAGGCGGAACAGGGCGAACGGCTGCTGGCCGCGGCCGACGGCGCGCTGATCGTGGCGCTCGACGAGCGCGGCCGCGCGATGGACAGCCCCGCCTTCGCCGCGCTGCTCGCCGAGCGGCGCGACGGAGGCACGGGGCGGATCGCCTTTCTCATCGGCGGCGCGGACGGGCACGGGGCGGCGCTGCGCGCGCGGGCCGACCGGCTTCTCTCCCTCGGCCCGATGGTCTGGCCCCATGCGCTGGCCCGCGCCATGCTGGCCGAGCAGATCTACCGCGCTGTCTCGATCCTGGCCGGCAGCCCCTATCATCGGGCGTGACGCGGCTTTTCGCGCGGCGGCTTGGGGCCTGCGGGGGTTGACGCCCGCGCCGGCGTTGCCGATCAACGGCCGGGACGGGATGCGGCGCAGCAACGGGTTCCGCGCCGGGCCATCGAGGGGGCGACGCCGATGCAGCACCGACCTGTCATCCTCGTCATCCTGGACGGCTGGGGCGCGCGCGAGGGCGGCGAGGACAACGCGCCCTTGATCGCCGAGACGCCGAATTTCGACCGGATCCGGGCCACCTGCCCCACCGCGCTGCTCGATGCCTCCGGCGAGGATGTGGGCCTGCCGGCGGGCCAGATCGGCAACTCCGAAGTGGGGCATACGAATATCGGCGCGGGCCGGGTCGTGTGGATGGATCTGCCCCGGATCGACCGCGCCATCGAGGATGGCAGCTTCGACGCCAACCCCGCGCTGGCAGAGTTTGCGGACCGGCTGCTGGAGACCGGCGGGACGGCGCATCTCGTCGGGCTCGCGAGCCCCGGCGGCGTGCATGCCCATCAGTGCCATATCGCGGCGGCGGCGCGGGTGCTGAGCGCGCGCGGGGTGCCGGTGGCGCTGCATCTGCTCACCGACGGGCGCGATGTGGGGCCGGAGACGGCGCGGGGCCAGGTGGCGGCCCTGCTGGGCGAGCTCGACGGGCTGGCAGGGCTGCGGGTGGCGAGCGTCATCGGCCGCTTCTACGCGATGGACCGGGACAAGCGCTGGGAGCGGGTTTCGGCCGCCTGGGAGGCGATCGCGCAGGGGCGCGGGCGGGTGGCGCCGGATGCGCTGGCCGCGATCGACGCCGCCTATGCGCGCGGCGAGACCGACGAGTTCATCGAGCCGACGGTGCTGGGCGCGGCGGGGGCGATGGCGCCGGGCG